>NZ_CALWOJ010000021.1 GCF_944383115.1 uncultured Flavonifractor sp. | reverse complement strand
ACCTGGGGCAGGTGCAGCTTCTCGGCGATCTGGGGACCCACCTGAGCGGTGTCGCCGTCGATGGCCTGACGGCCGCAGAACACGATGTCGTCATCCTCGATGCCGATCTTCTTGATGGCGGCAGCCAGGATCTGAGAAGTGGCGTAAGTATCGGAACCGCCGAACTCACGGGCGGAAACCAGCACGGCCTCGTCGCAGCCCATAGCCAGCAGCTCCCGGAGCATGCCTTCGGCGGGCGGGGGGCCCATGGAGACCACTACCACCTTGCAGCCGGTAGCGTCCTTGATGCGCAGAGCGGCCTCAACAGCAGCCAGGTCGTCGTGGTTGGTGATGGTGGCCATTGCGGCACGGTCCATGGTGCCGTCTTCCTTCACCGCCACCACACCGGAGGTATCAGGTACCTGCTTGACACAAACGATGCATTTCATATCGTAATTTTCCCTCCAGTTCCTTTAGTTCACGCCCAGGTTGGCAGAAATGACCATCCGCTGGACCTCGCTGGTGCCCTCGTAGATCTCGGTGATCTTGGCGTCGCGCATCATGCGCTCCACGGGGTACTCGCGGGTGTAGCCGTAGCCGCCGAACAGCTGCACGCAGCGGCGGGTTACGTCGCTGGCGGTCTCAGCGGCAAACAGCTTGGCCATAGCAGCGTCCACGGTGTAGGGCTCATGGTTCTGCTTCTTCATAGCGGCGGAGTAGACCAGCCACTTGGCGGCCTCGGTCCGGGCATGCATGTCGGCCAGCTGGAACTGGGTGTTCTGGAACTGGGAAATGCGGCGGCCGAACTGAACGCGCTCCTTGGTGTACTTGATGGTCTCCTCAATGGCGCCCTCGGCCAGACCCAGAGCCTGGGAGGCGATGCCGATACGGCCGCCGTCCAGGGTCTTCATGGCGATGCCGAAGCCCTTGCCCTGCTTGCCCAGCAGACGGTCGGCGGGGATCACGCAGTCCTCCATGATCAGCTCGCAGGTGGAGGAGCCCTTGATGCCCATCTTCTTCTCGTGCTTGCCCACGGAGAAGCCGGGATCGGTGCGCTCCACGATGAAGGCGGAGATTTCCTTCTTCTTGCGGCCGCGCTTGTCGGTGGAGATGCCGGTGATGGCGAAGATCACGAACACGTTGGCGTAGCCGGCGTTGGTGATGAAGATCTTGGAGCCGTTGAGGATCCAGTTCTCGCCCTTCTCGTCCAGCACGGCGGTGGTCTGCTGGCCCTGGGCGTCGGTGCCGGCGCCGGGCTCGGTCAGACCGAAGGCGCCGATCCACTCGCCGGAGCACAGCTTGGGCAGATACTTCATCTTCTGCTCCTCGGTGCCGTTCTCATAGATGGGAGCGCAGCACAGGGAGGTGTGAGCGGAGATGATAACGCCGGTGGTACCACAGACCTTGCTCATCTCCTCGACGGCCATGACGTAGGACAGAACGTCCGCGCCGGCGCCGCCATACTCCTTGGGGAAATAGATGCCCATCATGCCCAGCTTGGCCATCTTCTTGACGGTCTCCTCGGGGAACGCTTCGTTCTCGTCCACCCACTCAGCCAGGGGCTTGACTTCGTTTTCGGCAAAGTCACGGTACATCTTGCGGAGCATTTCCTGCTCTTTGGAAAGGTGCAGATCCATTTGTTGCCTTCCTCCTAGATATATATTTCACAACGGCGGGCGGGAGTGTTTTGGGCTCCCGCCCGTCGTCGCTTCGCGCGTTGTTGGGACGCAGATATTACTTCTTGGTGTAGTCGTAGAAACCGATGCCGGTCTTACGGCCCAGCTTGCCGGCGCGGACCATCTTCCGCAGCAGCAGGGAGGCACGATACTTGGGATCGTGGGTCTCATTGTACAGGGTGTCCATGATGGCCAGGCACACGTCCAGGCCCACCAGATCGCCCAGAGCCAGGGGGCCCATGGGATGATTGGCGCCCAGCTTCATAGCGGTATCAACGCCCTCAACGGAAGCAACACCGGTGTACACCAGATCGATGCCCTCGTTGATCATGGGGATCAGGATCTTGTTGACCACGAAGCCGGGGGCCTCGTTGACCTCGACGGGCTCCTTGCCGATCTCCACAGACAGGTCGCTGATGGTCTTGAAGGTCTCGTCGGAGGTGTGAGCGCCGCGGATCACCTCCACCAGCTTCATGACGGTAGCGGGGTTGAAGAAGTGCATACCGATGAACTTGTCGGCCCGCTTGGTGGCGGCGGCGATGGCGGTGATGGAGATAGAAGAGGTGTTGGAGGCCAGGATGGTCTCGGGCTTGCAGATGCTGTCCAGCTCGGCAAAGATGCTCTTCTTGATGTCCAGGTTCTCGATGGCGGCCTCAACCACCAGGTCGGCGTCGGCAGCAGCCTTCAGATCGGTGGTAAAGCTCATGTGGGCCAGGATGTCGGCCTTCTTGGCCTCGTCCATCTTGCCCTTGGCCACCAGCTTGTCCAGGCTCTTGTTCAGGCGGGCCTCGGAAGCCTTGATGATGTCGTCGTTGATATCGCGGACCACAACGTCAAAGTCCTTCTTGGCAAAAACCTGGGCAATATCCAGACCCATGGTGCCGCCACCGATGACAACGATCTTCTTCATAGCAGAAAACCTCTTTTCAATCTATTTCAATTTATAATAAAAGATGTATCAAACCAGTTCAGACAGATGGATGCTTACTTGTTCTGGAAGTGTTTTTCCGCGCGCTTCTCCAGGAACGCGCCCATGCCTTCGTCCTTGTCGGCGGTGCCGCAGCAAACGCCGAAGGCCTCGGCCTCAAAAGCGGAACCGGTGGCGATGTCGGTCTGCATGCCCATGCGGATGCAGCGCTTGGACTCCTGCACGGCGATCTGAGCGTTGGCGCAGATGGCGTTGGCCAGCTCCATGGCCTTGTCCATCAGCTCCTCGGGGGGATAGACCTCGCTGACCAGGCCGATGGCCTTGGCCTCGGCAGCCCCGATCACCTTAGCGGTCAGGATCAGCTCCATGGCCTTGGAGATGCCCACGATGCGGGGCAGCCGCTGAGTGCCGGCGAAACCGGGGGTAATGCCCAGGCCCACCTCGGGCTGACCGAACTTGGCCTTCTCACTGGCCAGACGGATATCACAAGCCATGCTCAGCTCGCAGCCGCCGCCCAGGGCAAATCCGTTGATGGCGGCAATGACCGGCTTGGCCATATTCTCCAGCTTCAGGAACACACCGCCGCCGTGGACGCCGAACTTCTTGCCGTCGATGGAAGAGAAGTTCTTCATCTCGCCGATGTCAGCGCCCGCCACAAAGGAACGGCCCGCGCCGGTGAGGATCATCACATAGATCTCGTCGTCGGCAGCCACCTGGTCGATGACCGCGTCCAGATCGCTCAGAACCTGGCTGTTCAGCGCGTTCAGCGCCTCCTGCCGGTCAATGGTCACCACGCCGACATGGCCCTGCTTTCCCAGCTTCACAAAACCCATTTGTTCTGCCTCCTTGTCCTGTAACCTAACTAGAATTGTTATATTTTTAACAAGTTCCCACCTAATAAGTATAACGCACCGCCGCCCAACAGGCAAGTAAAATGCAAGAGAAATTCGTTATTTTTTTATCAATGATTATAGCCAATATGCACAATCCCGTTCTAAAAAGCCGCCTTAACTCTCGGACGAATCGGCAAACTGCATGGTTTTGTACCCCTTTTCGCCCCGTTCCGCCCGGCAGGAAACCAAGGCTTTTGGGCAATATGTATAAAGGCCGGGACGGTACGCCCCGGCGGAGGGCTCAAGGCTCTGTACGAAACTGCTGGCCGGTCACCAAAGGCCTGCAAAGCAGCTTCGAACCTTCCCGGGCGGCCTCGTCCATGGCAACCGCGGTGATCTGGCTGTTGTCGTAGGTCTTGTAATAATAGGTGCCTGTACGGCCGTTGACACAGCAGGAGTAGTCGGTGATGTCCCACTTCCCTTCCGGGGTACGCACAGCTCCCCGGGGCATGGCCACGGCGTCCAGGATGTGAAAGAACTGGCTGACGCTGGAGGCCTCGTCCGGCTCGCAGGCGCTGTTCCATTTGAGGAAGGCAGCCCGGACAAAGCGGGAGGCGGGGGACCAGTCCCCCGGCAGGCCCAGAGCGCCCATACCCTGGCCGAAGGGGCGCAGCCCCGGCCCGCCAAAGCGGTTTTCCGGCTGAGCGGCGGACAGGCCCAGGTACTGGTTCAGGTTGGCCAGGTGAAAGTCGAAGGCGGGGTTATTGGTCAGCACGCCTACCGGGTCCTCAAACAGCCGCAGTCCGTCAGCCATAGGCTCCGCCACCAGAGTCCGCTTTCCATCGGACAGGTGCCAGTGGAGGGGAGCGTTGGGCACATTGGGGGCAAAGGGGGTGTCCAGAATCCGAACGGACCGCAGCTTTTCCTCCGCCTGATCCACGCTGTCGCAGCTGCCCAGCAGCCAGGGGATCAGCTCATAGGGAGCGGCGGGAGTGCCGTCCTCCGGGCCGCAGGGATAGCAGGCGTTGCCCGGGAAGTTGAGACCGGCCAGATAGAGGCCCTTCTCGTTGACTGCCTCGGCGTAGAGGGGATAGCCCTCCGCCACAGTGGCCATGCCGATGATGGCATAGTGCGTCTCCAGAGCGGGCATGGCTTTAAAGGTAAAGGGATAATTGCGGGGGGTAATGACCACCTGCTGGCCGAAGTGATACTCCAGGTCCAGGTTGCGGCCAAAGTAGGGATCGGCGGTAGTAAAGGTCAAACTGGTACACATAGCTGACGCCTCCTGTAAGCATAACGTAAGCGGATTTCATCCACGCTCTTATTAGTGTGACTGCTGCCGCCGTCAGCTATCCCCCTGCTTTGGAAAAAGGCCTGCCGCGGGGAAACGCGACAGGCCCTTGCCTTGGTTCAGCCGCACTTGGAGTAGCCGCAGTCCCGGCAGGTGACGCAGCCGCCCTCATGCTCCAGCTTTGCCCCGCACTCGGGGCAGAACTTGGCCAGTTTGGCCTCGGCGGGGGTCATGCCGGGCCGGGGGATGGGGGCCGCTTTGGCCGCCGGACTGATGGGGGCGGGGACAGGCTCGTGGCTGCCGTTCTGAGACACCTTGAGTACCTTCTCCAGGGCCTTGGCAATGGCGTCGGGGCAGCTCATCACCGGCACGCCGGGCTGCCGCAGGCAGGAGGGGCAGCGGATGCCCTTGAGCTGCTGAATGATCTCCTTGGGGTCCATGCCGGAGCGGATGCCCACGCTGACCAGCCGGGCGGTGGCCTCAGACTGGCTGGGGCAGCCGCCGGCCCGCCCGGTGTTGGTGAACACCTCGCAGATGCCGTTCTCGTCATAGTTGACGGTAATATAGAGGTTGCCGCAGCCAATGCGCACCTTCTCGGTAAAGCCGGTGGTAACGGCAGGACGGGGCCGGGGCAGGATGTGGCCGTACTCCTCCTGGGGGATCTGGCACTCCTCGCACACCCGGCCGGCAGGGGCGGGTTCCTTGCCGTCGTTGACCTTGCCGATGTTGAGTACCTGCTCATTGCGGCTGCCGTCCCGGTAGATGGTGGTGCCCTTGCAGCCCAGGGTGTAGGCCAGGCGGTAGACCTCAGCCACCTCGGCCTTGGTAGCGGAATTGGGGAAATTCACCGTCTTGCTGACGGCGTTGTCAGTATACTGCTGGAAGGCGGCCTGCATCCGCACATGCCAGATGGGGGACACGTCGTGGGCGCACACAAAGACCCGCTTGATGTCCTCGGGGATGCCGTCCACATGGGCCAGGGAACCCTGCTCCACGATCTTGCGCATCAGCTCCTCGGAGTAGATGCCCGCCTCCACCAGCTTGTCCTTCAGGATCTGGTTGGTCTCGATGAGGTGGGTGTTGTCCATGACGTTGCGGATATAGGCGTAGGCAAACACCGGCTCTACGCCGCTGCTCACCCCGGCAATGATGGACAGGGTTCCGGTGGGCGCGATGGTGGTGACGGTGGCGTTGCGGATGGGCTTGTCCTCCTTGTAGATGCTCTCAGCAAAGAGAGGGAAGGCGCCCCGGGTCTCGGCCAGCCGCTGGCTCTCCTGGTGGCCAATGGTGTTCACCGTGTCCATAATCTCAGCGGCCAGGGCCACGCCCTCCTCGCTGTTGTAGGGTACGCCCATATAGAGGAGCATATCGGCAAAGCCCATGACGCCCAGGCCGATCTTGCGGGTGGAGCGGGTCATCTGATCGATCTCAGGCAGGGGGTACTGGTTGACCTCGATGACGTTATCCAGGAAGTGGACGGCGGTGCGGATGGTTTTTTCCAGCTTGGCCCGGTCCAGCACCCAGCCGGCCACCGTCTTGGTGATGTGGTTGACCAGGTTGATGGAACCCAGGTTGCAGCTCTCATAGGGCAGCAGGGGCTGCTCGCCGCAGGGATTGGTGGACTCGATCTCTCCCTGACCGGGCACCGCGTTGTCCCGGTTGAGGCGATCCAGGAAGATGATGCCCGGCTCGCCGGTCTGCCAGGCGGAGGTGACGATGGTGTCAAAAACCTCCTTGGCCTTCAGCTGGCCGGTCACCCGACCGGTGGCGGGGTCCACCAGATCGTACATGCCGTCGGCGCTCACCGCCTCCATAAAGGCCTCGGTGATGCCCACGGAGATGTTGAAGTTGGTGATCTCGGAGGTATCGTTCTTGCAGGTAATAAAGTCCATAATGTCGGGGTGATCCACCCGGAGGATGCCCATGTTGGCCCCCCGGCGGGTACCGCCCTGCTTCACCGCCTCGGTGGCGGCGTTGAATACCTTCATAAAGGAGATGGGGCCGCTGGCCACGCCGCCGGTGGAGTTGACGGTGGAACCCTTGGGCCGCAGGCGGGAGAATGAGAACCCGGTACCGCCGCCGCTCTTGTGGATCAGGGCGGCGTTCTTGATGGCGTCGAAGATGTCCTCCATAGAGTCGGCCACGGGCAGCACAAAACAAGCCGACAGCTGCCCCAGGGGCCGGCCGGCGTTCATCAGGGTGGGGGAGTTGGGCAGGAAGTCCAGATTGGTCATCATCTCATAGAATTCCGCCGCCGTGGCCACTACATCAGCCTTGGGATCGAAATGGCGGTCGCCCTCAGCAATGGCATTGGCGACCCGCCGGAACAACCCGTCCACCGTCTCGGTGGGGTTCCCCTCCTCGTCCCGGGCCAGGTAGCGCCGCTCCAGTACCGCCTTGGCGTTTTCAGAAATGGGCATATCTCATCTCTCCTCTGAGTGGTTTACTTTTGTGAACACAAGATATTGTATCATGAAAAACGTTCATGTCAATATAGTGTTTGTTTCTTGCCCTTATCCACCATTCCTGCTATAATACAGCCTGAAACCCTTGCGCCCGAAGCAGGAAGTCAACTCCGCCCGGCTTTGGGCCGCGAAAAAGGGAAGATTTTTTGTGCGAGGTGACGGAATTGTACCCGGATCAACACAACCGCTCCGCTCTGCTGCGCCCCCATCGTCTCTGGTTGTCCCGGCTGGGCTGGGCGCTGTTTGCCCAGATGGCGGCCATGCTGGCCGTCCAGATGCTGGTCGGTTTCCTGGTGTTCCGCCTCTCTCCTGCTCTGCTGCATGACCCGGCATTCCGCTGGTGTTTGTCGGTGGGTTCGGCCTACGGCGTAGGGGTACCCGCTTTTTGTCTGGCCCTGCGGGGGATGCCCGTCCCCAGGGTTCGGCCTGTCAGGCCCATGGGGCCTCTGAACCTGGGCAAGGCCTATGTGACCGCGTTGGGGCTGGTGTACCTGGCCAATTTTCTCACCCTGATGCTTACCCGGCTGATCGGAGCCTTGCGGGGAGCTGGGGTAACCAACCCGGTGGACAATCTGGCTGCCTACCCTATTGTCCTGAATCTGCTCCTGGGCTGCGTCATCGCGCCTGTATCGGAAGAATTTCTGTTCCGAAAGCTGCTTCTGGACCGGCTGCGGCCCTACGGGGACAGATTTGCCATCCTGGCTTCTGCCCTTTGCTTCGGGCTGTTTCACGGCAATCTGAACCAATTCTTTTATGCGTTTGCGGTGGGGGCGATCCTGGCCTATGAGGTGCTGCGAACCGGCTGTCTGTGGCAGTCCATCCTGATCCACGCCCTGGTCAACTTCACCTCGGTTGGTCTCGTACCGCTGCTAAACCTGCTGGGCCAGACCGGGCAGCACCTCATTACCCTGTTGGTGCTGGGTTCCATGGGGGCTGCCGTGGCCTTTTTGGCCGCCGGGCGGCGGAAGGTCTGCCTGGCCCCGGGCATCGTCCCCCTGCCCGAGCGTTGGAAGTGGCGTCTTTTTTTCCTCAATCCCGGGGTACTCTTCTTCCTCCTGCTGGCCTTGCTTTTAACGGCCAGCTACCTGGTATAACCGTCATCTCAGGCGGAAAAGGCGGCGCAGCCCCACTCCCTGTGCCTGGAGGGCTGCCAGGTAAAGCACTGCGCCAAAGAGGGCGCAGGACCCGATGGCGGTGAACTGGCCCACGCCGCTGTTCAGCAGCACCTGGAACAGCAGGTTGCAGGTCAGGCCCATCAGCAGGGCGGCCAGCCCCGGCGCCACCACCCAATCAAACAGATGGGGTTTCAGCCCCGCCGTCCGCCGCACCTGCCGCCAGTTGAGCAGGGCGCCCAGGGCGGAGGAGGCCACTACTCCCACCGAATAGCCCCCCACCCCCACGCCGGGAATTCCCAGCAGCACATAAGTGCAGCCCAGCTGCAATGCCCCGGACAGGATGGAACTGCGGGCGGCCGCCCGCTGTTTCCCCAGTCCGTTGAGGGCGCAGCCCAGCACCGCCTGCCAGCAGGAGAGCAGCACTCCCACCGACAGGGGGAGCAGATGCTGTCCAACCCCCTCCTCCTGGAACAGCAGTTGGCCCAGCGTGGGGCCCAACACCACCAGCAGGGCCATAGCCGGAAACATCAGCACCGAGGTTGCCAGCATGGACCGGTCGATCCGCCGTCGGATCAGCGGGCTGTTGCCCAGGGCTGCGCCCTGGGCCAGCTTGGGCATCAGCACCAGGCCCAGCGCCCCGATGAAGGCGGTGGGCAGGCAGAGCATGGGCATGGTCATGCCGCACAGCACGCCGAACTCCTCCATGGCCCGGCTCACCTCCGCCCCGGCGGCCACCAGCCGCTGGGGAATGAGGACCGCGTTGGCCGAACCCATCAAATTACCCAGCAGGCTGGTAAAGCCCACCGGCAGGGCGATGGCCAGGATCTGCCGGTTCATGCGCCGGGAGGCCCCCGGCTCCCGCAGCTTCTCCCCGGCCAGCCGGCGGCGGGCCAGCAGCATCAGGGTCATGGAAGAAAACAGTTCGCATACGATCATACCCAGCACGATGAGGGCCACGGTACGCTCCGGATTCTGGGGCAGGAAGAGGATGAGCAGCCCCAGTACCGCGCCCGCCCGGATCACCTGCTCGCACAGCTCCACCGCTGCCGGGGGCCGGATGGCACCGGTACCATAGAAGAAATGCTTATGCAGGTTTTCCACACCGGTAAGCAGGATGCAGGGCAACAGCAGCAACAGCCCCATCTGGGTGCGGGCGTCCCCCAACAGATAGACCGAAATAGGGTCGTACAGCAGGGCGGTGACGGCGGCCAGCACCCCAAAAAGGGCAAGAAAGCCCAGCAGGCACCGGCGGAGTACCTGTCTGGCCGCTCCCCGCTCCCCCCTTGCATAGTACCCGGCGGACAGATTGGATACTGCCGCCGTCAGTCCCACCGCCGTCAGAGACAGAAGCACGGAATATACCGGCATAATGAGCTGATAGAGGCCCATGACCTCCGCGCCGATGAGCCGGGAGAGCAAAATGCGGTAGACAAACCCCAAAAACTGCCCGGCAATCCCGGTGCCGGTAAGCAGCAGGGTGCCGTAGAGCATGGATGTCCGGTCGAGTTTCAACGGATCCACCTCCCTTTCAATGGTCCACTTCCACTCTATTCCCCTGGGCTGTCCGGCATACGTCCAGAAACCTTTTGACAAATGGCGGCAGAAGTTTTATCATAGAACCGTATATTTTAGCGAGTTGCCGTATAAAAGCGAGGAATCCCTATGATTGCCACCATTATCAATGTGGTCCTGATCCTGCTGGGCAGCATTCTGGGCCTTCTGTTCAAAAACCGCATCAGCACCCGGTTTGCCTCTGGCATCACCTTTGCCCTGGGCCTGTGTACCATGGGCATTGGTATTACCGGCATGATCAGTACGGCGGATACCCTGTGCGTCATTGTGTGTATGGTGATCGGTACTTTGATCGGAGAGGGCATCAACATCGAGGGCCGGATGGACGGCGTGGGAGGGCTGCTCCAGCGCAAGCTGCTCCGCAAGGACGAAAACAGCCGGTTTGTGGAGGGCTTTGTCACCGCCTCCGTCCTCTTCTGCGTGGGGGCTATGGCCATCAACGGGGCCATGGAAGCGGGCATGAACGGCAATTACGATATTCTGATCTCCAAGTCCGTGATGGACGGCGTCACCGCCATCACCTTCTCCGCTGCTATGGGCATCGGCGTGGCCTTCTCCACCCTGCCCATCCTGGTATACGAGGGGGGTATGACGCTGATTTTCGGCCTGGTGGGCCAGCAGATCGATCCCGCCATCGTCAATGAGATGAGCGCCGTGGGCGGCACCATCATTGTGGGTATCGGTATCAATATGCTGGGCCTGCCCAAGGAGAAGCTGCGGGTAGGCAACATGCTGCCCGCCATCTTCCTGCCCCTGGCCTACATTCCCATCCGGGACTGGCTGGCAGGTCTTATGGGCTGAAGGGCGCAAAACAGGCGGCGCACATTGCTTGACAGAGCATCAATCCGGGAGTAAAATCAGTTACCAAAGAACAATTCCACTATTTTACTGTAGTTGGTTGATTGGAGGCCCATCTTGAAACGTCTGAACGTGGAAGAGGCGAAAAAGAACAATTTATATGAGACCATTGCAGATACCCTGGAGCAGATGATCCTGGACGATACGTTAAAAGTGGGCGACCGGCTGCCCTCGGAAGCAATGCTGGCCGAAAATTTTGGCGTGAGCAGGAACATTGTGCGGGAGTCACTGAAAATTTTGAAAGAGCGGGGACTGGTGGAGCTGAAAAACGGCGAGGGCGCCCGGATCGTGCGTCCCAATGTGAATTCCCTCCAGGATATGATCAACCGGCTGACCATCATGAACGGGTTCTCTCTGGAGCAGATCTATGAAATCCGAAAGGCGCTGGAAGTCTCCGCCTGCGGCTACGCCGCGGTGCGCGCCACTCCGGAACAGATTGAGCGGCTCCAAGAGGCGGTGGCCCTCATGGAACAGCACAAAGCTGACAAAGAAAACTGGATCCAATACGACCTGCTGTTCCATACTTATATTGCGGAAGCCAGCAACAATATTTTGTTTTCCGAGTTTTTGAAATCCTTGTCCGACGCGTTGAAAATGCTTTTCGACCGGGGGTACGATACCCCGGGCGCGTTGGAAGAGAGCCTGTCCATGCACAGGCAGATCATTGAAGCCATTAAAAGCGGCGACCCCAGAGCCGCGGAGAAAAAAATGATGGAGCATCTGAACCGCTCCTCCTACGATTCCTCTTTTCAGCAGCCGGAGACCCTCTCCTGACACATTTCACATATTTACGGGCGTCTGCGATTGAAAGCTCGCAGACGCCCGTTTATTTTACTCCATATTGCTACTGACAACGGGTTATGCCGATACTATAATTGTGTTACCTGTACAACTGTACTACAAGTAATCTTTCGGAAGGAGTACGAACAATGAAACGAAATCTTTTTAAAATGGGAATCGCTCTCCTCTCTGTAACCCTTCTGCTGGCTGGCTGTGGTCAGCCCGCGCCCGGCAGCGGCGGCACTTCTCCCGCGCCTGGGACCGAACCTTCGCAGCAAACCGACCCCATTGTCATTGAAGTCGCCCATATGTACACCACCGAAGATGCCCATCACCTTGCCCTGGAAGCTGCCAATACCTTCCTGAAGGAGCAGACCGACGGGCGCATCAGCTTGAACATTTATCCCAACGGCACCTACGGCGACCAGGAGAACTGCATCAAGGGCGTACGCATGAACACCCTGGATGTGTTCCACACCAGCTACAACGCCGACTATGTGCCCGAGGCCAGCGCGCTTCAGGGCCCGTACCTGTTCCGGGACTACGATCACTGGCACCTGTTTACCGAAAGTCCCATTAAGGACGAGATCAACGGCAAAATCGAAGAGGCGATGGGCTGCCACATCATCGAGACCAACCACTTTGGTTTCCGGGAAGTGGTCTCCATCAAGAAGGCCTCCACTCCCGAGGAGTTTGCCAACCTGAAGATGCGTACCGTCAACATCTCCCCCTATCCTGAGGCCGCCACCATTCTGGGCGCCGTCGGCACCCCGCTGCCCATCGGCGACGTGTATATGAGCCTCCAGACCAACGTGGTACAGGCCACCGAGAACCCGCTCTCCCAGATCGAAAGCATGAACTTCGCCGAGGTGACCAATTACCTGATCAAAACCGACCACATGCTGGCAACCGAATACTGGATCATGTCCAACGATTGCTTTGACTCTCTGAGCGAAGAGGATCGGGCTCTGGTGCTGGAAGCCTTTGAGCAGGTGGGCAGCTACATCGAAGAGGCCAACGAGACCGGCGAAGAGGAGTCCATCAATCGCCTGACCACCCAGGGCGACGGCAAGCTGGAACTGGTGGAAGTGGACAAGCAGCTGTTTATCGACCGGCTGCCCGAAGTCTTCAAAAACTATCCCGAGTGGGAGGAGATCTACCAGGAAATCCAGGCGCTGCAGTGATTGGAGTGTAACGTCATGTTACGGAAGATCAACGATAAGATCGCCGCGTTGGAGGCGATCATCGGGACTGTCATGATCTGTATGATGTTCCTTATCATCCTTTATGGCATCGTCATGCGCTACCTGTTCAATCAGCCCATCAAATGGGTGGAAGAGGTTACAAACCTGATGCTGATCTGGATCGGTTTTCTCTCCGTCTGCTATGCAACGGAAAAGAACAGCCATGTGGCTATTGACTTTCTGATCACAAAGCAGTCCCCTAAGGTGCAATGTATCTGGAAGAGCATCCTGCAGATCCTGATCTGCATTACCGCTCTGGCCTTGCTGCCTCCCTCTTTGGATGCCATCCAGTATCAGATCACCACACCCACGCTCCATCTGTCTTTAAAGGTCCTGTTTACCATCATGCCCATCTTCTGCGTGCTGACCATGTTCCATGCCGTTGGAAACGCCGTCTGCCTGCTTCAGGGCCGCAACGAGGGGGAAAGCACATGATATTTATTATTTTCGTGGTGGCTTTTATCGTACTGTTTCTGGTGGGAATGCCCATCGGATTCGCCATGATCTCCTCGTCGGTGGTCTATGCTCTGTTGTCCGGCCAGCCCCTGTCCTTTTTCTCGATGGAGATGTTCTCCTCTCTGGACAGCTTTACGCTCATCGCCATTCCCATGTTCATGCTTACCGCAGAGGTGATGAATTCCTCCACCGTGGCCGACCGGATGTTTGACCTGTGCAACGATCCGGTGGGATGGATCCCTGGCGGCCTGGGCCATACCAACGTCCTGACCAGCGTAGTGTTTGCCGGCATGTCCGGTTCCGCTGCCGCCGACGCTGGCGGTATTGGCTACCTGTGCTATCGCTCTATGGTCAACCGCGGCTTTGACAAGCCCTTCAACGCGGCCTGCACCGCGGCTTCCAGCTGTATCGGCCCCATCATCCCGCCCAGTATCCCTGTGGTGGTCTATGCAATGGTGGTCAGCAGCGCCTCCGTGGGCAAGATGCTCCTGGGCGGAATCATTCCCGGCATCCTGATGGCGGTCTTTATGAGCGGATACATCGCCTGGATCAGTATTCGGCGTGGCTATCCAATGGAGAAGCGCCCCACCCGGGCCAGCCTGGCCAGAGCTTTTCGTCGGGGCATCCTGCCTATCCTGACCCCGGTGGTGCTGCTCACCACCATCTCCACCGGCATCGTCACCATCTCCGAAGGCGCGGTCATCACCGTATTGTACGCCGCGTTTCTGGGCGCTGTGGTATATCGCACGCTGGGCCTCCAGGCGCTGTGGCAGGCGGTAAAGAACGTATTTTGCAACTGCGGCGTTACTCTCATCTTCTTTGTGGGCGGCGCATGCTTCAGCCATGTGCTGGCAAAAGAGAATATCCCGTCGCTGTTCTCCACCCACATGCTGTCCCTGAGCAGCAACCCCATCGTCCTGCTCATTATCATCAACGTCTTCTTCTTCCTGGTGGGCTGTCTCTCCGACCCCATCGTCAATATCACTCTCTTTGCGCCTATGGTGATCCCCGTGGTCACCGCCTGCGGTATGGACCCCAGCGCCTTCGGCGTGATCCTGATCCTCAACTGTATGATCGGCCTGATTACTCCCCCGGTAGGCAGTATGGTGTACATCATTTCCGGCCTGGCCAGGGCCCCGACCCAAAAGGTGTTCAAAGAGTGCGTCCCATTCTTCATCGGTTTCTACCTCCTGGTCACCCTGTTGACCATCTTCCCGCAGATCATCACATGTATCCCCAATGCTATCCTGGGGTAGCGCAAAGGAGAAGGATTATGACTGACAATATGACCCGAAAAGAGTTTGTCATTGCCCAGACGAAGGCCTGCGGCATTCTGCCCTGCATTAAGCTGCACGAAAAGAGCGACTTTATTTCCTATGCCCAGGCCATGTACGACGGCGGCGCCAGGATCCTGGAAGTCACTATGACCACGCCGGGCGTTTTGGAGGCAATCGAAGCCATCTCCTCTCATTTTGGGGACAAGCTGCTGGTAGCCGCCGGCACGGTTCTGGATGCCGCCTCTGCCCGGGAGGTTCTGATGCACGGCGGCTCCTGCATCGTCAATCCCTGCGTCATTCCTGATGTGATCAACGTGGCCAACCGCTATAACGCCCCGGTGTACTCCGGCGCATTCAGCGCGACCGAGGTGTTTCAGGCCATGCAGGCAGGCGCCAGCATGGTCAAGATCTTCCCCGGCGCGCTGGGCGGCGCCAAGTACATGACCAACCTGCGCATGGTTTTCCCGGAAGTCAATCTGATCCCCTCCGGCGGCATCAATCTGGACAATGCGGCTGATTTTATCCGCTGCGGGGCCTGCGCGGTATCCGGCGCACGGGTTTTCATGGACGAGGCCCATATCCGGGAAGAGGGACTGCAATGGATCACGCAGCAGGTCCGCCGCTTCGTGTCCGTGATTGCGGACGCCAAAAAAGAGGGCTTTATCGTCCCCTAAAGCCCGGCCGCACTTCATACAGGGAGTTGATCGCCCATGAATGATTCTGTACAAGCAAGAACAGCCGTCATTGACGCCTGCCTGTGGATGGTACGGGAGGGCCTCACCTTCGGCACCTGGGGCAACATCAGCCTGCGCCTGGACGACGATCGTATGCTGATCACACCGTCCAAAGTCCCTTATGAGGAGATGAAGCCGGAGGATCTGATCGTGATGGGTCTGAACGGCGACATTCTCTCCGGCAGCCGGCTGCCCACCAGCGAGCGGGAGCTGCACCGCGGCATTTTGGCAAGCCGCCCGGACATCCGGGCCATTATCCACACCCATTCCGCCTGCGCGATGGGTGTGTCGACCCTGGATGGCGGCATCCCGCCCCTCTCGGAAGAGATGTGTCAACTCATCGGCGGCGCTGTCCCCGTAACGTCCCGGTTCGTCCCCTCTGAACAGCACAAAGAACTGGGCGACGAAGTGGTCCGTACGCTGGGAGACAAGAATGCTCTTTTGATCCGCAACCACGGCGCCATCTGCTGCGGCCGCTCTCTGGACGAAGCAAAAGTGTGCTGTCAGGTGGTGGAAAAATCCGCCCGCATCTACCTGGCCGTCAAAGGCAGCGGCTATCACCCGGTGGAGGAGCCGTGGGTCACGGCCGGGCGTAATTACTATCTTTATGCCTACGGAAAAACCTAACGCTTACGTTGACTGAAGGAGTTCTTATGAAGAAAGTAGTTACTTTGGGCGAAATGATGATTCGTTTCATGCCGAAAGGAAATCTGCGCTTTGAGCAGGCCACGGAATATGAGGCCTTTTACGGTGGAGATGAATCCATCGTGGCAGTCTCCCTGGCCCGGTTCGGACTCAACAGCGCGTATGTGACCAAACTGCCCCAAAATCCCTTGGGGGATATTGCCGTCAACAAGCTGCGGGAGCAGGGCGTGGATACCCGGTACATCGCCAGGGGCGGGGAGCGCATGGGCTTGAACTTCTACGAAAGCGGCGTATCCATGCGTCCTTCCAACGTCCTCTACGACCGGAGACACTCCTCAATGGCCGAGGCGGTTCCGGAGGACTTCGATTTCGACGCCATCTTCTCCGACGCCGACTGGTTCCATGTGGCGGGCATCACGCCTGCCATCAGCGACAACGCCGCGGAACTGACGGCAGCCGCCCTCAAGTGCGCCAAAAAGCACAATGTTACCGTAAGCGTGGATCTGAACTACCGCAGCAAGCTCTGGACCCCGGAAAAGGCCCAGCAGATCATGCGCCCTCTGATGCAATATGTGGACGTGTGCATCGGCAACGAGGAGGATGCGGAAAAAGTGCTGGGCTTCAAGCCGGACAACACCGACGTCAACAGCGGCAAACTGGACATCGAGGGCTATCGTCAGACCTTCCTGAAGCTGCGGGACGCTTTTCACTTCCGTTACATCGCCTCCACGCTGCGGGAGAGCTACTCCGCTTCCGATAACGGCTGGTCCTCCCTGGTATTTGACGGCGAGCATTTCTATCGGAGCAGAAAGTACGACATCCGCCTGGTGGACCGGGGCGGCGGCGGCGCATCCTTTGCCGCGGCGCTGATCTACGCCCTTTTAAATGATTTCTCTCTGGAAAAGGCCGGCGAGTTCGCCACAGCCGCCTCCGCCCTGAAGCAGACAATTCTGGGCGACTTTAATCTCTCCAACCTGCCCGAGGTGTACGCGCTGATGAACGGAAACGTCTCCGGCCGGGTACAGCGATAAGGAGTTGAGACGATGATTATTGACCGAATTGAAAACCGGGCAGCATACGCTTTCCTGGGGGACGGGTTCCGTCAGGCCCTGGACTTTTTGGCCGGCTACCAGCCCTGCAACGCCAAACGGGAGGATATCATCCTGGACGGCGACCGGGTCTTTGTAAAAGTGCGGCCTATGAAAACCAAGCCTTTGGAGGAGTGTTCCCTGGAAGCCCATCGGCGCTACGCGGATATCCATTATGTGGCCAAAGGCCGGGAGCAGATCGGCTATGCAAACATCCATCAGCTGGAGCAGATCGGCTACGACGAGGACAAGGATATGGTGAAGCTAGCAGGTCCCTCCGATCCCATCACATTGGCTGAAGGCTACTTCATGATCACCTTCCCGGAGGATGCCCATATGCCTTGTATCGCCATCGGCCAGCCCCAGGAGCTGACCAAGCTCATCGCAAAGGTCCAATTATAAGGAACGGCCTCCCCCCGCTTTCGCACCGTTCCTGCATAGACATGTAAGAAACCCGGTTGCGCTTACCGCGCAGCCGGGTTTCTCAATGGAACCTACAGGACGCGCACGCGTCCTGCTTTTTTATGCTCAGTTGAATTTGTAGATCTTCCGGGCCAGCCGGTACAGCTTCACCGACAGCTTCCGGCCCTGATAGCCGGGGATGTTGCCCACAAAGGACAGGGAGCGGTACTTGTACTTGTGGTACAGCCCCACGTCCTTGCTGCGGAGGTACTCCCACAGCTCGGTCTTTTTGCCCAGTGCCTCGGGGGAGCCGTCCAGAATGAGGAAGATGGAGGAGATGGTCATCATCATGGAAAGGTAGCTGCTCATGTACCGGGCCAGTCTGGGCTGCTGGGCGTGGAGCTTGCGCAGGTCGTGGCTGTCGATCATGATTTTATTGACCCGCAGCTGCTGGTCCACCCGGCCCACCATCACCTGCTCATTGACGCTCTGGTCGGCCCGGCCGATGAAGTAGCGGTACAGGTCGATGTCCATGTAATAGATCCGCTTCACATAGGGCAGGGGCTGGTAGACAAAGATGTTGTCCACATAGAAGGTGTGCTTAGGCAGCTCCAGCCCGCAGTCCCGCAGCAGCTGGGTGCGGTAGATCACGCTGTGCATCAGCAGGAACTGGGAGGGGCGGAACCGGCCCACCTTGCTCCAGGAGAAGATCTTGTTCTGGGGGAACACGTTGGTGTAGCGCACCACCTTCTGGGTGTTGTCCTCCACATGCTCGTAGACGTAGTTAGCCACAAACATGTCCACCGGCTTCTCCATTTTGGCGAACTTCCGCAGCTTCTCCAGGGCCTTCTGGAGGGCGGCCTCGTCCAGCCAGTCGTCGGAGTCCACTACCTTAAAGTAAAAGCCGGTGGCGTTGCGGATGCCCTGGTTGACGCCCTCGCCATGGCCACCGTTTTCCTGGTGGATGGCCTTGACGATGTCGGGGTACTGGGCGGCGTAACGGTCGCAGATGGCGGGGGTGTCGTCTTTGGTGGAGCCGTCGTCCACCAGAATGATCTCAATGTCCTCTCCGCCGGTGAGCAGGGTCTCCACACAATGCTCCATGTAGGCGGCGGAATTGTAGCAGGGTACCGCGAATGTAATGAGTTTTGACATATGTACGTTCCTCACTTCAACAGATCGTCACACAGCGCCAGGGCCCGGGCGGCAATGGCGTCCATGTTGTAATATTTATATTCCGCCAGCCGGCCCAGCAGGTGGAACCGGGGGAAGCGGTCGGCTTCCGCCTTGTACCTGGCGTAGAGGGCGTTGTTGTCCTCGTTGATAATGGCGTAGTAGGGGATCTCCCCCGGCTTCCCGGTATAGGCGCTGGAGTACTCCTTCATGACGGTGGTCACCCCGGGCAGATCCTGGCCGGTGAGATACTTGAACTCGGTGATGCGGGTATAGTCCTGATCCACGGTGTAATTCACCGTGCCGTGGCTCTGCCAGTAATCCACCGGATGGGTCTCAAAGACAAAGTTCAGCGTGCGGTAAGGCAGCCGGCCGTACTTGCAGCCAAACAGCTCGTCCGCCGCGCCGGTGTAGATCACCGTGCCGTTAAAGGGCGCCCCGTCCAGCAGCACCTGCCCATCGGCCAGAGTCAGGCGTTCTCCGGCCTCGGCGTTCAGCTCCACCTTGATGTCGGGATGGTCCAGCATCCGCTCAAACATGGGGGTGTAACCCTCCTTGGGCATCCCCTGATAGGTATCCTGAAAATACCGGCTGTCCTCCGAAAGAAATACCGGCACCCGGGCGGTGGTGTTGGGGTCGATCTCCTCCGGCCGCTGCCCCCACTGCTTCATGGTGTAGTGGACAAAGACATGCTCGTACACATAGTCGGCCAGGGCGGCAATTTCGGGGTCCGGGTTCTGCCTCAGCTCCAGAATGGTGACCTTCTTTTCCGCCCCGTAGGCGGCAATGAGCTTTTGGGCCAGTCTGCCCGCCTTCTCCCTGCCGAAAGCGATCTCCATAGAGATCAGGTTGAAGGGCACCGGCATCTCCTGCCGTCCCTCGCCCGCCGGGATGTTGGCCACCACCTGATGCTGATAATTTCTCCACTGGGTAAAGCGGGAGAGGAATTCAAACACCCGCTGATCGTTTGTGTGAAAAATGTGGGGCCCATATTGATGAATGAGGATGCCAGCCTGATCAAAGCAGTCGTAGGCGTTGCCGCCCACATGGTCCCGGCGCTCCAGCACCAGCACCTTCTTCCCGCCCCGCTCGGCCAGCTCCCGGGCGCAGATGGCGCCCGCCATGCCGGCGCCGATGACCAGGCAGTCAAATGGATGCTCCATAGGAACCGTCCTCTCTTTGTCTGATTTCATACGGAAGGATGCACGCCCCGCGCCCTCTCTCTGACGCGGGCCAGTACGATTTTAACACAGAACTGGAAAAAAGGGTGGAAAAAATCAATTAAGATTTCCTTAACGCCGTTTACCGGTCCGAATGCCGGTGATCCACCCTGGGAGCGGCTCCGCCCAAAAAGCATTCGGCATAGTGGCCCATCGCGTGCTGGATCACCCGAATGGCGGCCTTCCGGTCGTTCACGTCGCCGGCAACCGCCTCTTTGCCTTCCAGAGCCTTGTAGACAGTAAAGAAATGGGCCATCTCGTCAAAAATATGGCCGGGCAGATCCATCAGGTCCTGATAAGTGTTATAAGTGGGGTCGGAGAACGGAATGGCAATGATCTTCTCATCGTTCTTGCCGCCGTCCAGCATGGAAATATAGCCCACAGGATAACAGCGCACCAGGGTCAGAGGGTCCATGGCCTCAGAGCAGAGGACCAGCACGTCCAGAGGATCGCCGTCGTCGCCGTAAGTGCGGGGGATGAATCCATAGTTGGCGGGATAGTGGGTGGAGGTATGCAGCACCCGGTCCAGAATGATGAGGCCGGTCTCCTTATCCAATTCATACTTTTTCTTGCTGCCCTTGGGGATCTCGATCACCGCCACAAAGTCCTCGGGCTGGATCCGGCTGGGGCTTATATCATGCCAGATATTCGACATCTCAGTATCTCCTTTATATGATCATCAGCTTGGCGATTGCCTGACACAGGTGGAAAGGCGCGTTTTTCACCATTGTTATTATAGCTTTCCTTGAAACATAATACAATATATTGATCCATGCAATTTTCCGCCTTTTGGTTTTTTCTTTCCTTTTTTCGGAACGAACTGTATCTTCTTTGTAAAATGGGACATGCTGAAATGTAAAGTCGCCCATCTCTTGGGAGAGAGGGACTTTACCCATTCTTTACAATTCTTTGAAGGACAACTTTACAATGGGCCGATATACTGTAACTTGTTCCGAGACACCAAGAATACATTGCATGATTGGAGATTGAACACCATGAAAAAGAGAACGCTTGCGCTGATGCTTTCCGCCGCTCTGTGCGTGGGTATGCTGGCCGGCTGCGGCGGCGGCGATGCCGGCAGCGCCAACAGCCCCGCCGGCAACACCAACAGCCCCGCTGTGACTGAGTCCGAGACTCCCGACAACACCACTGAGCTGACCGGCACCGTGGTCACCAACGGCTCCACCTCCATGGAGAGCGTGATGGGCTCCCTGACCGAGGCCTTCCGTGAGGTCCAGCCCGGCATCCAGGTTCAGTACACCGGTTCCGGTTCCGGCGCCGGCATCACCTCCGCTCAGGACGGCACCGCCGACATCGGTCTGGCCAGCCGCGACCTGAAGGATGATGAGACCGGCGTGAAGGCCATCACCGTGGCCAAGGACGGCATCGCCATCATCATCAACCCCGAGAACCCCGTGGCTGACCTGAGCGTGGAGCAGATCGCTCAGCTGGCCACCGGTGAGATCACCAACTGGTCCGAGGTTGGCGGCAACGACGCCCAGGTCGTGTTCATCGGCCGTGAGGCCGGTTCCGGCACCCGGGACGGCTTTGAGTCCATCACCGGCACCACCGATAACTGCAAGTACCAGAACGAGCTGACCTCCACCGGCGAAGTGATCGCCAACGTGGCTTCCAACCCCAACGCCATCGGCTACGCCTCCCTGTCTGCTGTGGATGACACCGTAAAGGCCATCACCGTGGGCGGTGTGGCTCCCTCTGAGGAGACCGTTCTGGACGGCAGCTACGCCATTCAGCGTAACTTCAACTTCATCGTCAGCGACAGCGCCGAACTCTCCGACGCGGCTCAGGCCTTCATCGAGTGGGCTACCTCCGCTGATGCCGCCGACCTCATCGCCGGCGCCGGCGCGGTGCCTGTGGCCGAATAAGATCGCCCGCTTCCCGGATTGCCCCCTCGGTCACGAGGGGGCAATCGCTATGATTACAACTCTTTACGAAAGGCCGGTCATTCACCATGAAACAAAAGCTCCGACCGCTGGAAGTGACCATGAACCTGCTGTTCTTCCTCTGCGGTTTCATTGCGGTCGTCTTCGTCCTGTTTATCAGCATTTATCTGATCGTCTCCGGCCTGCCCGCCATCAAGGAGATCGGGCTGGTGGAGTTTCTCTTCGGAACCAAGTGGGCCTCCACTGCATCGGAGCCCTCCTTCGGTATCCTCCCCTTCATCCTGACCTCCATCTACGGCACCGCCGGCGCCATTGTGCTGGGCGTCCCGGTGGGCTTTATGACGGCGGTGTTCCTGGCCAAAATCGCCCCGCCCAAGCTGGCCACCGCCGTGCGTACCGCAGTGGACCTGCTGGCGGGCATCCCCTCGGTGGTCTACGGTCTCATCGGTATGATGGTGCTGGTTCCCGCCGTCCGGGAGCTGTTCAACCTGCCTGACGGCGCCAGCCTGTTCTGCGCCATCATCGTACTGGCCGTCATGATCCTGCCCTCCATCATCTCGGTGTCCGAGACCGCCCTGAAGGCGGTTCCCAAGGAGTACGAGGAGGCCTCCCTGGCTCTGGGCGCCACCCATATCGAGACGGTGTTCCGGGTGAGCGTCCCCGCCGCCTCCAGCGGCATTGCCGCCTCCATCGTGCTGGGCATCGGCCGTGCCATCGGCGAGGCCATGGCCGTCATCATGGTGGCGGGCAACGTGGCCAATATGCCCTCCCTCTTCTCCTCCGTCCGCTTCCTCACCACCGCCGTGGCCAGCGAGATGTCCTACGCCTCCGGCCTCCAGCGCCAGGCTCTGTTCTCCATCGCGCTGGTACTGTTCCTCTTCATCATGCTCATCAATGTGATCCTCAACACACTTCTCAAACGGAAGAAGGGGTGATATACTGTGATCGAAATGAAACCTCTTTCCGGAAAGCGGAAGGCCTATGACCGCACCCTCCGCTTCCTGCTCTACTTCTGCGCTGTCCTGACCTGCGCGCTGCTGGTGTTCATCATCGGCTATATCTTTGTCAAGGGCCTGCCTCACATCTCCTGGGAGTTCCTGTCCAGCGAGAGCAGCTATATCAAAGATACGATCGGTATTCTTCCCAACATTTTAAACACCGTGTATATCGTCGTGGTAACTTTGATCTTCATCCTGCCCCTGGGCGTGGGGGCGGCCATCTACCTGACCGAGTATGCCTCCAACCGCCGTCTGGTGGGAATCCTGGAATTTGCCACCGAGACCCTCACCGGTATCCCCTCCATCATCTTCGGCCTGGTGGGTATGCTGTTTTTCTGCCAGTTCCTGGGCTTGAAGGCCTCCCTGCTGGCCGGCTCCCTCACCCTGGTCATCATGACCCTGCCCACCATTGTCCGCACCACCCAGGAGGCCCTCAAAACAGTACCCCAGTCCTACCGGGAGGCCGCTCTGGGCCTGGGCGCCGGCAAATTTCGGATGATCCGCACAGTGGTGCTGCCCTCCTCGGTGGACGGCATCGTCACCGGCTGTATTCTGTCCGTGGGCCGCATTGTGGGCGAGTCCGCCGCCCTGCTCTTTACCGCCGGCATGGGTATGGCCCTCAATGACTTTTTTGCCTCCTTCGATCACTTTATCCACTCTTCCGGCGCCTCCCTCACCGTGGCTCTGTATGTGTACGCCAAGGAGCGAGCCGAGTTTGACGTGGCCTTTGCCATTGCCGCCATCCTGATGCTGCTCACGCTATTCATCAATCTGAGCGCCAAGCTGGTGGGCAAGAAACTGAAGAAAAAGTAAGGAGATCCCGTATGGATGAAAATATTATCTTGTCTGCCAAGAGCCTCAACCTCTGGTACGGCCAGACCCAGGCCCTGAAAGACGTCTGCGTGGACATTCCGGAGAAGCAGGTCACCGCGCTCATCGGCCCCTCGGGCTGCGGCAAGTCCACCTTCCTCAAGACCCTGGACCGGATGAACGACCTGGTGCCCGGCATCAAGATCACCGGCAGCGTGCAGTACCGGGGCCAGGAGATCTACGACTCCAAGGTGGACGTGACCTGGCTGCGCAAGCAGATCGGCATGGTGTTCCAGAAGCCCAACCCCTTCCCCATGTCCATCTACGACAAC
>NZ_CALWOJ010000020.1 GCF_944383115.1 uncultured Flavonifractor sp. | reverse complement strand
CGGGTGATGGGAATCGAACCCACGCGACCAGCTTGGAAGGCTGGGATTCTACCATTGAACTACACCCGCATGGGTACCGACGTAGTTAAGTACGTCAGCCAGAATATAGTAGCATACGGGCCCCGGTTTGTCAACGCTTTTTTTGCAGAGGGAGGGAAATAAAATCTTGCCTGCCTGCTTGTAAAATGGCGGCAGCTTGGCTATCATGATAGATGAAAACGGACAACAGAAAGGAGCGGAATACCTGTGCATGTTGATTATGAAGCGGTGCGGAAGTCGGAGGAGATCCGCACTTACATCACACAGGCCGACCAGTCTTTGCAGGCGTTGGGTTATACAGAACATAGCTTTGCTCATGTTACCCGCTGTGCGGAAGTGGCGGCGGATATTCTACAACAGTTGGGCTACAATGCCCACCAGCAAGAGCTGGCCCGGATTGCCGGCTTTATGCACGACATCGGCAATGTGGTCAACCGGCACGATCACGCCCAGACCGGTGCGGTCATGGCGTTTCGCATTCTGGACAAGATGGGAATGGAGCCGGCTGACGTGGCAGCGGTCATTACTGCCATTGGACACCACGACGACTCCACGGCCTTTCCGGTCAATCCGGTGGCCGCGGCGCTCATTTTGGCGGATAAAACGGATGTAAGGCGCAGCCGGGTGCGCAACAAAGAACACCAGAACTTCGATATCCATGACAGAGTGAACTATGCCGCAGAGCGATCTGATCTGGCGTTGGATCAAGAGGGAAATACAATTACCCTCACCCTGACCATCAATACGCAGTTTTGCGCGGTCATGGATTACTTTGAGATCTTTCTGGAGCGGATGCTCCTCTGCCGCCGGGCCGCGGAGTACCTGGGATTGCAGTTTAAGCTGCTGATCAACGGCCTGGCACTGCTGTAGCAGATGAGATGCTATATTAAGGTAAGAAGTGATATGCGAGGGAATCGCTTTGCTTAAAGGGACGTGTTGAATTTTTCCATCCAATAGTGGTCGTTATCCTCGCAGACCTTGATCCCGTCCTGGTAGCGATAGCCCAGTTTCAGATAGAATTCATGAGAGGTCAGGGAAGCGGAGACCGCGACTCTGCGGGCGGCTCGGAACAGTGGATCTGCTTCCAGGGTCTCCACCAACTGCCGGCCCACACCCCGGCCTTCCCAATCCGGCCGCACGAAAAGCGCCTGAATGATACATTCTCCCGGACGGTCAGCCACAGGGACCACAGAACCACAGGCCAGCAGCTCGTCTCCCAGCATGGCAACGTAGCTGTGGCCGCCGGATTTGGGGATGGAGGCCACCCGTTCGGGGCTGTAGTAGTCCACAAATTCCATCAGGGCCTCCCGAGGATAGTCCCGGATATTGACCTCCAACAGCACGCGGCCAATGAGGGCTGAAACAGCGGCGGCCTGTGCTTCTTCCATGGGGCGGATACAGATCTGTTCCATCCAGATTCACCTCTTTATTATGATAGAAAAAGAAAGCCCGGAAACTTACGTTTCAGGACTTTCTTGGTCCGAGTGGCGGGATTCGAACCCACGGCCTCTTGGACCCGAACCAAGCGCGATACCAAGCTTCGCCACACCCGGATAAAATTAAGCGCAACAGCAACGGAGAAACGCTGCCAGAGGCTGATGAATATTATAGAGGCCGTGGGACGGATTGTCAAGAATAAATCGGCACAATAGTGCCGAGCTGCCGGTGGGGAGGGACATTTTGAACGGCCCGCTCCTGTTGGAGTGTTTGCGGAGGATCCAATACTATATGTATAAGAAAGGGAATTGAAGGGCGTGATGCAAAAAAAGACGTGTAGAATTTCGTCGATTTTTTGATACAGCCTATAAAATACAAAAACAGGAAAATGAAAAGTGACAAAAATAGGGATAAATGGCTCGTAAGGGAAAGATTTTGACACGTTGAAAAAGTCACTTGCTTTACATAAAAGCAAGTGATAATGAAGTCTACAGATGGTTATTCACATCGTCCACCGATTTTTCCACAAAAACGGCTCAATTTTGGAGAAGTATTGTCCACATATCCACATAGATGTCCACACGGAATAATATGCCATAAAAAAACTGGTGGGTTTTCGGTGACATAACACCGATATGGGCCGGATTTGAAGGATAACGCAGGAACCAATGCAAGGAAAGAAGCGAAGAGGTGCTTTGCCGGTAAAAGCACTTGCGGTTATGAAGAATCCGGTATAAAATAAGAAAGCATAAACATTACAGTGTAAACTAGGGGGAAAGCTCAATTTATGGAACAGGCAAAGGTATATTACTCTGACCTGCGCTGCCGGCCCGGCAAAAATCTGCTGGATAAATTGGAAAAATTGATGCGGACTGCCGGGATTGGCGAGATTGACTTTGCGCATAAACTGGTAGCGATCAAGATGCACTTTGGAGAGCCGGGCAATCTGGCTTTCCTGCGGCCCAATTATGCCAAAACAGTAGCCGATGTGGTGAAGGCGATGGGCGGTGTGCCGTTCCTTACTGATTGTAATACGCTCTATCCCGGGCGGCGCAAAAACGCCTTGGAGCATCTGGACGCCGCTTATGAAAACGGGTTCTCGCCGCTGTCTACCGGCTGCCAGATCATCATTGGCGATGGGTTGAGAGGGAATGACGACGTGGAAGTTCCAGTGGCCGGCGCGGAGCATATTGCAACGGCTAAGATCGGCAAAGCCATCATGGAGGCCGACGTGATCATATCCCTGTCCCATTTCAAGGGCCACGAGCAGACCGGCTTTGGCGGCGCCATTAAGAATCTGGGTATGGGGTGCGGATCCCGCCGCGGCAAAATGGAGCAGCACGCCCAGGGCAAGCCGGTGGTGGAGCAGAAGCTGTGCGTGGGCTGCGGTAAGTGTTCCACCCAGTGCGCGCATAATGCGATTTCTTATGGGGAGGATCGAAAGGCGTCCATCGATCTGGAAAAATGTGTGGGCTGCGGGCGCTGCATTGCGGTATGTAATGTGGACGCCATTCATACAGGCTATGATGCGGCCATGGAAGAATTGAGCTGCCGCATGGCCGAGTATGCCAAAGCAGTGGTGGACGGCCGGCCTCAGTTCCATATCAATTTGGTTATCGATGTGTCTCCCTACTGTGACTGCCATGGGGAAAACGATCTGCCCATTCTGCCTGATGTGGGCATGTTTGCCTCCTTTGATCCGGTGGCTCTGGATCAGGCCTGCGCCGACGCCTGTCTGAAGCAGCCCCCCATCCCCGGCTCCGCGCTGGATGAGGAGATGCACCGCCCGGGGTTCTGCGACCATCACGATCATTTTATCAACAGCATGCCCAATACAGATTGGAAGGTATGCCTGGCCCACTGTGAAAAGATCGGCGTGGGCACCCGCGCTTATGAGCTGATCGAAGTGAAGTAAATCCACCTGAGAAAGGACGATTTGACATGGATGTAAAGGAGATTCTGGCCCGCTGTGACCATACGCTGCTCAAACCCGAATCCACCTGGGAGCAGATCAAGGCTGTGTGCGACGACGGGATGAAGTATGAGTGCGCATCGGTGTGTATTCCTGCCGGCTATGTGAAGCAGGCTGCCGACTATGTGGGCAACGACCTGAAGATCTGCACCGTGATCGGGTTCCCCAACGGCTACTCTACTACCGCTGTCAAGGTGTTTGAGACAGAGGACGCCATCCGCAACGGCGCCGACGAGATCGACATGGTCATCAACATCGGCTGGGTAAAGGATCAGCGGTGGAATGACCTGCTGGAGGAGATCAAGACCATCAAGCGATCCTGTCAGGGCCGTATCCTGAAAGTCATCATTGAGGCCTGCCTGCTGACCCAGGAGGAAAAGGTGAAGATGTGCCAGATCGTCACCGAGGCTGGCGCTGACTATATCAAGACCTCCACCGGATTCTCCACCGGTGGCGCCACCCGGGAGGACGTGGCCCTGTTCAAGGCCAACGTCGGACCCGAGGTGCGGATCAAGGCTGCCGGGGGTATTCGTACCCTTCAGGACGCCGAGGACTTTATCAACCTTGGCACCGACCGCCTGGGCACCTCCGCCATCGTGAAGCTGGTGAAGGGCCAGACTCCTCAGGGTTACTGATCCAACATAGAATCGTAATAGAAAGGCCCTCCGGCATTGCCGGAGGGCCTGTTTGCTTGATATGGTTCAGCACTGAACGGCGGATTTGAGATAGCCCTCCACACCGGCGGCGGTAGACAGGCCCATCGCCTCCTGGGTTACCTGGGCTGCCTGGCCGGAATGCCAGCGGCTGATCTGGGCGCGGGTGGACAGGACGGCGGAGGCGCTGACAGAAAACTCGTCCAGGCCCCAGGTCATCAGAAGGGGAATGAGTTTGGGGTCTGCGGCGGCCTCTCCGCACATGCCCACCGGGATACCCGCCTCTTTGGCGGCAGTGATGACGTTGCGGATGGAGCGGAGTACGGCGGGGTGGAAGGTGGTGTACAAATTCTCAACCTGGGCGTTGCCACGGTCCACTGCCATCGTATACTGGGTCAAATCATTGGTGCCGATGGAGAAGAAATCACACTCCCGTGCCAACAGGTCGGCGATCAGGGCAGCGGCGGGGGTCTCTACCATGATGCCCAGGGGAATCTCTTTGTGATAGGGTAGACCCTCGGCTTCCAGCTCCGCCTTGCAGGTCTCCAGCAAAGCCCGGGCGCCCCGGATCTCTTCCAGAGAGGTAACCAGAGGCAGCATGATTTTGATGTTTTTCTCCTCTGCGCCCGCCCGCAGCAGGGCGCGGAGCTGGACCTTGTACAGGTTGGGGTTGTCCAGGCAGTAGCGGATGGCCCGATGGCCCAGGAAGGGGTTGTCCTCGCGGGCCATTCCCAGATAGTCCACCGCTTTGTCGCCGCCCACATCCAGGGTACGGATGATGACCTCCTTGCCTGCCATCATGCGGGAGACAGCCAGGTATGCCTCATACTGCTCGGTCTCGGTGGGGACGCTGGTACGATCCATAAACAGAAATTCCGTGCGGAACAGGCCGATGCCTTCCGCGCCGGAGGCGGCTGCCGCCTCCGCCTCGGCCGCGGAGCCGATGTTGGCATACAACGCGTAGCGGTTGCCCTCGGCGTCTACCGTCTCCCGGTCCCGATAAACGGCCAGCAGCGCCTTCTGCTGCCGGAACGCCTCCTGCTTGTTCAAATACTCGGCCAAGGTGCGCTGGTCGGGATTGATCAGCGCGATTCCTTCGCTGCCGTCCACGATCACCCCGTCACCGTCCTTCAGCTGCTCCATGACCCGGGGGACGCTGAGTACGGCGGGCAGTTCCAGCGCCCGGGCCAGAATGGCGGAGTGGCTGGTGCGGCCTCCTACCTCGGTGAGAATGGCAGCCACATGTTCCTTGTCCAGTCCCACCGTCATGGAGGGTGTCAGGTCGCGAGCCACCAGCACGCTGCCGGCGGGCAGACGGCTGACATCCACGCTGTCCACACCCAGCAAGATAGCCAGCATCCGGCTGCGGATGTCCTGCACATCGGTGGCGCGCTGGCGCATCAGCTCGTCGTCTACCCCGGCAAACATGTCGGCGTACATGGTACAGATCTGATCTACTGCGGCCTCGGCGCATTGGCCGGCCTCGATAGCGTCGCCCATTTGGCTCTGCATGAAGGGGTCGCCCAGCATCATGATCTGGCCGGTAAGGATCTCGGACTCCTTCTGGCCCACCTGGGTGCGGATGTGTTCCGCCATAGCGGCGGTTTTTTCATTGAACTGGCTGATGGCGGATTGAAGCCGGTCTTTCTCCACCTCTTTGCCGCCGTATTTGACGGCGGAATAGTCCAGGTTCTGTTCCCGGACGCAGACGGCCTTGCCGATGCCGATCCCATCCGAAGCGGCGATACCTCGTAAGATCATAACGGTTCCCCCTGTTTGTCTGTCTGGTGATCCAGGCGATCACTCGCCCAGACCGGATTCCACCAGTTCCACGGCGGCTTTCAGAGCATCGGTCTCCTGCTCGCCGCAGCACTGGATTTCGATCTCGCTGCCCTGCTTGATGCAGGCGGCCATGAGATGCATGATGCTCTTGGCGTTGATCTCCTTGCCGTTGAAGAGAATGGTGACGTCGCTGTTATACTTGGCCATCGTGTTGACAAAGAGCTGAGCGGGGCGCATATGCATGCCCTGAGGATTGACGATCTTCGTTTTTGCGGTAACCATAGTGATACTTCCTTTCCGTATTGTATATGATGGATCTATTAAACTTTTTTCTTCTTCAGCAGGCCCAGCAGGAGCATACCCACCAGGGACCCCACCACCAGGGCAATGACATAGCCCAGCACATTGGTCATGACGGGGAAGACGAAGATGCCGCCGTGAGGGGCAGGAAGGGCGCAGCCAAAGGCCATGGACAGAGCGCCGGCCACGCCGGAGCCCACGATGCAGGCGGGCAGGACACGGAGCGGATCGCCGGCGGCAAAGGGAATGGCCCCCTCAGTAATGAAGCACAGACCCATGATGTAGTTGACCACGCCGGATTTGCGCTCCTCCTCGGTGAAGCGGCTGCGGAAGAAGGTGGTGGCCAGGGCAATGGCAATAGGGGGGACCATACCGCCGATCATGACGGCGGCCATGATGTCGGAACCCTGCCCGGCGGCCATTGTGGCCAGAGTGGAGGTGCCGAATACATAGGCAGCCTTGTTGAAGGGACCGCCCATATCCACCGCCATCATGCCGGCCAGCACGATGCCGAGGACGATCTTGCTGCCCTCGCCCATCGCTTCCAGCCCGGAGTACAGGGCGGTGTTGATAGCGCCCACAATGGGGTTGATAAGGCACATGAACAGGCCTATGATCAAAAGGCCTACCACGGGATAGATCAGAATGGGCTTGAGACCTTCCAGCGCCCGTGGCAGCTTGTCGCATACCTTCCGCATACCCAGCATCAGGTAGCCGCCGGCAAAACCGGCGATCAGAGCGCCCAGGAAGCCTGCGGAGACGGAAGTGCCGGAGGGGGAGAGGAAGGTGGCGCCGGATACGGCAAGCGCGCCGCCCACGAAGCCCACCATCAGGCCGGGCCGGTCGGCAATGGACATGGCGATGTAGCCGGCCAGGATAGGCAGCATGAAGTTGAAGGCCACGCCGCCGATGTTCTTGAACCAGGCGGCGATGGGAGTGTTGGTACCGAAATTGGCGTAGTCAATGGAGGCGTCGTCCAGCAGGAAGGCCAGAGCAATGAGAATGCCGCCGCCAATGACGAAGGGCAGCATATGGCTGACTCCGTTCATCAGCTGCTTGTACAGCTTGCGACCGATGCTTTCATTGGAGGTCTCCTGAACCACCTGGCCGGCGTGATGATAGATGGGGGCGTTGGGGGCTTGACGGATCAGCTCTTCCGGCTTGTGGATGCCGTCGGAGACGGGCACCCGCAGTACATGTTTGCCGTCAAACCGGGCCAGATCCACTTCCTTGTCGGCGGCAATGATGATACCGTCGCAGGCGTCAATCTCCGCCTGGGTCAGGATATTTTTGGCGCCGCCGGAGCCCTGAGTCTCGGCCTTGACGGGGATACCGATCTCCTTGCCCTTTTTCTCCAGAGCTTCGGCAGCCATGTAAGTGTGGGCGATACCGGTGGGGCAGGCGGTGACCGCCAGGATACGGGGGCCGGCGGCGGGGCTCTCAACAACAGGTGCGGGCGTTTCTGCGGGGGTCTCCTCGGGGAACTTGGCGGACTCATATTTGTCAATGACCGCCATGAAGGACTGGGCGTCGGAGGCGGCCCGCAGCTCGCTGACAAAGTTAAAGTCCATCAGCAGAACCATCAGGTGGGAGAGAATCTCCAGATGCAGATCTCCGTTCATGGGGGCGGCGATCATGAAAAAGAGGTCGGAGGGCTGGCCGTCCATAGCGCCATAGTCCACGCCCTCTTTCAAAATACAAGCGGCCAGACTGGGGGAGGTGACGCAATCGCTTTTGGCATGGGGTACGGCAATCCCCATTTCAATGGCGGTGCTGGTCTGGGATTCCCGGGCCAGGATGGCCTGCTTGTAGGTCTCCCGGTCGGTGAGACAGCCGCTCTTGTTTTGCAGATCCACCAGCAGATCAATGGCGCCTTCCTTATCGGCGGCGGAAGCGCCCAGCGCGATTTTCGCCGGGCTCAGCAGATCGACGATACGCATGGTGATAAACTCCTTTCTGGTTTAAAAGGTGTGGAGCAACGCCATAACTTGTTCCTTGGTCGCCAGACCTTCGGAAAAAGCGGTGGCGGAGCCGGCGGCGGCGCCCAGACGCTGGGCGTAGGCGTAATCGCCGGTTTCCAGCCAGCCGGCCAGGAAGCCGGCCACCATCGAGTCACCGGCGCCCACCGAGTTGCGGACGGTGCCCTTGGGTACTCCCAACCGGTGGCAGCCGCCCCGCTCATCCAGCAGGAGGGAGCCGTTGCCTGCCATAGAGACCAGTACGTTGCGGGCGCCTTTGGCCTGCAGTTCCATTGCACAGGCGCGGGTGTCCTCGTCGTTTTCCAGAGTGCGGCCAAACAATTCGCCCAGCTCCAGACTGTTGGGCTTGATGAGGAAGGGATGGTAGGGAAGGGCGCTGCACAGCAGATCCCGGGTGGTGTCCACCACGAACTGAATGCCCCGATCCTCCAGCCTGGCCAGGATCTGCTCATAGACGTCGTGGGACAGAGCGGCGGGGACGGAGCCGGAAATCACCAGGAAATCGCCGGCTTCCAGTCGGTTCAGTTTGTCCTGGAGTGCCCGCAGCGCCACCGGCCCGACGGCGGGACCCTGCCCGTTGATCTCTGTTTCAGCCCCGCCTTTGACCTTGACGTTGATGCGGGTGAGGCCTTCGGGAAGCCAGATAAAGTCGGTGCGGATGCCCTGACTGCGCAACCCCTCTTCCAGCGCCCGCCCCGTAAAGCCGGCCAGAAAACCAAGGGCGATATTTTCCACGCCCAAGGCGGTCAGTACGGTGGATACGTTGATACCCTTGCCGCCGCACTGGATCTCTTCGCTGGCGGTGCGGTTGATCTGGCCGGGACGCAGCTGGTCCATCCATACCACATAGTCCAGCGCGGGATTGAAGGTGACTGTGTAGATCATTCAGATACCTCCTTAATTACGGTGTGTTCCAAGTAACCGGGATCGGGCAGATGCTCTGTAATAATGGTGGCCTTCTCCAGCGGCAGTACTGTGACGGCGGACACCAGTTCAAACTTACTGCTGTCCGCCAGCACGAAGGTGAGATATGCCTGCTCGGCGGCTTTGGTTTTGATGGCGGCCTCTTCCGGGTCGGGCGTGGTGAAGCCCTGCCGGATGGTGATCCCATTGATGCCTAAGAAGGCTTTGGTAAAATTGTATTTACCCAACTCCTCCAACGCGCCGGTGCCTACCACCGCCCAGGTGCCGGGTTTCAGGAAGCCGCCCAGCACATAGCCCCGCAGTCCCAACTCCATCAGCCGCTGGGCGCAGGCGACACCGTTGGTGACAAAGGTAGCACCGGACCCTTTTAAGTACTCCACCATCCGTACAGTGGTGGTGCCGGCGTCCAGATAGACTACGTCGTCGTCGTCGATCAGCCCGGCGGCATAGTGGGCGATGCGTTCCTTCTCGTCCTGGTGGAGCAGAGCCTTGGTGCCCACGTCCGGTTCCTCGCCCTGAAAGGCGCCGCCGGAGAGTACCGCCCCGCCATGTACTTTGCTTAACTTTCCTTGTCGTGACAGGATGTTCAGATCCCGCCGTATGGTGGCTTCCGACGCACCGGTAAGCTGGCACAGCCGGGATACGCTGGCCGCCCGATTGTCAGACAGCTCCCGCAGTATGGCCTCGAAACGTTGCTCTGCCAGCATAGGGATACCTCCTTTCGACCTTGATTGAATTTGATCGCTTCTTCTTGTGACACCAATATAGCACCACGACCAATCAAAGTCAATCAAAATCAATCAAGCAATCCTACAAAATGAAAGGCCAAATTTTGGAGGGTATGACCAAAGAACCTGGGGTAGAAGAAAGAGAATCCAGGCACAATTTGAATTTGGAGTCAAAAACACGCAAGAACGATCATGCGGACAAAAAGAACAGCCGGCAGGGAATCCTGCCGGCTGTTGTGGATCACTGGAAAAAACCCAGGATAATGGTGACAACTCCTGTAATAAAAAGGAAGCCGCCGCCAATCTTGGTTGTTGTATTGGAACGCATGCGCCGAAAAACCACTTTCAGTTTTTCAAAGGGGACGATCAAAAAGACCAGCCCCAGGAGCATAAAGAGAATGCCCAACGAGAGAAAGGCTGTCATGGATTCACCCACCGTTTCCTATAAAGTGCTTTTATCTTACCAGTTCTCCGCCTGAAATGCAAGAGAAGCGCCTATCATTGGAATCTGCTTGCCGATTCACGCGTTTTTTAATTGAGAAAGTCCTTCAGCTTCTTGGAGCGGCTGGGATGCCGCAGTTTACGGAGAGCCTTGGCCTCGATCTGACGGATGCGCTCCCGGGTGACTTTGAATTCCTTACCCACCTCTTCCAGTGTGCGGGTGCGGCCGTCCTCAATGCCGAAACGCAGCTTGAGGACCTTTTCCTCCCGCTCGGTGAGAGTACCCAGCACCGATACCAGCTGCTCTTTCAGCAGGGTGAAGGAGGCGGCCTCAGAGGGCTCGGAGGCATCCTCGTCGGGGATAAAGTCGCCCAGGTGGGAGTCCTCCTCCTCGCCGATGGGAGTCTCAAGGGAGACAGGCTCCTGGGCGATCTTCAGGATCTCCCGGACCTTGTCTACCGGCATGTTCATCTCGGCGGAGATCTCCTCGGGGGTGGGATCGTGGCCCAGCTCCTGGAGCAGCTGGCGGGAGACCCGGATGACCTTGTTGATGGTCTCCACCATATGGACGGGGATGCGGATGGTGCGGGCCTGATCGGCAATAGCCCGGGTAATGGCCTGCCGGATCCACCAGGTGGCGTAGGTGGAGAACTTGTAGCCCTTGGTGTAGTCGAATTTTTCCACAGCCTTGATCAGGCCCAGGTTACCCTCCTGAATCAGATCCAGGAAGAGCATCCCACGGCCTACATATCGCTTGGCGATGGATACCACCAGACGGAGGTTGGCCTCGGCAAGGCGCTGCTTGGCGGCTTCGCCCCGCTTGACCAGACGGTTGAGTTCCTTGATATCCTCTTCGGACAGCATGGATTCCTCGCCGGCCTGCTTGGCGCGCTCCAGCTCTTCCAACTGCTCCTTGGCGGCGTCTCCGGCCCCCATATCCTGAGCAAGTTGGATCTCCTCGTCGGGGGTGAGCAGATTGACCTTGCCGATCTCCTTCAGATACATCCGCACCGGATCGTCGATGCCGAAGGAGTCCACCAGGGTATTGGGGTCCACGATCTCCTCTTCGGGCAGATCTTCGATCTCGTTGAGTTCTTCCAGGGGGGGAACGACGTCGTCGGCCAGCTCAGGCAGATAGTCGTCGCCCACGGTGTCGATCCCCAGATTCTCCAGGGTATCGTAGATCCGATCCATCTGCTCGCTTTCCAGATCCAGGTTTTCCAGCACGTCCATCAGTTCGCTGGAGGAGAGCTTGCCGTTTTTCTTGCCCCGCTCGATCAGCTCCGCCAGCTTTTCCGCGCCCTGAACGCCCTCTACGACCTTCATGACCTCGATCTTGCCCTGCTCCATCTTTTTTGCGTTTTCGCGGGTGATCTTGGCCTGGTCCTCCGGGGTGGGGATCAGCTCTTTCTTGTCGGCGGCTTTCTTTTCACTCATGCGGTTGTCCTCCATATGATTTTTTCTCTCTGAATTTATCCCGGGCCGCCATCAGGGGGTCAAGCCCGGTTCCGCCCCGTTTGGCGGACTCAGTTTCGATGATCTCTAAGTAATCGTGCAGCGCCTGGCTGCTGTTGGAACGGGATTCCGGCTGTTCCAAAATGCCGGTCAGGTGCCCCATTTCCTCCGCCGTCAGATCTCCTGCCAGCGTTCCGGGCTGAAGGCTCAGACCCTGGCTGTGCCGCTGCCGGAGCAGCGCATAGATGCGGCCCAGCAGGGGAGAGGAGAATTGCTCCGGAAGCAGTCCGCCGGTTTGCTCCAGAAGGGCGGGCTCCAAAAACAGCAGCCGGATCACCCCTTCCTCCGCCCGGGCGGAACGAATGTTGTCATAGCGCAGCTGCCGGACTTTGGGTTGGAGCTGAGTGGCGGGGGACAGGTCCTTTTTGGCCTGGGCCCTTCTGGCCTGCCATGTTTTGTCCTTGCGGTAGCGGGCCACTTCCTGGGCCATAGCGGCGGCTGAAATGCCAGCGGCGGCCGCCGCCTTGTTGCCGTAGATCTCCCGCTCGATGGGGCTTTGCAGGGCGGCCACGGTAGCCACCGCTTCTTTCAGATAGGCCAGCCGCCCCTCCTCATCGGACAGATCGTGCCTGGCCTGGAGACTGTCCAGTCGGTAGTCGTTCTGGCCGGCGCTGCCGTTGAGACACTTCTCAAAAGCGGCCGGGCCAAATTTTTTAATGAAGTCGTCCGGGTCCTGTTTGACGGGCTTGCCCTCGGCGTCATAGGCGTTAGGCAGCTGAAGCACCCGGACGGACAGGTCGGCGTGTTTCAGGATATTGAGTACCCGGTCGGTGGACTGCTTGCCGGCGGCGTCGTTGTCGTAGCACAGCACCAGTTCCTTGGTGTAGCGGGCCAGGATGCGGGCGTGTTCCTCGGTGAGGGCGGTGCCCATCGTGGCAACCACGTTGTCAAATCCGGCCTGATGGAGGGTGATCACGTCGATGTTGCCCTCCACCAGCACCAGGTTGGGCCGCTTGGTATTTTTGGCAAAATTCAGGGCATAAATGAGCCGCCCCTTTTTAAACAGGGTGGTTTCCGGGGTGTTCAGGTACTTTGCACCCTCCTCGCCGGGCAGAATGCGGCTGGTAAAGCCCACCACTTCGCCTCGTACGTCGATGACAGGAAGCATGAGCCTGGCGCGGAATTTGTCGTAGATGCCGCCGTTTTTGCCTGCTACCGCCAGTCCCGCGTCTATCAGGTCCATTTTGGTATAGCCCTTGGCGGTCATTGCTTTGGTAAGGGCGTCCCATTGATCGGGAGCGGCGCCCAGCCCAAACCGGGTGGCAGTGCGGGGGGAGATCTGCCGCTGAGCAATGTAATCCCGTACTCGCTGGCCGCCGGGGCCGGTGAGATAGTCATGGTAAAAACGAGCGGCGTCCTTTGACAACTCCAGCAGCCGGACCCGCTTTTTGCGGTAGGCCTCGTTTTCGCCACTTTCCGGTACCTCCAGCCCCGCCCGTTTGGCCAGCAGCTTCACCGCGTCCACAAAGGGCAGGTTCTCCATCTCCATCACGAAGGAGATGACGCCCCCACCCTTGCCGCAGCCGAAGCAGTGATAGATCTGCTTGTCCGGCGAGACGGAAAACGAGGGTGTCTTTTCATTGTGGAAGGGGCACAGCCCCCACAGGTTGCTTCCTTTCCGGGTCAGATGGACATAGGAGGAGACCACGTCGGCAATATCGCTGCGGGCCACCAGATCGTCAATAAATTGTTCTGGGATAGCCACAAACGTCCTCCTTCCGACTATCTTTTCCAACCAATTCCATCTTCATACCCGGTTGGGTAAAGGATGCTTACTTTACGCTCCAGGATTTTGGAATAAAGGCCTCGCCAAACTGCTCCACGGCATATTTATCGGTCATGCCGGAGATGTAATCGCATACGGCCCGCTCCACGCCTTCGCCCACCCGGATGTCCTGATACTCCGGCGGCAGCTTGTCCGGGGCCTTCACATAATACTCGAACAGGCGGCGGATCATGTCCTGGGCTTTGCCTTCCTCCCCTTTGGCCACCGGGTTACGATACACATACTCGAACATAAATTCCCGCAGTTCGTTCATGGCGTCCCGACAGGCGGGAGACTGAACGATATCGTTTTTACCTGCGCTCTGGGTAATGATATCCACCGTCAGGGTGTTGATCCGTTCGGAGTGGGTAAAGCCCAGCACCTGGGATACGGAGAGGGGGATATCCATAGGATAGATGATCTTGCCCCGCATGGCGTCGTCGATATCGTGGTTGATGTACGCGATTTTGTCGGCCAGCCGCAGCAGTCTGCCCTCCAGAGTTTCGGCCTGGTCAGGGCCGGTGTGGCAGAGGATGCCGCGGCGCACCTCGTAAGTCAGGTTGAGACCCTCGCCGTCCCGCTCCAGCCGGTCCACCACCCGCAGGGATTGCTCGTTGTGGGCAAAGCCGCCGGGCATGATCTCGTTGAGGACCCGTTCCCCGGCGTGGCCGAAGGGGGTGTGGCCCAGATCGTGGCCGTAGGCCGCAGCCTCCGCCAGATCTTCATTGAGACGCAGACCCCGTGCGATGGTGCGGGCGATACGGCTGACCTCGATGGTGTGGGTCATGCGGGTGCGGTAGTGGTCCCCCTCCGGCTCCAGAAAGACCTGGGTCTTATGCTTGAGACGGCGGAAGGCCTTGGAGTGGACGATCCGGTCGATATCCCGCTGGAAACAGGTCCGGGTCGGACAGGGCTCCAGCGGAACCATTCGCCCACGGGACTGGGAGGACAGACAGGCGTAAGGGGAGAGCAGCGCCGCCTCGGCGGCCTCCGTCTGTGCGCGCAGTTGCATCAATACTCACCAGCCTCTCGGCAAATTTCAACCTTGCTTCTTTATACGCCGCAGGCTGGGAAAAACCCTTCTTTTTCTGCAAATTTTCTGTTGTGATCACAAAAGGGCCTCCGAAGCCAGGCGGATTGGTCACATTGCCCTGCCGGTGAGCAGCTCCAGAAGGTGGGCGGGAGAGGAGACAATACGCTGGGCGCCGCTGCGGGTAAGGAATGCCTCGTCCCGGAATCCCCAGCTGACGGAAAGGCAGGGCAGGCCCGCGTTGCGGGCGGTCTCGATGTCCACCTCCGAGTCGCCCACATAGACTGCCTGGCCGGGCTGGGCGTCCAACTCCTTTAAAGCGCGGAATACCGTGTCGGGGGCGGGCTTGCGGGCCACGCCCCGGGACTCCCCGATGGCCACCCGTACCCGGCTACCGAAGTAAGTTTCGCACAGGCCCTTGACCGCGCCGTCAAATTTGTTGGACACCACAGCCACTTTGATACCAGCTTGGTTCAGACCGTCCAGCAGCTCCAGCACCCCGGCGTAGGGGGCGGTGCGGTTCTCCATATTCAGCAGGTAGTGGGCCCGGAAGTCGGCTAAGCACCGGGCTTCCACCTCATCAGAGGTGCCCGCCGGCACCGCCCGGTGGATGAGCAGCCCCACCCCGTTGCCCACGAAGCGGCGTATTTCATCCAGGGAACGAGGGGGCAGATGGTGGAGCGCCAGGGCATAGTTGGCGCTGTCGGCCAGATCCTGGAGGGTGTCCAGCAGCGTGCCGTCCAGGTCGAAGATCACGGCAGAGTAGGGGATCATGATAAGCCTCCTTATCAGGTGTGAGACAGAGATCGGGCGGCCGGAACGGCCGCCCGTAAATGGGAGTTCAATATAAACCGTTGGCAGAGAGGATCTGAACCACCTGCCTGGCCCGGTTGGACCAGGCGGCGGCGGCCCCGTGTTCCCGCCGGCGCTGGGCAGGCCAGCCTTCCGGTTCCTCCAGGGCGCGAAGACACAGACGAACAAACTCGCCGGCGGTGTGGGCGGCGTAGATCACATCGGGGAAATGCTCCACATGGTCGGGATAGACCATAGCTACGATGGGTTTTCCGGAGGAGAGATACTCGTAGATCCGGCAGGGTACCACATCCCCGCCGTAATCGGAGCGGCGCAGCAGATGAAGGCATACGTCGAAGCGGGCCAGGTAGTCGGGGATATCCACCGGGAGCTGGCAGCCCACCAGGCGCACATTGGGCAGGGATTCCAGGGTGCGCAGCTGAGCGTTGTGTTCCCGCTTGCCTACGAAGACAAAGGTACACTGGGGCATGGCCCGGGCGGCCTGGATGGCCGGAGCCAGATCCAGGTCCTCCCAGATGGTGCCCACAAAGCCGGCCACCGGGCCGGTCAGATCGGACAGGGGGGCGGGGCACTCGTTGCTGGGACGGGAAAACATGGGATAGCTGACCCCATTGGGAAGCAGCGCAATGTTGTCGCTGCACGGAGAGAGATGGTCCACCAGCCCGTCGGAAGCGGCAAATACCACGTCTGCGGCCAGTGCCAGATCGCTCTCCCACTCGGGCGGGGTGTCCAGCCAGTCCTGGGCGCAGTCGTAGACCAGGCCCTGATAGGGAATGGCGTCCAGCAGATGGACCTGCTCCGGCGCGGTACACCAGAGCAGCGGTTCTCGGAAGCGGTGGACGTCCATCAGCTTGAGGATATAGCGGGTCAGCCGCCGGTCCCGCAGGAACCGGAGCAGCCGCTGATCTTCCACAGCCTCCGGCGCAGGGGGGAGAGTGTAAACCGTCAGGCCTGGCCGCACTTTGCGGCCGGGGTTGCGATAATTCCGGGCAGGCGGTTCCAGAAAAAGCACTTTGGCGTCCTTCAGCCGGGTCATGAGCTGCTGGGTACGGGTGGGAATGGCGGTCCAGGGCTGGGAGGAGAGACATAGGATCTGTTTCACTGGGATGACTCCTTCAAAAGGCGGCGTGCAGTTTCCTGATTCCGTTCCTCCACCTGGCGCAGCCTGTCCACGCCGCCGGAGAGGAAGGCGGTATCGCCGATACGGGCGCAGACGGCGTCGATATATCCGCACAGGGATTCCACCGTCACCTTGTCCAGATCGGTGTAGAGGTCCTGGCCGATATAGGAGAGGAAGGAGCTGATCTTCTGGTCGTACACCACGCCCACCAGCGGGACCCCTTGTCCGGCGGCAAAGACCAGGGCGTGGAGCCGCATGGAGATGACCGCCTGCATCCGGGCAAACAGGCCGATGGTGCGGTCGGAACTGCCGGTATGGGTCAGAATGTGATGGGGCGCCTTCATATAGCTGGCGGCGATCCGCGAGGCCTCCACATCCAGGCGGCGCTCAATGGGCAGGAACACGGGGGTGAGGCCGTACTTCTCATAGGCATAGTCGGCGGCGGCGGCAAAAATGGAAGCCTTGGATTCGTACCCCGGCCAGGGGCGCAGCGCAAAGCCGATATACTTGCCGTGGGGGTCGATGCCCTGGCTCTCCAACAGACCGTCCACAACGGGGGCGGGAGCGGCGGGCAGGATCACCGTGGGGTCGGCGGAGAGGATGATCTCCGGCCGGGTCACGCCCATATCGGCCAGCTCCTCCTTGGAATGGGTGTCCCGGAGGGTGATGGCGTCCACGCTTTTCTGGAGGACCTTAGAGGCCCGGCGGCGATTGGCGGGGGAGTGAATGGGGCCGATGCCGCAGCCGTACATCATGACCTTGTTGCCCAGCTTTTTGGCCCAGGAGATGGTGAAGAGATAGAACCACAGGGAGCGGTGGCTGGTCACGTCCTGCATGAGGGAACCGCCGCCGTTGATATACAGCCTGGTCTTTCTCATCCGCCACAGGAATTTGGGGAAGGCGAAGGTGTAGATGGAATTGACCCGATAGGTGCGGCGGGTCTCTTCCGGACTGCGGGAGAGAACCCAGATGGGCAGGTCGGGATCAGCCTGCCGCAGCTCGGTGACAATGGCCTCCAGGATGGCGTCGTCACCGGCGTTGCCCCGGCCGTAGGCGCCGCATACCAGCGCGCCGTCCCGTCGGCCGGCCTTTCTGTCCTGGCGGCGGAGAATGGTCTCGTAGATGGTGAGCTGCCGCTGGAGGGTACTCTCCAGGGAGTAGTCCTCTTTGGCACGCTGGTAGAGCCGCTGCCCCATGTGACGGCGCAGTTCCGGGTCCTTCGCCAGCGCCTCCAGATGGCGGGAGAGGGCCTGGGCGTCGCCCGCCTCAAAGAGAAAGCCGTGAATACCGTGTTCAATGAGGTAGGGTACGCCGCCCACCCGGCTGGCCACGGTGGGCAGACCGGCCCGCGCCCCCTCGGTGAGAGAGTAGGGGAAGGTCTCGGACAGGGAGGTAAGGGTGTTGATATCCAGCGCGTTATAGAAGCTGTCGGTATCGGTGACCCAACCGGCAAAACAGACCTGCTTGGCTACCCCCAGCTGGCCGGCCAGTTCCTTGAGCATCTCCATCTGTTCGCCGTCGCCTGCAATGAGCAGACGCAGATTGGGACAGGTCTCATGTGCCAGGGCAAAGCCCCGGATCAGCGTGGCGATGTCCTTCACCGGGTTCAGGCGGGCGGCGATACCTACCACCACAGAATCCTCGTCTGCATCCAGACCCACGCTCTTCCAGTATTCCGCCCGGGAAAGCGCGGGTGTGCGGGGCGTGAAGTCGATGCCGTTATAGATGGTGAACAGCTTGTCCGGATCAAAGCCCCGGGAAATGAGCAGATCGGTCATGGCGTCGGATACGCCGATGCGGTAATCCAGCTTCCGCAGGGCCACAGTGTTGATGGTACCGTAGGTCAGCCGGGAGAAGGGACGGCCCAGGTAGTCCAGCCGGTAGTCGGAGTGGACGGTGGTGACCACCGGCAGCCCGGTGGCGCGGCGCAGCATGGCGCCCATCAGATTGCCCCGGGCGCCGTGGCAGTGGAGGATCTGATAGCCCCCCTCCACGATCATCTTTTTCAGAGTATTGCGGACCTTCCACAGATTGTGGCCGGGCAGCACCACGGTGGGGATGCCCAGTTCCCGGGCCTCCTGAGCGAAGGGACCTTCCATAAAACACACCATCGTGACGTCGATGGTGCGGGCCAGATTTTTGAGCAGGGAATGGACGTGGGTCTTTGCTCCGCCGCTGTCACCGCCGGAGATGAGGTGCATGACCTTCATGGAATCAAAACCTCCAAAGAAAGTACTTGTGTCTTGATGGGGATCTATGATACAATAACCCGGTACCATTGTACCAAGCGCGACACGAATTTACAACCTCGGAGGCTGCAAAAAGATGATAGATGAAAAGGGAAGACTGTTTGGCAAAATCAACATCGTGGATCTGCTGGTGATCCTGGTGGTCATTATTGCGGCGGTGGTTTTGGGCATGAAGTTCCTCAAGCCGGGCGGCAGCAGCGTCGCGGGTGGCAGCGCCGTCAAGCATCACGTGGAGTATACTGTGCTGGTGGAGAACGTTCAGCCGGCAGTTTATGAGAGCATTAAGGCCAACTATATCCCCTCCACCCTGATGGCCTCCGGCGAACTGCTGGACGGTCAGGTCACCGGCGTGGAAGCAACGCCTCATGCCGACAATGTGACCGTGAATACCTCGGGTGATACGGTAGCCTTTACCGCCGACAAGGGCCTGCTGGATCTGACCTTCACTGTGGAGTGCAATGTGGCTAACCCCATCACCACTGAGATCGGCACCCAGGAAGTGCGGGTAGGCAAGAGCCATATCCTCAAGACCGATAAATTTGAACTCAACGGCGTGGTCCTGGACTGTACGTGGACTGAGATTACCGAATAATTCATCAGGTTACAATAAGGGGGCGGCGGTTATTATACCGCCGTCCTTTTTCAACAGGAGGAAGTTAGAATGCCCCAATGGCTGCTGCATGTGGACGGCGGTATCCTGCTCTGGATACAGGAGGTGCTGCGCTGCGCCATACTGGACCCCGTTTTGATTCTATACACCCAGCTGGGCAACGCCGGGATCTTGTGGATCGTGCTTTCGGCGCTGCTGCTCTGCTTTCCCAAAACACGAAAGGCAGGCTTTGTCAGCCTGATTGCCATGCTGCTGGGATTGCTGTGTACCAATGTGATTCTCAAGCACCTGGTGGGCCGCACCCGGCCCTGGCTGGTGGTGGAGGGCCTGATCCCTCTGGTGGCGGAACACGACCCCAACTCCTTCCCCTCGGGCCATACCTGCGCCGCCTTTGCAGCGGCATCTGCATGGTGGCGCACCCTGCCCCGCCGCTGGATGAAGGTGACCGGCGTGGTCATGGCGGCGCTGATGGGCTTTTCCCGCCTCTATGTGGGAGTCCATTTCCCAACCGACGTGCTGGCCGGGATGGCGGTGGGCCTGTTCTGCGGCTGGTTGGCCTGGCTGATCTGGAAGCGGCTGGCTGCCTGGCGGGGCTGGGAGGCGAAATAAATGCGGGGCATGGAGACCAGTGTGATCCTTTCAGACGGAAGCCGGTGTCTGCTGCGCAGCCCCGGGCCGGAGGATGGCGAGGCGGTACTGCGCCATTTGCGCCGGGTAGCGGCGGAGAGCCCCTATACCGCGTTTTTGCCGGAAGAATTGGCGGGGACGCTGCGGGAGGAACAGGCTTTTTTGAAAGGGCAGCTTGCCAGCCCCACCCGCTTGATGCTGGCCTGCTTTGTGGAGGAACGACTCATTGGCTTGGGCGGGATTGGGCCGGCCGCAGCCAGCCGCAAGTGCCGTCATCGGGCAGAACTGGGGCTGTCCGTCCGCCGTCGCTGGTGGGGACTGGGCGCGGGGACATTCCTGGTGGAGGCGCTGTGCCGGGAGGGGGCCCATATGGGCTACCAGCGGATGGAATTGTCGGTCATGGCGGACAACGTCCGGGCAATCGCGCTCTACGAGACCTGCGGATTTGTGCGCTGCGGCCTGCTGCCCGACGCATACCGTACAGAGGCGGGCAGTCAGGCTGCTGTCCTTATGAGCAAAGCGATATAATATTGTCAGGAAAAGGGCGCCGGTCCAGCTGGACCGGCGCCTTTACTGATGGTGTTATTCAGTGGTGTAGTTGTCGAAGTAGCCCTGGATATAGACGATAGGAGTACCCTTGTCGCCGGAACCGGAGGTGAGATCGCACAGAGAGCCGATCAGATCGGTCAGGCGGCGGGGGGTAGTACCCTGAGCGGCCATCTTGCCCACCAGAGAGCCGTCCTTCTTCTTGATTTCACTCTTGATGGCGTCCCGCAGGGCCTCGCCGGACAGAGCGGCAAAGTCGTTGTCGGCCAGGTACTTCAGCTTCAGCTCGTTGGGCGTGCCTTCCAGACCGGCAGTGTAGGCGGGGGAGACCACCGGGTCGGCCAGCTCCCAAATCTTGCCCACGGGGTCCTTAAAGGCGCCGTCGCCGTAGACCATGACCTCCACGTGCTTGCCGGTGGCCTTCAGCAGCCGGGCCTGGATCTCCTCCACCAGATCCTGGCAGGGACGGGGGAAGAGCTTCACCTTATCCTCGGTGGACTTGTTGGAACCCAGCAGGCCGTACGTCTCGTTATAGCCGCTGCCATTGATGGGAGCAGTCATGATCTCGTCCAGGCAGAACACTTTTTCGGCGCCGGCAGCCAGCAGGCGGCGCTTGGTGCGGGCGCGGGTGTGAATATCGCATGCCAGCACATTTTTGGTATAGGAGAGGATGGCCCGGGCGTCGTTGGCAAAAATAACCTCCACCTCGGCGCCGCATTCCCGGATCAGGTTGGAGTAATAATCCACATAATCTACGCCGGTAAAGGGGTGTACGGTGTAGCCGAACAGCTCCCGGTACTGTTCCAGAGAGAGAACGTCCTTATAGGGGTCTACGCCCTTCTCGTCCAGCAGATCCTCGTCGATCAGGTGGTTGCCTACCTCGTCGGAGGGATAGGACAGCATCAGTACGATCTTCTTGGCACCCTTGGCAATGCCCCGCAGGCAGATGGCAAAACGGTTGCGGCTGAGGATGGGGAAGATGACGCCAATGGTCTCGCCGCCCAGTTTGGCTTTCACATCGGCGGCAATATCGTCCACCGAGGCATAATTGCCCTGGGCGCGGGCCACAATGGCCTCGGTCATGGCGACCACGTCGCGGTCGCGTACGGAGAACGCCCCGTCTTTTACCGCCTCCAGAACTGATCCGGTAACGATTTCGGCCAGGTCATCCCCGCTGCGGATAATGGGGGCGCGGATACCCATAGATACGGTGCCGACCATCCGGCTCATAGAACAACACTCCTACTATAGTTGGATTCGCTGCGGTATTCCCGTAACGGAGAAATTATACTATATTTTTTGGTTGATGTAAAAGGTTTTTTCATTCGGATCTGACATTATTCCCAGCCACCCACTGCCTGACCACTTCCAGGAAACGGGCGGTGAGGGGAGAGAGGGGCTTGCCCCACCGTACAGACAGGGCGATGTCACGGTAACGAGGCCGCTCCAGGGGAATGGCGGAGAAGGAACGACCGGTGTCCTGGAGTACCAGTTCAGGCCGTATGCTGACGCCCAGTCCCTGTTCCACCATCGCTAGAATGGCAAAATCATCGTTGACCGTATATCGGAGGTTGGGGTGGATGCCCTCCTCCTGGAAGATCTGACCGATCTCCACATCCCGGTCCTCGGGGATCCAGATAAAGGGGTCCTGGGCCAGGCGCTCCATAGGGTAGAAGGGGGCGTTGGCCAGAGGGTGGTCGGGGGGCAGTACTGCCATGAACTGGTCCCGACGCAGGGGAAAGACCTCCAGACCCTCGCCGGTGGGCAGGCCGAGAAAACCGCAGTCCACCTGCCCCTGACGGATCAGGTCTTCCACCTCGGCAAATTCCCATTTGCTCACCAGTTCAAAACGGATACCAGGATAACGCTGGAGGAAGATCTTCATAATAGGAGGCAGCCAGTGTATGGATACGCTGGCGAAGCTGCCCACCCTCAGAGTGCCCTGAGTCAGGCCGTGCAGATGGGCAACTTGTTCCTCCAGTTCCTTCTGGGCGTTGCAGGCGGCACGCAGATAGGGGAGTAGAGAGGTACCTGCTGTGCTGAGATATACACCGCCCCGCCCACGGACCAGCAACTCCATACCCCACTCCTGCTCCAGCGCGGCAATCATCCGGCTGGCCGCCGACTGGGTGTAGCCCAGCGCCTCGGCGGCTTTGGTGATCCCGCCCAACTCCACGGTTTTCAGGAGAACTTGATATTTAATCGTACTCACGCCAACCATTCCATTTCATCATAAAATACATGAAAAAGATTCGTTTGATTCATAGCCAATCTTATTGTATACTAACATCAGAAAGAAGGCAACCCCACAAGAACACAGAAAGGAGCGATTTCCATGAAGAAGAACAACATGATGGTGATGGATCGGAAGCACAATGGTTACGAACTGATGGGGCAGGGCATGTCGGTAAATGTCATGCGCACCTACTGGAAGGGGAGCCCTTGGAAAGCGCTCCAGGCCTGTGTGCGTGGTGCGTGATCTGATCTCTACTCCGGTTGGGGAGAACCGTATAGAGTCCGAGGGGACCCGCTGTCTGGCGGGTCCCCTCGGTCGTTTTATGGCCTGAACAAAAAGAAACACCAGCCAACGGCTGGTGTTTCTTTTCTGGAGGCGACACCCAGATTCGAACTGGGGGTGGAGCTTTTGCAGAGCTCTGCCTTACCACTTGGCTATGTCGCCATATGGATAAAAGGAAGGGAGGACCTTCCTTTTATCATTTTGGAGCAGGTGACGAGGCTCGAACTCGCTACCTCCACCTTGGCAAGGTGGCGCTCTACCAGATGAGCTACACCTGCATGCCTGGAGCCATTCTATGCGGCCCCACATGCATTTAGAAGTTCCCCCGGTGGATACCCTGCGGTATCCACCGGAGAATGGTGCCTCCGGCCGGAATCGAACCAGCGACACGGGGATTTTCAGTCCCCTGCTCTACCAACTGAGCTACAGAGGCAAATCACGATGCGGGAAGGGGCTTTTGCCTCATCCTTCGGATGAGCTTCAGCCGCCCACATCGAAAGAAAAAATGGCGACGCGGAAGGGGCCTTTGCCTCATCCTTCGGATGAACTTCAGCCACCCGCATCAAAAGAAAAATGGCGACGCGGAAGGGACTTGAACCCTCGACCTCCGGCGTGACAGGCCGGCGTTCTAACCAACTGAACTACCGCGCCATCTGGTGTTGGGCGTCATACCCATGGTGGGAACAACAGGGCTCGAACCTGTGACATCATGCTTGTAAGGCATGCGCTCTCCCAGCTGAGCTATGCTCCCG
>NZ_CALWOJ010000019.1 GCF_944383115.1 uncultured Flavonifractor sp. | reverse complement strand
GGAGGGGGCACCGGCGCGGCGCGGACGGGGCGAAGGGCCGCCCGGAGCAGCCCAAGGGCGAGCGCCCCCGCAGCGAGCCCGCAGCGGCGCGCAGGGGGGGCCGCACGACCCCCACGCCGGGGGCCGAGGCGGGGGCGAGGCAAGCCCGCCCCCGCCCGGACCCGCCCACGCCGCAGCGGGGGCCGCCGGGGGAGCCCCGGGACCGCGCCGACGGGCGCAGGCGGCCCGCCGACAGGCCGCAGCGACCCCCGCAGCGACCCAAAGGGAGCGGAGGGGGCCCGAGCCAGGGCCAGCGCGGCCCAGGGGGCCGCAGGGGCCCTGGCCGGGAGCAAGCCCGGAGCGGAGGCCGGGCCGCCGGGCAAGGCCCGCAGCGGGCCGACCGGAGCGCAGGGGGGCCAAGGCCGAGCATACCGAAGAAGCCCCGCCTCCGGCGGGGCAACCGGGACGGGTGGCCCCCGGAGTGGGGCCGGGTCCCGGCCCGGCTCCCTGCGGTCACGCTGCCGGGCTCCCTTACTTGATACAGGGACAGTATTCCGTCACCCACCAGACCTATGGACGACTTCATGAAGAACCCCATGAGCGTTTCGGCGCTGCTGGCCCGGTCCGGCTCTGGCCGGGGCGGCCTGTGTCATACCGCCAGGGTCAAGACCTACCCCGACGGCTCCCGTGAGGTCCTGGTCTGCGACCAGGCCATCTTCCATCCCCAGGGATGGGAGAGGGCCGGGGAGCGCCCGCCCCGCCGCAGGCGGGCCCAGGAGGCCCCCGAGAAGCCTCCGGAGGTCAGGGAGCGGGACAACCTGGACCGCTCCATGCGCCGGGCCCGGGCTCAGGTCCGGGACCTGGCCCTGGCTAACCCCTTCCGCTGGTTCGTCACCCTCACCCTGGACCAGGCCAAGGTGGACCGCTACGACATGGTCAGCATTACCCGGCGGCTCAACGCCTGGTTGGACAACCAGGTGCGCCGCCGGGGCCTGGCCTACGTCCTGGTGCCGGAGCGGCACAAGGACGGGGCCATCCACTTCCACGGCTTCTTCAACGACGCGGTGAAGGCCGTGGACAGCGGCCACAGGGACAGGGAAGGGCACCCCGTCTACAACCTCCCCGCCTGGTCCCTGGGCTTCACCACCGCCATCGAACTCTACGGCGACTACCACGCCGCCGTGGGCTACGTCTGCAAGTACATCGGGAAGCAGGGCGACAAGCCCGGCGGGCGGTGGTACTACTCCGGAGGCGATCTCCAGCGCCCGGCGGTGGAGTTCGCCGACGTGAGCATCCGGGAGGCGGTGGACCTGGCCCCGGAGGGCGGGGTACACCACTTCGACGTGCCGGAGGCCGGGCTATCCTTCGTCCTGGTCCGGACCCGGCCAGTGGCAAGAGAGGAGGAACCACAGTGGCAGGGATGGGACCTGCGCTGCGCTGCCCCTGGTGGGGTCAGTGCGCCGTCCACAGCTGCGTGGGCTATGTCCGCCTGTGCGCGGAGCGCTGGGCGGCGGACCAAAGCGCCCGAACACCAGTTCGAGAATCAGGAGCAGTTGACAATTTTCGGAAAGTGAAGCCGACCGCCCAAAGCCTGGGGCCCAGGGGGCCCAGGCGGGGCGGGGCGGCAAAGTGCCCCCCGGATTCCGGGGGGCAGAAGGAGGAACGTATGAGGACAGGATACCTGTTGGAGCGGGAGGTGGGCCACGTTCTGGCCGCCCTCACGCCGTCAAACCGGCTGGTCTGCCGGGTCTGTTTACACACCGGCCTGCGGGTGGGGGACGTGCTGGCCCTACGGACGCAGCAGCTTGCGCCCCATTTCTGGGTAGTGGAGCGCAAGACAGGCAAGCGCAGGCAGGTGGGCCTGCCTGCGGGCCTGCTGCGCGACATCAAAGCCCAGGCCGGGGAGGTCTGGGCCTTTCCGGGCCGCAACCCAGCCAAGCCTAGAACTCGGCAGGCCGTGTGGGCCGACGTGAAACGGGCCGCCAAGGCGTTCCGCCTGGTCCAGAACATTGTCAATTCCCAGTTGACACACCGGCCCCGCCTGTGGTATGCTGGCTCCGTTGAGAGGAGGTGCCAACGTGACGGATATGCTGCGGATCGCTCCGGGCTCCCGCACCAGGCAGCCTTGCACTCAACAAAACGGCTATTTTGTTGGCGGGCGGGTCGATACCGCCCGCGGAAGTTCAGTCCTTGAAGAAGCCGGCCCCGAGAGGGGGCGGCTATGAATTTAAACTACGAACTCAACAAAATAAAAATTTTGTTGAGTTGAGAGGAGGGAAAAGCCCACATGGACCATAATGACTATAAATTGACCGCCCCTGAGCTGCTCCGCAACTTCCTGGTCTACCATGAGACCATTCAGGGCCACTCCAAGAAAACCGTGGACGAATACTATCTGGATCTGCGCAACTTCTTCCGCTACATCAAAATTGAAAAAGGCCGGGTGCCCCGTGACACGCCGCTGGATCAGATCGACATCGGCGACCTGGATCTGGATCTGGCTCGTTCGGTGAATCTCAGCGACGTTTACAGCTACATGAGCTACCTCAGCCGTGACCGGGTCAAGCACGCCAACAGCCCCACCTCCGGCTACGGCCTGGAACCCTCCGCCCGGGCCCGCAAGATCGCCGCCATCCGCTCCTTTTATAAGTATCTCTCCAGCAAGGCCAAGCTCATCGGCGAAAACCCCATGCAGGACCTGGATTCTCCCCGGCTGAAGAAATCCCTGCCCCGGTATCTGTCCCTGGATGAGTCCATCATGCTGCTGGAGGCCGTGGACGAGCCCAACCGGGCCAGAGATTACTGCATTTTGATCCTGTTTCTCAACTGCGGGCTGCGGATTTCTGAGTTAGTTGGTCTTAACTTGACCGATGTGCGGCAGGAACAGCTCCGTGTGCTGGGCAAAGGCAATAAAGAACGGATGATTTTCCTCAACGAGGCCTGCCGTGACGCCCTGGACGACTGGCTGGCGGAGCGAAGCCAGCAAGCGGCGGCGGACAAGAACGCCCTCTTCCTCACCCGCTCCCACACCCGCATGACCACGGCGGCGGTCCATTATATGGTAAAACAGCGGCTTTTGAAGGCGGGGCTGGATCCGGCGCTTTACTCCAGCCACAAGCTGCGCCACACCGCCGCCACATTGATGCTGCAAAACGGCGTGGATGTGCGGACCTTGCAGGAGGTGCTGGGGCACGAGAACCTGAACACTACCCAGATCTATACTCATGTGGACAATGAGAACCTCCGTGCCGCCGCCAAGGCCAATCCCCTTGGAAAGGCGCGGAAAAAGAGCAAAAAGAGTGAATAACAGAGGGCGGGTCTCAGACCCGCCCTCTGTGCGTGTGCCCTTTGCTGACCCGCTGGCCGTTCACCATCACCTGACAGAAAATCACCTTGTTGGAGGATCACATATCATGCAAGCTGTATACCCTTTGTATATTGCATTCTCTACGTTATAAATATATATCGGTCTATCTCTTACATATTTACAGTCAAATCTATGGTATTTTTCTCCTGTAGTAGTAACTATAACCGCGTTTTCTCTCCAAAAAAATAATTCTGTGTTTTGTTCTTCTAGTTCTTCCTTTATTTCATCTCGATCTTGCTCAATTTCGTTTTTCCTATTAAGCAAATTATCGTATTTTAATCTTGCACCATTTAATTCACTCTCTGTTTTTGCAATAGCTGTTTCTGTTTGCTTTCCCAATGAATAGCAGAAAATTATAAGAGTTATTGATAAAGAAAATGATATTACTGAAAAAACAAATCTAAGTTTTATTTTTTCATCGTTCTTTATTGAAATAATAAACAATATTACCGCTGCAACAGCAGCAGCAACCATAAAAATGCTTAATCTTGTTGTATCAGTAACAAGATCAAAACCTTCAATACTCATGTAACGCCTCCATTCTTTTATTACAGTTTTGTAATTTTCCTTTATATAAAGAAAACCTGCTAGAAAATTTAGTTCTGGTGAGAACCAAAAACACTCTATCACATTAGTCCAAATTTGTAAACCTAATCCAGCCCTCTGCTTCCTTATGAGGAGAGCTTTACAACAAAAAATGGCCGCCAAATGGCGGCCATTTTTCTATCTTCACTTGTTCGCCAAGGCGGACAGCTCCTCCAGGGTGACCTGGTAGGCCTTTTCGGCGTGGATCAGCCAGTCCGGCTTGTCCAACCGTACCGGCAGGGCCTCCTCCCTGTTCTCCAGGATGCGCTCCGCGATCCAGGCCAGGAAGGCCGGGTTCTTCACCAGCACCGGCCCGGTGATGTGGGTACCGATCACATTGCCCTGGCGGAAGCCCTCGGGGCCTCCCTCCTTCTCATTGCCCATACCCATGGTCATGGTCTCAAAGAGGGGCTCCTCCACCCCGCTGGTATGGGAACACTTGTTCATGAAACCCACCACCGGCTCAGCAAAGAGAGCAGTCTTTGCAATGATGTCGTGGGGCACCCGCTTGTCGGTTTCCACGGTGGCAAACCCTCCAAAGCCCAGGGTCTCATACACCGTCCCCTTCTGGTCAGTGATGGAGGTCCCCAGCAGTTCCATGGCGTTGCCGGTGAAGAGCACCAGAGAACCCTCCGCTACCTCTTTCAGGGCGTCTTTATAAGGCGTCAGCCAGCCCAGTGCGGCCTTCTGGGTGCGCTCGGTGCCCGCCCCCATGTAGATGAGGTCGGCTCCGGCAAAGTCGGGGGCATCGTCGCAGCCCACGCTCTGGATATCCACCTCAGCCCCCCGCCAGGCGAGATAGCGAGACAGCAGGGTGAGATTGGCGTACTCCCCGTACAGGCTCATGGCCTCGGGGTAGAGATGCAGCAGTTTGATATTCATATCCACCCCTCCTTATTCCGTCCGCTGGACCCGGCTGAGCAGCTTGTCCCGGTCAGAGAAGCAGGTGACCACATACAGGTCCTCTTCCCCGTCCTGTTCCAGCTGCTCCGCCGCCTGGGCCACAGTGTCCAGGCAGGAAATCTTGTCCTGAGGCACCGCCGAGCAGTCAAACCGCAGGGCCAGGTCATTGACGTACTTGCCGCACAGCACCACGCGCTTGACATGGGGAGCAGCCAGCTGATTGAAGTCGATGTCCCACAGCCAGCTGGTCTCGCCGGTAAAGTACTTCCGGCTGATGGCGTCCACGATGACCAGCACCGAGCAGTCCTTGCCGGTGTCCCTGATATACCGCAGGTTGGTGTCGTAGGCCACCGAGTTCTCGTGCTTGCTGGTGAGCAGGGTACCGTGGTGCTTACCCAGCTTGAAGGTGACCATCCGGCCGTTCTTCAGGATGTAGCTGCCCAGCACGTCGGCAATGGTCTTCTTGTCCACCCCGCACAGCCGGCACAGGGACCAGGCCGCCAGGATGTTGTACACGTTGTAGATGCTGCGGAAGCTGAGGGCAATCTCTGTGTCCCCGTCCAACACCAGCTTACCCTCTTTCAGGTCCAAACTGGTGGCGGCAAAGTCGGGCTCGTGGCGGTGGTGGCCGCAGGCGGTACAGCGATAGTGGCCGATATGGTTGTAGTGGTAAATGGTGTACTCCATTTTACCTTTACACACCGGGCACCGGGCGCCGTCGTCATAGACCCCGTGGTGTTCCGCCGTTGCGCCCTCCCAGGCCTCCAGGCCGAACCACTTCACCTTGTCGTGGCCCTGGGCGAAGCAGGACACCAGGGGATCGTCGGCGTTGAGTACCAGGGCGGTGTCGTCGTGGATAGCGGGCAGGATGGCGTCATACACCCACTCGGGATGGCCGTTGCGGGTGAGCTGATCCCGGTACAGGTTGGTGATGACGAAATGGGTGGGATGGAACCACTTGAAGCTGTAGCGGGCGTAGCGCTCGTCGCTCTCCAGCAGCAGCACGTCCCCCTTCATCTTCCCGCCCAGGGTGCAGTGGGTGAGGATGAGGGTGGTAACCCCCTCGATCTGGTTGGAACCCTCGGCGTTGTACACCACGTCTTTCCCTGCCGCTCTCAGCACGGCGGCGATCATCTCCACGGTGGAGGTCTTGCCGTTGGAGCCGGTGACGGCGATGACGTAGGAGGGCAGCTTCACCCGCCGCAGTACGTCGGGGCACAGTTTGAGAGCAAATTGGCCGGGCAGGCTGCTGCCCTTCCCCACCAGCTTGCCCACAAAGCGCAGGATCTTGCACAAAATGATGGCCAGCACCATTCTCATGGACCGTTCACTCCTTATCCAATGCGTACCCTACATTATACCCACCCTGTTACCCGGAAGTCAACGTTGGTTGGAGATTCCTGTGGTATTTTATCGATGAGAGATGAAAAGGGAGCCGCAGAACAGCGGCTCCCGGCATGGCTTCTATTCACTTAATTCCAGTGCGAACAGGGCGGCGCCCAGAGCGCCGTTGAGCTGGGCCCGGTCGGAGACGATCAGCTCCACCCCCAGCTCCCGCTGGATGGCCTCCACCACGCCCCGGTTCTTGGACACGCCGCCGGTCATCATATAGTTGGGCTCGCCCCCCAGGCGGCGGCATAGGGCGGCGGTGCGGGCGGCCACCGACTGATTCAGGCCGTGGATGATGTCCCCCCGGTCCTTGTTCTGGGCGATGAGGGACACCACCTCCGACTCGGCAAAGACGGTACACATGGAGGAAATGGCGATATCCTCCTTCCACTCCAGCCCGGCCCAGCTCATCTCCTCCATGGACAGCTCCAAGGTGCGGGCCATCAGTTCCAGAAAGCGGCCGGTACCGGCGGCACACTTGTCGTTCATCAGGAAATTGACCACGTTGCCCTGGTCGTCCAGCCTTATCACCTTGCTGTCCTGACCGCCGATGTCGATGATGGTGCGGACGGAGGAGTCCAGGAAGTAGGCCCCCTTGGCGTGGCAGGTGATCTCAGTGATGGACTTGTCCCCCATCTGAATGGCGGAGCGCCCGTAGCCGGTGGTGACGGTGGCGGCAATGTCTGCCTCGGTGAGCCCCGCCTGTTTGAGGGCCTGCTCCAGGGCACGCTCCGCTCCCGCCGAGGCCCCCGCCCCGGTGGGCAGAATCACCCCCGCCACCAGCTGGCGGTTGCGGTCCAGAATAGCCACATCCGTGCTGGTGGACCCGCTGTCGATACCCACATAATACCGTCCGCCGCTCATGGCGTTGCCTCCTTTTTTCGCCGTGGTTTGTGCCGGGACCATGGTCTCGGCAAAGGCCTCCAGCCGGGTACTCAGCTGTCCGCTGCTCCCCGCCGTATAGTCCGACTCCAGCTTGAGCATGGGCACACTTAGCTCATGGCGCAGGCCGGAGTATTCAAAGCCGTAGTAGTCACAGAATTTCACCGTGTGGTACACCACACCCTTGAGATGGGGGTCGTTGACCAGCTGCCGCCGCCCGGCGGCGTCGGTCATCCGCATACAGGGGATCTGCTCCAGCAGAGCCCCGGCGTACCAGCCCATCAGGGAATCAAAGTCCCCGCCCTCCGGCGGCGGGGCCACGCTGCGGTTTTGGACGCAGGTGTCGTTGCGTACCGGCAGGGGGAGCGCTTCCTCCATGGCCTCAAAGAGCATGTCCCCTACCCTGCCTCCCAGCACGCTGAGGTAGGGCTCCGTGGGCCGGTCCAGAGGCTGGAAGGCCGCCCGGAAGGCTTTTTCGTCAAACTTGGTGCCCTTGTAGGCCCCGTAGGCTTCCGCCAGGGCCAGCAGCTCCCCCTTCATCCGGGTTTTGGCGCAGTCGCCCCCGCAGTGGAGCAGGTCCATCAGGTAGAGGAAGTCCAGCTTGCCGTGCTGGAGCAGGATGTCGTACACGCTGCGGATCACGTCGCAGCAGTTGACCAGCACCAGCTCTCGTACCTGCCCGGACAGGCAGGCCTCCAGCACCGCCTTGCCGAAGCCGCACAGGTTGGGATGGCCCAGCTGGTCGCTGAGGGGAAAGGAGTCTGGCATCTGGTCCAGCACCACGCACTCGCCCCCCAGGGCGCGCAAAAGCTCCACCGGGGTGTATTTACAGATATAGTGGGTCATGTCTGTCCCCCCTTTCCCTGCTTGAGCAGCTCCACAAAGGCCTCCATGCGGGTGGCCAGCTGGCCCTCGCCGCCGTGGCTGCGGTCGCAGCCGTCGCCGTCCAGTACCAGGGTGGGGATGCCGGCGGCCTCAAAGGTCTCCTTAGCCAGCTGCGCCCCGCCCAGGGTGTGCTTGCAGCCCCAGTGGCAGAACCACACCGCTCCATCGGCCTTGAGCTGGCGGGCGGCCTCCACTCCCTTCTCAATGCGCCGGGATACCGGGCCGTTGAAGGCGGAGTACACCACCCGCTGGGCCATGGCCTGGTAGGGGTCGGCCGAAAAGGCGGGCTGGATGCCCTCAAAGCACATATCGCACCCCACGATCTGCACGTCCCGGTTGAAGTCGGTGACCTGCCGCAGGGGGGCTACCCAGAAGGGTGTGGTGTGGTGCCACAGCAGCCGCACCCCCTCCGCCGGGGCCGCCTGCTCCACATCCTTCAGACACTGGAGGGTGAAGGCCTCGGTCTCCGGGGTGCCCAGCAGAATGTGGAGGGCGAAGGCGGCGAACATCTCCCCCGTCATCTCACAGGGGATGCACTTGTCCGCCTTCAGGGTCATATAGCGGTGGTAGTTGGCCAGGCTCCGGTTGCTGCGGGCCACCGTCTCCTCCAGCGCGGACTGGCTCAGCTTCTGGCCGGTCTGCTGCTCCAGAAAGGCCACCATGTCCCGCAGCTGGTCGGCTACATAGTCCACGGCGCTCTGGTCGGTGCGGTAGGGCACATCCACCATGAAGTGGGGCACGTCAAAGTACTCCGCCAGCCGCCGGAAGGTGAGCATATTGGCGTCGCAGGCCAGGGTGGTGGACAGAATGAACCGAGGCTTGGGCATCAGGCCCTTCTCCGCCGCCCCGATGAAGATTTTATGGTAGGAGCAGAAGGTCTCGGGCAGGCCCTCGCTCTCGGCGTAGCGGAGGAAGGCCCCCTCCGCCTGGGTGCCGGAGAGGAAGCAGCCGAAGCCCTCGCAGGAGTAAGGGGACAGCCCCAGCACCTGGAGGGGCTCACAGGGCAGAAACAGGCTGACCATGGCCGCCTTGTCCGGATGGGCCAGGGGCGCGATCATGGAGTTCATGGTCTGGACCGCCACCATCTGGGCGGACTTGGTAGTCAGCTTGCCGGGGGCCAGCTTTAATTGCAGGTTTTTGGCCCGGTAGCCGGTGGTAAGCCATTTCCGGGCCTTTTCCGGGTTTTTGTCGCACAGGGCCTGAATCCAGGCCCCGAAGGATGTGACGATGTCTTTCATGGGAAACCTCGCTTGGGAAGAAATAAATGAGGGCGGGCGACCGTAAAGGTCGCCCCTACAAAGAGGTAGGGGCGGGGTTTACCCCCGCCCGTTTCCCCTTAGGGTTTGCAGATGCCGCAGGGAGCATACCCCTGATCGATGAGATCCTGCCGGGAGCCGGTATAGTCTTTCCGGTTATCTTCACTCATAGAAGCGACGCCGGAACAGTCAGGCAGGTGAAATTTCATGGAGTTGGTGTTCAAAACATAGGTTCCTTCCTCCCCCTCCGGGCTGCCGGCAGTCTGAGCCGGAGCAGAGGCCTGGGGCAGCGACTCACCGCTTGCAGCACTCTCGCCGGTGGCATAGTCAATGGTGACGCCCGGCTGGACGTTGTAAGCGTATGCACAGAAAGTGACCCCTTCCCCGCTGTCCTCTACACTGTATCCCTCCATCAATACGCCGGAGGCCACCAGGTTATCTCCTTCAAAAACAGGAGTGACCCGGTAGAGTACATGGTTGCCAGTCTCCTTTACATAGTCGGCAACCATATTTTCAAAGGGCAGCATTCCATCCACATTCATGTATCGGGTGCCGGTGATCAGATTCTTTTCGTTGGCATTTTCCCCGGTCAGCTGGAATCCGATCAGATGGCAGCGATTGTAAAGGTACTTCCCATCCACCCAATCGTACTTCACTGTCTGCCAGCCGGAAGGTTTTACTTGCCCGATGCTGCCCCGTTCCTCAGTGGGCATCAGGTCGGTCCCGACACAGGCATAAGCGACGCCGCAGCGGCCCAGATCATCCAGGTCACTGTAGGATTCAAAGGAGGTTGTGGTATAGTCATCCTCTGTAAAGTATGGAACATTGTCATTGACCGCCACATAAGGGCTGCCGTCATAGGGCGGCAAATCGGACATGGAATAGACCTGGGCGGTGTCGTCGGGCCGCTGACAGCCGGTCAGCAGACAGCACAGCAGACTTAGAGCCATCAAAGCGGAAGAAATACGTTTCATCGGGTATAGACCTCCTTGGTCAGGGTTTTGTGTGAAGTACCGGGAAAGTCAACGGTGGAAATAAGTCGGAAGCCAGCCGCTACAGGTTCAAAATCCAGATACTGATCAGCGGGATAGGTTCGGTTCCATCTGTAAAGGAGAACCCCCTCCACCCTGTCCAGCACCTGGGTCAGGGGTGGGAATTCGGCGAAGCAGAACTCCCCCGGACCAGCCCGGAGCAAAAAGTCTTCCGCCGAGTGGAGGTTGGCGGGGACGGGATCGAACTGTCTGGCGGTATAGGGGCTGACCCACAGTGCGCGCTCCCCTGCCGCCATCAACAGGTCGGCCCGCAGCAGACGGTCCATGCTCTGCCGCCTTCCGTTAAAGGCCATACCGCCCTTGTCATCCACGCACAGGATCAATACCATTTTTGCCCACCTCCCGACAAATACGCTGTTCATTATAGCATCATACGCCCTGGTAGGCAAGGGATGGCGGCCAGGAGAAAAGCGCATAAAAATACGCCGCAAGCTATGCTTGCGGCGTATAAAAAGGACAGAATCACTGGGCCAAAAACTTCTTCAGCCGTGCCAGGCCTTCCTTAATATTCTCCAGAGAGGTGGCGTAAGACCAGCGGACGAAGTTGGGGGCGCCGAAACCGGAGCCGGGCACTACGGCCACCAGGCCGTACTTCAGGAACGCATCGGCGAATACGTCGTCATTGGTGATCTCCACCCCGTGGATCGTCTTGCCGATGAGCTGCTCCAGATTCATCATCACATAGAACGCGCCCTCCGGCTTAATGCAGCTGACGCCGGGAATGGCGTTCATCTCCTCCACAATATAGTTCCGGCGAGCCTCAAAAGCCTGGCGCATGGTCTCCACCTCATCCTGAGGGCCGGTCAGCGCGGCGACAGAGGCTTTCTGAGAGATTGCCACGGGGGAACCGGTGGAGTGGCTGACAAAGTTGGCCATAATCTTGGCGATCTTCGCGTTGGCGCAGGCGTAACCGATGCGCCAGCCGGTCATAGCGTAAGCCTTGGATACGCCGTTGATGAGGATGGTGCGCTCCTTGGCGTCGTCACTGAGGGAGGCAAAGCTGGTGAACTTCAATCCATCGTAAACAAGGCAGGCATAGATCTCATCGGAAATGACGTAGATGTCCGCCTTGGCACATACGGCAGCCAGAGCCTCCAGCTCTTCCTTGCCGTACATCATGCCGGTGGGATTGGAGGGGTTATTGAGGATAATGGCCTTGGTCTTGTCGGTAATGGCATTCTCCAGCTTCTCAGGCGTTATTTTAAAGTGTTCCGCCTCCGTAGCAGTGACTACCACAGGCACGCCGCCCACCATTTTGATCAGCTCGATGTAGCTCACCCAGTAGGGCGCTGGCAGGATGACCTCGTCGCCGGGGTTAATAATGGCCCGCAGGGCCAGATACACCAGATGCTTGGCGCCGCTGCTCACCACCACCTGGGCGGGCTTGTAGTCCAGGCCAAAGTCGGCGCGCATCCGGTCGCACACCGCCTGGCGCAGCTCAACAGTGCCGGCGGCGGGGGTGTAGCGGGTGACATTATTGCGGATGGCGGCGATGCCCGCCTCCTTGATGGCGTCGGGGGTGTCAAAGTCGGGCTCACCTGCACCGAAACCGATGACGTCGATGCCGTCGGCCTTCATCTGCTTGAACATGGCGTCGATGGCCATGGTGGTGGACGCCTGAACGGCCTCTGCGATCCTGGACAGCTCTTTCAATGGAATCTCTCCCTTGCGTGCAATTTCTTGACATATTATATGCGCCAACTTGCAAAATTGCAAGCCCCTATTTCAAAAACTTCCTGGTTTTTGAATGAAAAAATATATACTGATGCAAAACCGGCTGCCACGGTCGTACTGTGGCAGCCGGTTTCATACAAGTCAGGCTTTTTTTCTGGCCCCAACCACACGGGCGATCACCGTGCTGAGAACCAGGTTGATGGCCAGCTCCAGCACAAAGTTGACGCCGGTCAGAACCAGGATAATGTAGGTAACAATATCCTTGCCATTGGCAGTGGCCCAGGCGGTCAGCATATCCGGGAACAGGAAGACCAGGGCGGCCACAAAGATGCCGGTATTCACCACCGGGCAGACGATACCGGCGGCAACGGAGGCCCCAATGGAGGAGCGGCGGGACAGCGCCCGGAACACCAGGCCGGATACAAAACCGGCGGCGGCGCCCTTGACGATGCACAGGGCGGCGGTAAGCAGTGGGTTGGCTGCAAACAGCATATTGCCGCCTATATCCCAGCCGGCCACACAGGCAATGAGTACCACTACCCCAAACACAGCGCCCAGCCAGGCGCCTGCGCCTGCGCCGTACAGGGCTGCCCCGATGATAATGGGGGCCAAAGCCAGGGTAATGGAGAAGGGTCCGAACTTGACAAAGCTGGCGACTACCTGCAGGACCACGATGATGGCCGTCAGCAGGGCCAGTCCGGTCAGGCGTCTGGTTTTTTCGTTTGCTCTCATGGTCAGTTACCTCCTGCTGCCGCTCCTCCTTTGAGGATGCAGCGCAATCTTTATTTACCCACGGCAGCTGCCGTTGAGTACCGATTCAGGCTTTTCTGGGCTTACGGGTATTTTTCTGATACAAGAGATAGAGCCCTCTTATGACCAGGTCGGCGTCATATCGGATCTCATGCCTGCAATAACGCAGGATCTTAGGGGCATTGCCGCCGGTTGCCACCACGGTGACCGGCTGGCCTACCCGCTCCTCAATGCGGTCCAGCATTCCGTCCACCATGCTGGCATGACCGTACAGCACTCCGGAACGCATGGCCTCCTCCGTGGTGCGCCCCAGCAGATCCACCTGCGCGGGACTTTCAATGGAAATGGGCGGCAGCGCGGCAGCCTGTTCCGACATGGCCCGCAGAGCCAGAGTCAGGCCAGGCATGATGATACAGCCTTCATATACGCTGCCCTGAATCAACGAGAGCGAGGTGGCTGTCCCCATATCAATCATAACGATAGGGCTTTGATATCCCGCAATGGCAGCCACGGAAGAAGCTACAATATCGCTGCCCAACTGATCGTGGATCTCCGCCTTGATATTCAAACCGGTTTTGATTCCAGGCCCTACAACGATAGGCGTCTTCCCCGTCATTCGAGTGATAGCATCTGCAAAGACAGCCGTCAGCGGCGGCACGACGCTGGAGAGGATCGCGCCGGTTATGGCCCCCATATCAGCCCCATACAACCGGAAAACGCCGAACAGGTCAATGGCGCATTGGTCCCTGGTTTTGCTCTGGGAGGTTTCCAGCGTGGCGCGGAAGCTCAGTTTGCCCTCCTGGTCAAACAGGCCTACCGTCGTATTGGAATTGCCCACATCCACCGCCAGGATCATAGCGTCGCGCCCCTTCTACACCGTTGTCTTTTGGTCATTGTATCAGCAATTTCCCCTATCGTCAAGCAACGGGGCGGCCTGGTGGCCGCCCCGCAGATGCTTCTCAAATGTTCTGGCAGATCAAATCACCCATCTGCCTGGTGCCGATGGGGGTGACACCCGGCTCGGCAATGTCGGCGGTGCGCCAGCCCTCGGCCAACACAGCGTCCACGGCAGCCTCCACCGCGTCGGCCTCGGCGGCCAGGTGGAAGGAGTAGCGGAACATCATGGCCACCGACAGGATGGTGGCGATGGGGTTGGCCTTGTCCTGGCCCGCGATGTCGGGGGCGGAGCCGTGGATGGGCTCGTAGAGGCCGGGAGCGGTGTCGCCGATGGAGGCGGAGGGCAGCAGGCCGATGGAGCCGGTGACCATGCTTGCCTCGTCGGACAGGATGTCGCCGAACATATTCTCGGTGACCACCACGTCGAACTGGCCGGGGTCACGGACCAGCTGCATGGCGCAGTTGTCCACTAGCACGTCCTCGTACTGCACGTCGGGGTACTCCGCTGCCAAACGGTGCATGACGGACCGCCACAGGCGGGAGGTCTCCAGCACGTTGGCCTTGTCCACGGAGGACACCTTCTTCCGGCGGAGCCGGGCCAGCTCGAAGGCACGGCGGCCGATGCGCTCGATCTCCTTCTCGGAGTAAGCCATCCGGTCGGCGGCTTCCATGCCCCGATCCGGGGTGTCGTACTTCTCCCGCTGGCCGAAGTAGATACCGCCGGTCAGCTCCCGGACCATCATCAGGTCGATGCCCTTCTCCGCCGTCTCCTTCTTCAGGGGGCAGGCGTCCGCCATGGCAGGCCGCAGAGCGGCGGGGCGCAGGTTGGCGTACAGGCCCAGATCCTTGCGGATAGCCAGCAGAGCGGTCTCGGGCCGCTGCTCGGCGGGCTTGTCGCTCCCCCACTTGGGACCGCCCACCGCGCCCAGCAGCACAGCGTCGCAGGCCTTGCACTTCTCGGCGGTGCCGTCGGGGTAGCTCTTGCCCACCGCGTCGGTGGCGCAGCCGCCCAGCAGCACGTCCTCATAGGTAAAGCTGTGGCCGAACTTCTTGCCCACGGCCTCCAGCACCTTGACGGCCTCGTTCACCACCTCGGGGCCGATGCCGTCGCCCCGGATCAAAGCGATTTTGTAATTCATTTCGCCACACCTCGCGCTTTCAGGGAGTTGAGCAGGCCGCCGGCCTGGATGATGTTGTCCACGAAGGCCGGGAAGGGCGCGGCCTGCCAGGTCTTGCCCTGGGTCTCGTCGGTGATGGTGCCGGTGGCAAAGTCCACGCTCACAGTGTCCCCCGCCTGGATGGCGGCGGCAGCCTCGGGGCTCTCCATGATGGGCAGGCCGATGTTGATGGCGTTGCGGTAGAAGATGCGGGCGAAGGAGGGGGCGATGACGCACTTCACGCCGCAGGCCTTGATGGACAGGGGCGCGTGTTCCCGGGATGAGCCGCAGCCAAAGTTGGCCCCGGCCACGATGATGTCGCCCTGCTCCACGGTAGAGGCGAAATTGGCATCAATATCCTCCATGCAGTGGGAGGCCAGGGATTTTTCGTCAGGGGCGTTGAGGTACCGGGCGGGAATGATCACGTCGGTATCCACGTTGTCGCCGTACTTATATACTTTCAAGGATGTCACCCTTTCTGATTTGGTGCCTTGGGACCCGCCGCAGGCGGGACGCGCCAAGTGGCGCGCGCAAGCGTTTTGCCCTGCAAAACCTTGCCGCAGGGGCAATTCACTTGCCCCGAGGAAGAATAATATGGGGGCCCGAACGCTGTTTACAGCGTTCGGGGATCGGCCACGCAGCCAGCCACCGCGGAAGCGGCGGCCACGGCGGGGTTGGCCAGGATGATCTCGGAGGACACGGGGCCCATGCGGCCCACAAAGTTGCGGTTGGTGGTGGAGATGGCCCGCTCGTTGTCGGAGAGTACGCCCATGTGGCCGCCCAGGCAGGGACCGCAGGTGGGGGTGGACACGGCGCAGCCCGCCTCGATGAAGGTCTGGATCAGGCCCTCGGCCATGGCGTCCAGGGTGATCTGTTGGGTGGCGGGGATGACGATGCAGCGCACCCCGTCGGCCACCTTGCGGCCCTTGAGGACCGCCGCCGCCTGCCGCAGGTCGTCCAGGCGTCCGTTGGTGCAGGAGCCGATGACCACCTGGTCGATGTGGGTGCCCTCCACCTGGTCGATGGTGCGGGTGTTGGAGGGCAGATGGGGCAGGGCCACCGTGGGCTGGAGGGTGTTCAGATCAATGACGATCTCCCGCTCGTACTCGGCATCGGGGTCGGCCTCCACCGCCTCCCACGCACGGGTGACACGGCCCTTCAGGTAGGCCCGGGTCTTGTCGTCCACCGGGAAGATGCCGTTCTTGGCGCCCGCCTCAATGGCCATGTTGGCGATGGTGAAGCGGTCGTCCATGGACAGCTCCCCTACCCCTTCCCCGGCGAACTCCAGGGACTTGTACAGAGCGCCGTCCACGCCGATCATGCCGATCAGGTGGAGGATCACGTCCTTGCCGGACACATAGGGCTGGAACTTGCCGGTGAGGGTGACCTTGATGGCGGCGGGCACCTTGAACCAGGCAAGGCCGGTAGCCATGCCGGCGGCCATGTCGGTGGAGCCCACGCCGGTGGAGAACATACCCACCGCGCCGTAAGTGCAGGTGTGGGAGTCGGCACCGATCATGCACTCACCGGGGGCGGTGAGGCCCTTTTCCGGCAGCAGAGCGTGCTCCACACCCATGCAGCCCACGTCATAGAAGTGGGTGATGTTGAATTCCTTGGCAAATTCCCGGGCCTGGGCGCACAGCTGGGCGGACTTGATGTCCTTGCAGGGGGTGGAGTGGTCCAGCACCAGGGCGATCTTGTCTTGATCAAATACCTGAGTCAGTCCCGCCTTGCGGAACTCGGTGATGGCGACGGGCGCGGTGATGTCGTTGCCCAGCACCAGGTCCAGCTTGGCCTCCACCAGCTGGCCGGGTACCACCTGGTCCAGTCCGGCGTGGCGGGCCAGGATCTTTTGGGTCATGGTCATTCCCATACGAGGGCGCCTCCTTATTTCTTGTTGGTATCAGCATACCATACCCCCTTGCCAGAAGAATGTAAACCATGCTACAATCTTACCGTAAGGGCAGGGCTTGTCCCCGCCCGAAAGGAGGAAACCGCCATGCTGCGCAACATCTGGACGCCTCTGGCCGACGGCCAGCCCATTCTGCACAAGGAGCCGGGAGAGCTGATCTATCTCCAGGACACCCGGGCGGATTGCTTTTATTATATTGTATCGGGCACCGCCAAGTGCTTCATCAGTTCCCCCGAGGGCGAGGAGCGTATCCTCACCCTCCCCCATGCCGGCGAGCTGATGGGCGAGGCCGCCTTCTTTGACGGCCAGCCCCGGGTATCCTCCGCCATGGCGGTGACCAAATGCCAGCTGGTGGCGGTGGACCGGCAGCACCTGACCCAGGTCTTTGCCGCCCATCCCGATCTGGCCATCGCCATGCTGGAGGACCTGGCCCGCCGTGTGCGGATGCTGTCCGGCCATGTGGACGGGGACTTCCTCCAGGCGGACAAGCGCATCGCCCGCCATCTGCTCTCCCTGCTCCCCTGGCCGGAGAACACAGTGCGCTGTACCCATGAGGAGATCGGCGCTTCGGTAGGCGTAAGCAGGGTGACGGTAAGCCGTGTGCTTGGCGAGTTTGATAAGAACGGCTGGGTCAAAACCGGCTATAAAAGCCTGAAGTTATTGAATCGGCAAGGATTGGAAAATTTTTTACGTCAGCCTGATTTGTAAAGAGAGAAAACCTTGTGGGGAGGAATTGGATTTGTACACCATTAAAAGTTATGTGTTCCCCGAAACATTGGCGGAGGCCGATGAGCTGCTCCACCGGGACATCCGGGCCGCCGCTGTGCTGGGGGGCTGCTGCTGGCTGAAGCTGGGCTGCCGCCGCATCAGCCGCGCCATCGACCTGACCCGGCTGAGCCTGGATCAGATCGAGGTGAAGGACGGCTGCCTGGAGCTGGGGGCCTGCGTCACCCTCCATCAGCTGGAGACCCACCCCGCCGTCACCTCCCGGTTTGACGGCATTCTGGGGGAAAGTGTGTCCCACATCGTGGGGGTACCCTTCCGCAACTGCGCCACTGTGGGCGGGTCGGTCTTTTCCCGGTTTGGATTCTCCGACCTGACCTGCGCCCTGCTGGCTCTGGACGCCACCGTGGTACTCTATCGGGGCGGCGAGATCCCCCTGGATCGCTTTATGGCCTCCCCCATTGCTTTTGACGACATCTTGCTGAAGGTGCGGATCAGGGATGACGGCCGCCAGGCCGCCTACCAGAGCGTCCGCCGCTCCACCACCGATTTCCCCACTCTGGCGGCGGCGGTAAGCTGCCTCAACGGCCAGTGGACCGTGTCAGTGGGCGCCCGTCCCGCCCGGGCGGTGCGCGCTGAGGGCGCCGCCGCCTGCCTCAACGAGGGCAAGGGTGCCGCAGCCGCCGGACAGGCCGCCGCTGAGGAGCTGACCTACGGCACCGACCTGCGGGCGGGGGCCGACTACCGCAAGAAGCTGGCCGCCGTACTGGTACGCCGTGCAGCAGAGCAGTGTATGGAGGAGAACAAGGGATGAAAGTTAAAATCACCGTTAACGGGATGCTGTACAACAAGCACATCCCCAACGATATGATGCTGCTGGAGTTTCTGCGCAAGTATGGCTACGTCAGCGTGAAGCGCGGCTGTGACACCAGCAATTGCGGCCTTTGCACCGTGTGGGTGGAGGGCAAGCCGGTGCTGTCCTGCTCCTACCCCGCCGCCCGTGCCGACGGCCTCAACGTTACCACCCTGGAGGGTGTGAAGGAGGAGGCCGCCTCCTTTGGCCGGTATATGACCGCCCAGGGGGCCGAGCAGTGCGGCTATTGCAGCCCCGGCTTCATCATGGCTGTGCTGGCTATGCGCCGGGAACTGACCGACCCCACCGAGGAGGAGATCTCCAATTATCTGGCGGGCAATCTGTGCCGCTGTTCCGGCTACGCCGGTCAGACCCGGGCTCTTCGGGCCTGGCTGAACGACAAGCCCTGGGAGAAGGAGGGTCAGGCATGAATTTGAGATATGTGAATCAGGCCGTCCCCAAGCTGGACGGGGCCGCCCTCACCGGCGGCAAGGGCGTGTACACCGAGGACATGGTACCCCGGGACTGTCTGGTGGTCCAGGTACTGCGCAGCCCCCACGCCCACGCCCGTATCAAATCCATCCGCAAGGACGCCGCCAGCCGGGTACCCGGCATCGCCTGCATCCTGACCTGGGAGGACGTGCCCCAGATCCGCTATACCCTGGCGGGCCAGTCCTACCCGGAACCCTCCCCCTACGACCGCTACATCCTGGAGCGCACCGTCCGCTATGTGGGCGACCCGGTTGCTATTGTGGCGGGCCGGGACAAGGACTGCGTGGCCAAGGCCATGCGCATGATCCAGGTGAAGTATGACATTCTGGAGCCGGTGCTGGACTTTGAGACCGCTCTGGACAACCCCATTGTGGTTCATTCGGAGGATGACTACTTCCACCACTTCGACATCGGCGGCGACCAGAAGCGCAACCTGGTGTCCAGCGGCTGCGATGCCGACGGGGATGTGGATGCCGCCCTGGCCTCCTGCGACGTGGTGGTGGAGGGTACCTACTACACCAAGGCCAACGCCCAGGCCATGATGGAGACCTTCCGTACCTATACCTATCTGGATCACAACCGGCGGCTCAATGTGGTCACCTCCACCCAGGTGCCCTTCCACTGCCGCCGCACCATCGCCCGAGCCCTGGGCCTGCCTAAGAATATGGTGCGGGTGGTAAAGCCACGCATCGGCGGCGGCTTCGGTGCCAAGCAGACCCTGGTCAGCGAACTGTTCCCCGCCATCGTCACCCTGCGCACCGGTAAGCCCGCCAAGATCGTCTACACCCGGAAGGAGTCCTTCCAGGCCTCCAACAGCCGCCACCAGATGCGGGTCCACGTCAAAGTGGGTGCCATGAAGGACGGCACCATCAAGGCGGTGGATATGCACGCCCTGTCCAACGCCGGCGCCTATGGCGAACACGCCTCCACCACCATCGGCCTGGCGGGCCATAAGACCATCCCCCTCTACGCCCGGCAGGCCGCCTTCCGCTTCTCCTGGGACGTGGTGTACACCAATACGATGGCCGCCGGGGCCTACCGTGGCTACGGCGCCACCCAGGGCTGCTTTGCCATGGAGTCGGCCATGAATGAACTGGCGGAGCAGCTGCACATGGACCCCGCCCAGCTGCGGCTCATGAACCTGCCCCATGTGGGCGAGAACATGGCTGCCTACTACAATGAGCCACTCACCAGCTGCAAGCTGCCCCAGTGCATTGAGCGGGGTATGGAGCTGATCGGCTGGAAGGAGAAATACCCCTGCGTCAAGGTGGACGACCACCGCGTCCGGGGCGTGGGCATGGCGGTAACCATGCAGGGCTCCGGCATCTCTGCCATCGATACCGCGTCGGTGACCATCAAGCTCAACGACGACGGCTACTACACCCTGATGATCGGCGCCACCGACATGGGCACCGGCTGCGACACCATCCTGGCCCAGATGGCCGCCGAAATTTTGAACTGCCCCATGGAGCGCATCACCGTGGACGGGGTGGACACCGACCACTCCCCCTTCGACACCGGCTCCTACGCCTCCAGCACCACCTATGTCACCGGCATGGCGGTGGTGAAGGCCTGCACCGAGCTGAATGAGAAGATCGCCAACCAAGGCGCCCGCCGCCTGAACATCCACCCCGAGCGGGCGGAATTCGACGGGGACAAGGTGTACGACCGCACCAATCCGGAGACCTCCATCACTCTGGACAAGCTGGCCCAGGACCTGGTGGTGGGCGAGGGCACCCAGTGGCTCACCGCCACCGCCAGCCATTGCAGCCCCACCTCTCCCCCGCCCTTCATGGCGGGCTTTGCCGAGGTGGAGGTGGACCTGGAGACCGGCGAGACCAAAGTTGTGGACTATGTAGGCGTGGTGGACTGTGGCACCGTCATCAACAAGAACCTGGCCCGTGTCCAGGCCGAGGGCGGCATCGCCCAGGGCATCGGCATGGCCCTGCTGGAGGACATCAACTACGACCCCAAGGGCCAGATGGTCAACTCCACCTTCATGACCTACAAGATCCCCTGCCGCACCGACCTGCCGGAGATCCGGGTGGAGTTCCAGGAGAGCTACGAGCCCAACGGCCCCTTCGGCGCCAAATCCATCGGCGAGGTGGTTATCAACACCCCCTCCCCCGCCATTGCCCAGGCGGTATACAACGCCACCGGCGTGCGGGTGCGCTCCCTGCCCATCACCGCCGAGAAGATCCTCATGGGGTAAAATCACATGACGGCAGTCCCCGGCATAGGATGCTGCGAGCGAAAGCTTAATGCAGAATAAGGATCGCATGTCACTATGGGAATGCCAGTTATCAAGCCAAGCACCACCACCAGAGATCAGGCCATCACCGATATCATTGAATCGGTAGCCCTCGAGGAAACCGCGCTGTCTCACATTCTCAACGCGGAAGGCGAGAAGATCCAGAAGATGGTCGCCATGCAAGAGGTCACCCCCGATGTACTGCTGGCGACCAACAAGTCGGTGGAGTCTATGGTGAACGCTGTATCCAGACTGGAAATGATCCTCCATTCCAAACTTTCTGCGTTTGACGGCTGCCTGTGCGAAAAGAGTCAGTCGGCCGACGCTGCTGCAGAGCAGTAATCAGTTATGCTCAGTCGGGACTCCTTACGGAGTCCCGACTTTTTTCGCACCAAGGATCAGCGCAGCGCATAAACTAGGATGTACCACAGAGAACCTCATTATCATTTTATGGGAGGATCCTATATGGCAATCAATTTTGGCCTTGCCAATGACTATAACGTATTTGTATTCGGCAACATGAGCCTGAGTAATACAGATGCGGAGGGCCGTGTAGCCGTAGGCGGCAACGCGACCTTGAGCAACTATGGCGTCGGTGCAAGCATTCTTCCGCTGCCGCCGGCAAATACGGACCCCTCTTTCGTGATAGGCGGCGATGTAGATGTTTCCGCAGGCTCCAACGCAAGCGGCAATACCGTCATCAGCCCCAGCAGCACGGTAATCAATTATACAATGGGCAATCCCAACGGCGCACTGGTCACCGGGACTCCCATTGATTTTGTGGAAGCAGAGCGGTATTTAAAATGCGCCTCTGCCTTCTGGAGCGCGCTGGAGGCAAACGGAAGCGGAGCGGTGGTATTCAACCAGCTGAATTTAACCGGTCTGAGCGATACCCTGAACGTATTCCATTTTGACAGCACCAACATCTATGGTACCGGTTTGTCTCTGAACCAGCTGAATGGGATCAACATCATTGCACCCATCGGTTCCACCATCCTGATCAACGTAGACGGCGCCAATATCCAATACGGGAGCTATCAGATCTTCCGAAATGGAACGGCGGCTACCAGAGAAAACGCAAGAAGGATCTTATGGAACTATCCCGATGCCCTGACCTGGTCCAACAGCACCACCGCCATTTACGGCTCTGTGCTGGCGCCCTGCGCCGCTGCGGTTACCACATTCAGTCAGATCAACGGGAATATTATCTTTGATTCCTTTACTGGCAATGCTGAAAGTCACGACGAGCTGTTTATCGGCGAACTGCCCGAACCAACCGAGTGCCTTCTGACGACCAGCACCACCACCAGCAGCAGCACCACCAGCACTACAACAACGACCTCAACGACGACTACGACGACCAGTACCACCACGACCACTACGTCTACTACCACGTCTACCACTTCGACCAGCACCACCACGACTGCCGCGCCTGCCCCCAGAAATCAGGCGATCACGGATCTGTTCGAGTCCGTTGCTCTGCAGCAGGCGGCCTTGTCCCACATTCTGAATGCTGAGGGCGAGAAATTGCAGAAAGTTCTGTCCTTTGAGGATGTTGCCCCTGAAACCATTCTGCTGACCAATCGTTCAGTAGAATCTATGGTGAACTCCATTGCCGGCCTGGAGATGATCTTGAAGCAGAAGCTGGATCTTTTTGAGGCATGCGCATGTGAGGACAGCACCCAATAAACGGATGTTTGGCGCAGCAGAGTTCTGCTGCGCCAAACATAATAAACCGCCCAAAGAGGAGTTTCTCTATGAAGGTTGCCATATTGACCATGCTTTCCGGCCTCTCCACCACCTACTCCCTGGTAAACGTGGTTGCATACCAAATCAGAATGCTGCTGCAGGCCAATGTAACCGTAAAAGTGCTGGTAAGCGAGACCTGCCCGGACGAAGAGCGGACCGGCGTGTTTTTGGATGAGCGGGTCCAGTGGGTCAAAATCGCCAACACCCTGAACGGAAAGGCTATGATCTGGCATGACTACTCTGCCCCTTCCGGCAGTGTGCATGAGACCTTTTTTGAAGAGGCCGATGTGATTGCAAAGGACTTTGTGAGGCACCTCAAAGACGTGGATGTGTGTATCATGCACGACATTCTCTATCAGGGCTGGCATCTGCTCCACAATATTGCAATCCGAAAGGTGCAGAAAGAATTGGAGCATGTACGTTTTCTGGCCTTTACCCATTCTTTTCCGGTATGTCGTCCCAAGGAGATGACATATCCTTTTTCCGCAAGATTTATGGATATGCCGCGGACGAAGTTCGTTTATCCAACCTACTCCGGCATACCGGCTTTGGCCAGGCAGTATGATGTCCCGGAGGGGAAATGCGCAGTGGTTTACAATACAATGCCATTGATCTCGGCCGCAAGTCGGGATGTGCAGTGCGTAGCGCAACACATGGATTTGATCCATCCGGAATTGTTGGCTGTGTACCCGGCCCGATTGACCACCGGAAAGCGGTTTGAAAAGGTAGCAGCATTGGCCGGCGCTATCCACACAGCAACGGAAAAGGAGATCAAAGTTATTTTTTGCGATTTTCCCAGCGCAGATATCTCCAGTCATGTTTATAAGACCATGATACGGATGGAAGGCAAAAAGTATGGACTGCAGGGGGACGATCTCCTGTTTACCTCAGACCTGGGATATGCGGATGGATTTCCCAGGCATGCCGTTTTTGAGCTGTTTCAGCTGTCCAATTTGTTTATCTGTCCCTCCTATTCAGAATCCTTTGGCTTAACGGTGCTGGAGGCGGCCAGCCGAGGAAACTTTCTGGTTCTCAATGAAGCGGTACCTGCGCTGAAAGAATTGGGAAGCAGCTTAGGGGCCTACTTCATGCGTTGGGATGCAAGGAACTTTGGATACGATACCCATGAAAAATACAGACCGTCAGAAGAGGCGTATTATCAGGACCACGGACGTATCATTGTGGATCGCATGCGGGAAGACCACAGTTTACAGGCCAAGACAATGGTGCGCAATCGTTACAACGATCTTTGGATCTGTCAGAATCAACTGATGCCGCTTCTGGAATGCTGACTGTATACTGCACAAAAAAGAGCCGCCTGAAAGGCGGCTCTTAAAATACTCAGTGCATGGAAATGGACTTAAGACAGGCTTCAAAATCATCATCATAGGCGCCGGAAACGCTGGTCAGCGTAAGAATATCGGTGTAATCACGCCCGAAAACGTAACACTGGGTACCCACCATATCCACGCCGGACATGCTTACTCCATAGGAGCAAAGAATGGCGTCCAGTCCGTCTACTGTCGTCTCCTCATAGGAGAGCATTCCTGTATATCCTACCAACGAACTGGAAAAAACGCTGTCCATAACGCTTTCGCTGTAGTTGTCGATATTGTCCGCACCGGCCTTGGTTATATTGATGTTATCGGACTCTTCCGGATAATTGGGCGAATACATAATGGGGAAAGAACCGCTCTCATCTACAGTGAATCCTTCCGGCAATTCGATGGTCATATGGTCATAGGTATAGGCGTTTTCCGAACGAGGTTCGGAACATCCGCCCATCATCGACACGCATAACAGCACGGTGATAAACAATGCAGCAGCTCTTTTCATAAGTACGCTCCTTCTTCTATCTTTTTCAGAATCACGGTCTTTTTACAGGCGCAGACCGATCATTTCTAATATATACCATAGTTGAATCTGTGACAAGATGTCTGCCTTGCAATATTTTCAGTTTTATTACAGGATAATGCAGATCAAACCGCCGGAACCTTCATTGATGATGCGTTGGAGGGTCTCCTGCAATTTGGCCCGGGCGTCCTCCGGCATTCGCTTGAGCTTGGCGTTGAGATCCTCGCTGACCAGCTCGTGGAAGGACTTGCCGAAGATGTTGGACTGCCAGATGGCCTTGGTGTCCCCCTCGAACTCCTGGAGCAGGAAATTGACCATCTCCTCGCTCTGCTTTTCGTTGCCCACAATGGGAGATACTTCTGTCTCAATATCTGCCCGGATCATGTGGATGGACGGCGCGGAGGCTTTCAGACGCACCCCGTAACGGCCGCCCTGCCGGACGATTTCCGGCTCCTCCAGTACCAGCTCGTCGGTGCCGGGTACCACGATCCCGTAGCCGCAATTCTTGACTTCCTCCAGCGCGCCGGCCACTTTATCATACTCGGTTTTAATTTTTGCCAAGCGACTGAGCAGATCCAGCAGATCTCCATCGTCATGAATGGTAAAACCGGACTGCTGGGACAGGGTATCGTAGAAGAGGCTGCGAGGCAGTTCCAAATCGGCGGCAGCCAGGCCGGTTCCCAGGTTCATGGAAGTAATTTGGGCTCGATTTACGGTGTCACAGGCTCCAATGGTTGCCACTGTACCCTCTACATCCCGGATGCGGCGCATTCCTTTGGCACTTTCCCGAATGGCGGCATACAGACCATGTTTGATGGGATGATCCCAGGGCAGCGCATCCACCCAGGGAGGCAGGAACAGATCCAACTCCTTCACCGGGAACTCGTACAGTACCCCTTTAATGATGCCGGTCACCGCATCCTCATCCAGTTCCAGGCAGTTGACGCACACGCAGGTCACGTCGTATCGGGACGCAATGTCCGCCCGGATGGCCTTGGCCCGGTCCGATTGAGGCTGCGCGGAGTTGAGTACCACCAGGAAGGGCTTTCCCAGTTCCTTCAGCTCGGTAATGACCCGTTCCTCCGCCTCCAGATAGTCCTCCCGCGGGATATCGGTAATGGTGCCGTCGGTGGTCACTACGATGCCTATGGTGGAATGTTCGGCAATGACCTTACGGGTGCCGATCTCGGCGGCCTCAGTCATGGGGATGGGCTGGGGGAACCAGGGAGTGGTCACCATCCTGGGCGCATCGTCTTCCAGCGATCCTACCGCTCCGGGTACCAGGTAGCCCACGCAGTCAATGAGCCGCACGGAAAAGGTGGCCCCGCTGTCCATCGTTACTTCCACTGCTTCTTCCGGTACAAATTTGGGCTCGGCAGTCATAATGGTGCGGCCGGAGCCGCTTTGGGGCAGTTCGTCCTTGGCCCGCTCCCTGCGATAGACATTTTCAATGCCGGGAATGACCATCGTTTCCATGAACCGCTTGATGAATGTGGATTTTCCAGTCCGCACCGGCCCCACCACGCCGATATAGATATCCCCTTCGGTTCGCAGGGCGATATCTTCATAGAGCTTGCGTTGTTCCACTGGCAATTCCTCCTTCGGCCGCGTCAGCCGGCGTTTTCTCTACATACCTATGGGGATAAGCCGTGGATTATGCCAGTGGGAGAAATGCTTCTTTGAAATAAAAAGCAAAAAAGTGCGCTGACGCGCACTTTTTTGCAAAAGAGACTTGATTTACAGCATATTGGCAAAGTCCATAGGAACGTAGGTCAGTCCGTCCTTGGCGTAGCAGTAGTGGGTCAGCTCCAGATCGTCGCCTCCGGCCACCTTGCAGGTGTAGCTCTCCAGGGTGAGGGTGTAGGTAGTGGTGCCCTTGGTGAGGGTCACGGTGCTGTCGGCGCCGTTCCAAGTGACGGTGTAGCCCTTGGCCTCGGCTACCTCGCGCACCGGCACGTCGGCCAGGAAGGTGGTGGGGGTCTTGCCGGCGGCCAGGCCGGTGTTGTGCATCATGGTGGTGAGCAGCTTGGCGTACAGGTTGTCGGACAGGGTCATCTCATGCTCAGCCATGTCGATCCCCAGCTGGGTCACATAGGCGTCGCCGGCGGCCCGGCTCTCCTGATATTTGGCCATCACAATGGGGGTCTGCTCCAGCATGGTCTGGAACATCAGGGCCTCCTGCAGCTTCCAGAAGTCCTTCACGCCCTGGCCATACAGGGTGCGGTCCTGCTCGGCAATGGTGCAAATGCGCTTGAACATCCAGAAGGCGCCGGTAGGATCATAGGTGTCCCCATCCACCTTATAGGCATCGGCGGTGTCGGTGATGCCGGAGAAGAAGGGAATGAACACCGAGTGTTCGGCGTTGCCCAGAGCCAGCCAGTCAATGGAGGAGCAGTAGGCAGGCCAGTCGGGGAAGGTCTGGAGGATATGGATCTGAGAGGAGCGCTCAGTGCCGATGACACGGTTCTCCTCCTGGCCGGGCAGGGTCACGTCCAGAGGGGTGTCCTCATAGCGGCTGCGGTAGATGTCCATGACGGTGAGGACGCTCACCTTCTCATCAGGGCTGTAGAACAGCGGATAGAAGGTGTCGGTGTCGTACTCGCCCACCTGGGAGGGCGCCAGGATCTTCATGCCCATCCAGTTGCGCATATTGTTGTAGTCCTCGCGGGTGTTGTTGGTGACGCTCTTGGCCAGATGATAGAGGTCCCCCTCCTTCACCGCCAGACCCAGCTGGTCGATGAGCTCAAACAGGCCGTCGGAGTAGATATAGCCGTCCTCGGGGGTGGCCTTGGGGTCCACCAGGCCGATCATGTTCTGGTTGCCGAAGACCGCCACCTTGTCGTCGGGCATCTTCATGGCGCAGTACTGATGGCCGCCGTAGATCTCCACGATCCAGGCTTCGTTCTGATCGGTAATCATGACGGTGTTGCCTTCCTCGGAGCCGTACTGGTCCACATAGCCCAGCAGCACATCCACGGCCTCACGGGCGTTGGTGGACACGGCAGCCACAGCGGCAGCCAGGATAGCCTCACGCAGGCCTGGCTCCACAAATGGATCGGCCTTCTCCCAAGCCTCGCAGGTGGAGGTGGACACGGTGGCGGAGATACTCACGCCGTATTCATTGGTGCAGGAGCCGGGATACATACCGTCGTCGCCCCGGGTGTAGTCGGGTACATAGGTATACTTGTAAGTGGTATCAGGCAGGGGGATCTTGAAGCCGGTGGCGGTGTCCTCAATGTAGCGGCCGGGCACGTTCTCCACCCGGGGCTGCACCATGAACATCTTATTGTAATCGCCCTGGCCCTGGTCTTCACTACGGGCGATGATATAGGTCCCCTGGTCGCTGACGTCCTTGCCCACATAAACGCCGGTACAGGCCAGCGCGCTGGTGCTCAGCAGCACAGTGCCCGCCAGCGCAGCGGACAGGATGCGAAAGGACTTTTTCATGGTCGTACACATCTCCTTCTTTTGTGATTCGAGTCCGGGGTCCCGCGAAAAAAACAACCTCCCTTCTTTCCATCGGATTCCGGATGTTTCCGGTCATAAACAAATAGTTGCACAAAAGAAACGGTTTGTCAACACAGAAAACTGCAATCTCATCCAAATAATGACAAAAGCGGGGCGCTCCCACAGAATTTTTGGGAGCGCCCCACCGGGGTCATTACTGCATGGATTCCACGATAGCGTCGGCCAGGGACTCCAGCTCGGCAGCCTTGTCGGCATGGAGAGCGGAGGCGATGGACAGCCGGTCGTTCAGGACGGTCATGTTTTTTAGTTCCTCATCCACAAACTTCTGCATCAGGTCGCCGGACTTGGGGGCCCAGGAGCCGTTTTCGATGAGGGCGAAGGTGCGGTTCTGGAGGTTGAGCCCCTTCAGGTGCATGAGGTAGTCGTGCATCACGGGGTAGATGCCCAGGTTGTAGGTGACGCTGGCCAGCACGATGTGGCTCAGCCGGAAGGACTCGCTGACCAGGTAGGACACATGGGTGTTGGACACGTCGTACACCCATACGTTGGTGATCCCCTTCTCGCACAGCTTGGCGGCCAGCGCCTGGGCGGCGGCCTCGGTGTTGCCGTACATGGAGGCATAGGCGATCATGACGCCCTTCTCCTCCGGCTCGTAGCGGCTCCACTTGTCATACTTGTCGATGAAGTAGCCCAGATCCTTCCTCCATACAGGACCGTGGAGGGGGCAGATGTACTTGATCTGGTCCAG
>NZ_CALWOJ010000018.1 GCF_944383115.1 uncultured Flavonifractor sp. | reverse complement strand
ACCCCCTGATGTAGTACTTCCATTTTCCTACATCAGGGGGCGTTTTGTCTATTGTCCGCTTTTACTGGTTCAGTTCAACTTCTGCGGCGCCTTTTTGTTCCTTCTTACCCCCGATAGCGGCGGTAACCACTTCCTCGGCGTCCACCGTAACGGCGATTCCGACGGGTAACGATCCGATATACGATAAATACGATCAGCGCCAGCAGCAGCAGGCAGACCACCAGCGCAATCCAGCCCACCAGATTCAGCCCCTTCAGCAAACTCACAGGGTTCAGGGATGCCTCCGCCACCTTGCGGCCCTCCGGAGCGGCGTAACGCTGGTCCACCGTACCCATCGACTGGAGGTAACTGGCCAACGCATACCATTCCTTCAATTCCGAACCGTTATCGGTGTAAATGATCTGGTCCTCAAAATTGGTGACCGGATTGCCCTGGGCATCTTTGGGCGTGATGGTCAGGATACCGAAGGACTGGTCGTTCACCGTACCCAGCATCTGACCGGTATACAGACCGGTCACCACACGGTAGAGTTTGTCGTCCTCCAGAGGGATCTTGCTGCCGTCAGGCAGCACCTGAGCGCAGTCATTTACCCGGTTGAGGATGATTCGATAGGGATTCCAGGTCCAGGTCATGCCCGAGCCGTAGATCTGGGCAGCGGGCATCAGGCCGGTCACAGAGGCGTCCACCTCGAAGGCATCCCGCAGTTCCCGGCCGGTGATCCACACCGAGATCAGCGGATAGCCCGGCGATCCGTCGGCGCCCGAGCCCAGAGAGGACACATTGAACGCATCCGACGTGGTGATCTCCCCGGCGGAGAAGGACTCCCGGATCACCCCTGCCGCCACTACGGCGAAGTCCACCGGCACATAGTCCTCCCCCTCCGCCTGCTGCACGGCATAGATATAGGAATCGGCAATGAGGTTGCCCAGGGTATCCTCCCTGTGTTCCTTCCCGAACTGGGAGATGGGCGTAAAATCAAAGGGAGATGTGGCCAGCTTCTGGTCGAAGGTCAGTCCGAACTGGGAGAGGTACTCCTCCTCGATGATGGGCTGGAAGGACTGGGCCAGCCGCTCCAGTTCCGGGTCGGCATCCACCGTCTCATCCACCGGCACCAGCCGGTAATCAAAGTCGGTCACCGTACCGGCATCGTCCACCTCCAGGCACAGCACACCCAGGTTGGTGGTATACTCCCCGCAGGATACAATAAGGGTACCGTTGACCTGAATCGGCTCCTCCAGGGTGGAGTGGGTGTGGCCGGAGATGATCACGTCGATGCCGTCCACCGCCTTTGCCAGCTCATAGTCCTCTCCTTTCCCACCATCGGTACCGGTGTGGGAGAGGCACACAATGAGGGAGGGGCCATCCAGCTGAGCCAGTTCTTCCTCCAGGGCCGCTACCGTCCGCCGGGCAGCGTCGGCCACCGGTTCAAACTCCATACCCGACATGGGCGCGCAGGCATCGGCGTCCTCCCCCATCAGGCCGAAAATACCGTAGTTGATCCCGCCTCGGGTGAGGATGATGTGATCCTGCACACCATAGTCCTCCATAGCTTCCCGCAGCTCCTCGGCGCCCGCTCCGTCCAGCACCGTCCCGTTGGACTGGACAATGGCAGGCACCGGGCTGCCGCTGGCCGCCGCCGTCTCCAGCATTTGAGCCAGGCCGGCCGGCCGATAGTCAAATTCATGGTTGCCCAGGGTGGTCACATCATACCCCATTGCCCCCAGGGCCTTCAGTTCCGGCGCCTGGGTCCCATAGATCGTCTGGAACAGGGTCCCCATAGAGAAGTCGCCCCCGTCCACCGTGATGGCGTCGGGATACTTGACCCGCTCCAGCTTTAAAAGGGTAGCCAGGCGGGTATAGCCGCCGTACTCCCCCCCGTCCTCCGACGGAGCGGGGTAAAAATGGTCGTGGGTATCGTGGGTAAAGAGGATCACCGCGTTATGGGTCTCCGACGCCGCGCCCCAGGCGGGACAGGCGGCAATCAGCAGTGCGCCCACAAGAAAGGCCAATACAAACTGTCTCAGGCCGCGAAATGCCATAATACTCCCTCCTCTTCCCTCATTTTGCCATAATTTCGACAAAAAGAAAAGCATAATTTGCGGCAGTTTCACCTTGTATTTCATGCTTGACATTTTTGCTTCTATTTGATATACTTTCCCGGTACAATAAAGCAGGAAGGTATCCCCGTCCTCACCTCCAGCAGCAGCAAAGAGGTCAACATGGTCAGCGGCGCGCCGATGTCCGGCGTGGCTGTCTTGTTGTGGCGCGGGTACCGGAATGCGGTAACCGCGTTTTTGTATGCAGCAAAGAATTGGAGGTGCTTTCGTATCAGCAAACAGGGTCATCAGATCAACGAAGAGATCCGCGACAAGGAAGTCCGGCTCGTCTCCGACAGCGGCGAGCAGCTGGGTATCATGTCCGCCCGTGAGGCGCTGGAGCGCGCCATCGAGCAGAACCTGGACCTGGTGAAGATCTCTCCCAACGCCGTGCCCCCCGTGTGTAAGCTCATGGACTATGGCAAGTACAAGTTCGAGCAGACCAAGCGGGAGAAAGAGGCCCGGAAGAACCAGCACGTCGTGGAGATCAAGGAAGTCCGTATGTCGCCGGGCATTGACGTGAACGATTTCAACGTCAAGCTCCGCAACGCCCAGAAGTTCCTGAGCCAGGGCAATCGGGTGAAGGTCACCGTCCGCTTCCGCGGCCGCGAAATGGCCCACACCGATATCGGCAAGGGCCTGCTGCTCAAGTTTGCGGAACAGTGCAGCGAGGTGGCCGCGTTGGACAAGGACCCCAAGCTGGACGGACGGCATATGTCCATGTTCCTCTCCCCCAAAGTGGCCAAGGACGGCAAGAAGTCCTGACCACAGCCCCGAAATCCAAACACAAAGGAGTTAACCACCATGCCTAAACTGAAAACTCACTCCGGCGCCAAGAAGAGATTCAGCCTGACCAAGTCCGGCAAGGTTAAGCGCGCCCACGCGTTCAAGTCCCACCTGCTCAACGGCCACGGCAAGGACACCAAGCGTAAGAGAGGCCTCCGCGCCGGCGCTTATGCGGACAAGACCAACGAGCCCGCCATCAAGCGCATGATCCCCTACAAATAAGATATTCTACTTTACCTTAACATAGGAGGCTTTTTACAATGGCAAGAGTCAAAGGCGCGATGATGACGCGCAAGAGAAGAAATAAGATCCTCAAGCTGGCCAAGGGCTACTGGGGCGCCAAGAGCAAGCACTTCAAGATGGCCAACGAGCAGGTCATGAAGTCCCTGACCTACGCCTACACCGGCCGTCGGCTGAAGAAGCGCGACTTCCGTTCCCTGTGGATCACCCGTATCTCCGCCGCCTGCAAGATGAACGGCATGAACTACTCCACCTTCATGAACGGCCTGAAGAAGGCCGGCGTGGCCATCAACCGCAAGATGCTGGCCGAGCTGGCTGTCAACGACAAGGCCGCCTTCACCGCCCTGACCGAGATGGCCAAGGCTCAGCTGGCCTGAGTTTGAATCCAAAATTCCTGTGTTCCTCTTTGGAACACAGGAATTTTTTTATGCCCTTGACAAAGCCTGTCTAATAAGATAGACTACAAGCAAGAAGTCTATCCCATTAGACAAAGGAGGTTCCTATGGAGACGCCCAAAATCTTTGAAAGCGAATACCGGTTCTGTCTCATTCTCTGGGAGCACGAACCGGTGACCACCACGGAGCTGGTCAAGCTGTGTCAGGCCCAGCTGGGCTGGAAGCGCACCACCACCTACACCGTCATCAAGCGGTTGGGGGAACGGGGCGTGCTGAAAAATCAGGACGGGCTGGTGACCGCCCTGATCTCCAGGGAGCAGGCCCAGGTGTCCGAGCTGGACGAACTGATGGAGAAGAAGTTCCAGGGCTCCCTGCCCGCCTTTCTGGCCGCCTTCGCCCGCAGACAGGCCCTGTCTGAGAAAGAGGTGGAGGAGATCCGGCGCATCATTGAAAAGTAAGGAGGTGCCACGATGGAAGAGCTGTTCCTGACTGTAGTCAACCTCAGTCTCACGGCCGGTTGGCTGGTGCTGGCGGTGCTGGCGCTGCGGCTGCTCCTGCGAAAAGCCCCCAGGTGGAGCTTCTGCCTGCTCTGGGGCCTGGTGGCTCTTCGGCTGATGTTCCCCTTTTCCTTGGAAAGTTCGTTCAGCCTGATCCCCAGCGCCCAGCCGCTGCCCCGGGAGATCCTCTCCACCGCTACACCCCAGATCCAAAGCGGCATCCCCGCTGTCAACAGCGCCGTCAACCCCATCCTCCAGGAGGCCCTGGCACCGGCTGCGGGGGCCAGCGTCAATCCCACCCAGGTCTGGTCCTTCCTGTTGTCCCGGATCTGGCTGGCCGGGATAGCGGGGCTTCTGCTCTACGCCCTGGTCAGCACCCTGCTGCTCAAGCGGCGGCTGGCCACCGCCACCCTGCTGGAGGACAACATCCGGCAGAGTGAGCAGGTGGGTTCCCCCTTTGTACTGGGGCTGTTCCGCCCGGTCATCTATCTGCCTTACCACATTCCGGAGCAGGACCTGACCTATGTACTGACCCACGAACGGACCCATATCCGCCGTCTGGATCACTGGTGGAAGCTGCTGGGCTATGTGCTGCTGTCGATCTACTGGTTTAATCCCCTGATGTGGGTGGCCTATGTGCTGTTCTGCCGGGATCTGGAGGGGGCCTGCGACGAGAAGGCCATCCGGACGCTAGACCAGCAGGCCCGGAAGGGCTACTCCACCGCCCTGCTGAATTGCAGCATCCACCGCCGCCCCGCGGCCCCCTGCCCCCTGGCCTTTGGAGAGGCGGGGGTGAAAAGCCGGGTGAAGGCGGTGATGCACTACAGGAAGCCCGCCTTCTGGATCGTGGTCATCGCCCTCATCGCCTGCGCCATTGCCGCCCTGTGTTTCCTGACCAGTCCCAAAGCGCCCACCGTTTATGATGTTTTAACCCAGGACGGCTATGAGGTTCTGGGGCAGGAACAGATAGATCTGACCCTGACCGTCCCCAAATCCGCCCTGACCGACGACTGCTATACCGGCGAGGGCCACACCTTTGCCGACGGCCAGGTGGTGGTCTGGCAGGATGACGTCACCACCATCTATCTCCATAATGTCATGCCTTCCAACGAAAGCGATGAACTGCTGTATATGACCTTTGACTGCTCCTACCATTTCTCCAACTACGGCAGTTTTGTCACCCCATTGCAGGCCACAGAAGATTCCTCCGTCAGCCCCCAGATCCTTTTGAGAAGCAAGATCCTCAAAGACGGGACCACCACCTACCCAGACGCCCTTGACCTGCGAGGCTACGAACCCGGCGCCAAGTTTACCTTCTATGTGTCCAAAGAGGCCTGTATGGCCGCTCAAGATACTCTTATGATTAACATAATGTGCAACCAGGTCCAGTATGCCAAAGAGGGTTATAAAACATCCGGGGGTCAGTTCTCCCCCGCCGGGCTCTACCTCTATGAGGGGGATGGGTTCGGCGGTGATTTTACCATCACCCTCCGGACGGACGGCTCCTTCACCTACTATGAAGGGGGGTTAAGCAGCTATATCGGTGCAGGCAAGTGGTCTGTATCCGGCGATATTCTCACCCTGGAGGATGAGACCGGCGTCCCCAAGGTCAATCGTTTCCGCATGGAGGGAAACGATCTGATCTTCCAGGCAAATGGTTCCACTAATTTCATCTATGTGAAGGTGGCCGACGGGGCGGTCTTTTCTAAGAATAGCGAAGTCAGCGACCCTTTTCCCTCCGCTCTATCCGCAGAGGTTCATGGTACCATATTTTTATACGATTCAACAGAGTATGATTTGTCCCAGCGAAACAGCGCTATCAATGCAATCACCAATCAATATCAAATTGGGGACTATCTGATTTTTGAAGGACACACCGGACCTCAAAACGGCGTGTACTGCATCTTTAATACGGTTACCCAAACTTTTGAACCGGATATTCAGGGGGCAAACCTAACCTGGTATGGCAATGACATCCGCAGCATCGTCTATTCCTTCTGGTCCGATGTATACGCCTATGACGGCACTCTGTTGGCCTCCCTCCTACTAAACGAAGGCGACCATATCAATGGGCTACGCTACCTGGATGATCCTACACAGCTAGAAGTCCAGATTATGACCGCTTCCGGGGACTCATACACGGAACTCATCCAGCTGACAAATGCACAATAAAAAAGGATGGTATGTGAAAATGCTCACATACCATCCTTTTCTATGCCAAAGTCTGCATCCTGGTACACAGCTTCTCCATCAGAGGACTGTTATGGCTGACGATGACCAGCCCCAGGCTGCGCTTCTCCGCCTGATCCAGCAGGAAGGTCCAGATTTGGGCCTGGGTGATAAGGTCCAACATGGCGCTGACCTCGTCGCACAGCAGATAGCGCACTCCGGGCCGCAGGGCACGGGCGATGCAGAACCGCTGGAGTTCGCCGCCGGACAGCTCGGTGGGATACCGCTCCAGCCAGGCAGGCTGGATGTGGAGAGCCTCCAGCAGCCCCTCCTCCACCGGTCCTCCCTCCTTCAGGGTGTCCCCCAGTTTCATCAGCGGGTCCACCGCCGTCTCCGGGTGCTGCCAGATCATCTGTACCGGGCAGATCCCCCGGTACTCTTTCAAAGGCTTTCCATCCACCAGCACCGTGCCGCTGTCTGGCTTCTCATAACCCGCCAGCAGTTTACATAAGGTTGTCTTGCCTCGGCCGCTGGGGCCCAGCAGCCCAAGCCGCTCCCCCGGCTCCAACGTCAAGTCGATGTGGTCCAGTACCGGCTCTTTCCCTTTCCGGCGATAACCGAAAGTGAGTTGTTTTGCCTCCAGACTCACGGCTGTTCCCCTCCTTCCGGATATAAGCAGCGCACCAGGCCGCCGTCCAGTTCCCGATAGGCTACCGGGCCCATACACTCAGGCCGCCCCTTGGGGCAGCGGGAGGCAAAAGGGCACCCCTCCCCCACCTCGCCCGGCCCGGGCTGGGCGCCGGAGATGGGGATAAAGCCATTCTGGGGCAGGGCGTCCCACAACGCACGGGTATAGGGGTGTCGCAGCCTGCCGGCGGCAAAGTCGGCAGCGTCCGCCTCCTCCACCGTCTCACCGGCATAAAACACCGCCACCCGGTGGGCAATGGTGAGGGCCAGCTCCAAATCGTGGGTGATGAGCAGCACCCCCGCGCCGCCGTCGGCCAGTTCCCGAAAATGGCCCAGCACCCGTCTGGCCGCCCGGGCGTCCAGGCCGGGGGTGGGTTCGTCGACGATGACCAGCCTGGGCGTCTCCGCCGCCGCGGTGGCGATGAGTACCCGGCGGGCCATGCCGCCGGACAGTTCAAAGGGGTATCGCTCCTCGGTATCCGCTCCCAGGCCGTACCGCTCCAGCACCGCCCGGCTGGCTGTCCGGGCGCTCTGATCCCGGCGGCCCTTGCGGAGCTGGGGCCCCACCTTCATCAGCGGGTCCAGGTAGGTCACGCCCTGTGGCACCAGGACGATCTCCTTGCCCCGCACCGCCGCCGCCCGCCGGGGGGTAAGGGGCTGGCCCAGGAAGGAGATCTCCCCCGCCATGTGGCTGTTGTAGGGCAGGATACCCAGGATACCGTGAGCCAGCAGGCTTTTGCCCGAGCCGCTGGAGCCCACCACCGCCACCACCTGGCCTGGGGCAACGGCGAGGGACAGGTCCCGGATCACCGGCAGCAGCACCTGCCTGGTACCCCGTCCATACTGGGTGAAGGAGATGGACAGGTTCCGCACTTCCAAAATCGGTTCCAACTCCATCCCTCCTTACCTATGTACGCTGGCCGGGTCCAGCAGCTTTCGCATCTGCTCTCCCACTGCGGCAAAGAGTACCACCACCAGCACCAGACTCAGGCCGGGAAATACCGCCAGCCACCATTTGCCGGTGGTGAGATAGCTCATACTCTCTGACAAAATCACACCGATGGCGGGCTGCTCCGGCGACAGGCCGAAGCCCAGGAAGGTAACGCTGGCCTCGTGGAGGATGGCGTGGGGGAACTGGAGTACCAGCCCGGTGAGAAACTGGGGCAGCAGGTGGGGCAGCATATGTCTGCCCGCAATGGTCAGCCGGGACACCCCCAGCTTCTCCGCCGTGCGGACATAGACCGCGCCTCTCAGTTGAAGCACCTCGCCCCGGATAACCCGGGCCAGGGAGGGCCAGTGACTGAGGGCCACGCCGGCCACCACCCCCACAAAGCCCTTGCCGAAGGCCAGGGAGATGAGCATGATCAGCAAAATATGGGGGATACCCATGACCAGATCAATGCACCAGGAAATCAAAGCGTCCACCCAGCCGCCGAAGACCGCGGAGGCCACCCCCATCGCCAGCGCGATGACGGCGCTGACGGCGGCGGTCAAGAGGCCGATGCGGATGCTGAGAGACAGGCCGGCCAGGGTACGGGCAAGCATGTCCCGGCCCATCCAGTCGGTGCCGAAGAGGAAAGCGCCGCAGGGGGCCAGATTTTTGCGGGTAAAGTCGGTGGTCATCGCCCTGTCCGCCAGCAGGCCGCCGGCCACCGTTACAACGCACAGCACCAGGGCGGCCACAGCCAGCAGAAGGAGGGCGTTTTTCCGTCCGTTCCAGCCCATCATGTTCTGGCCGCCCCCCTTCTGATCCTGGGGTCTACCACACCGTAGAGCAGATCGGCCATCAGATTGCCAAGGAACACAATGGCGGCGCTCACCACCGTGATGCCCAACAGCAGGGGCAGGTCGGACCCCAGGCCGGCGTTGACGGCGGCCTGGCCCAGACCGGGGTAGGAGAACACCTGCTCCACCAGCACCGAGCCGCCAAAGATCTCGCTGATGGAGGCAAATTGCAGGGTGATAGCGGGCAGGGCCACGTTACGCAGGCCGTGGCGCAGCACGATGGAGCGGGTAGACTCCCCTCTGGCACGGGCAAACAGCACATAGTCCCGATCCATAATGTCGGCCATCTTCTCCCGGGTGTGCATGGCGATATTGGCCACCCCTGTGATGCTCAGGGTAAGGGCGGGCAGAAAGGCGTGGTAAAGCCGATCTGTCAGGGTGACGTCGGCGGCATCCGCCCCGATAGGCACCGACAGGCCGATGGGAAACAGGCCCAGCCACACGGAAAACACCACCAGCAGCACCAGCGCCAGCCAGAAAGCCGGCGTGCTGGAAATGAGCCAGCAGTAGCCCCGGATCAGCTTATCCGCCAGTTTTCCACGGTTGGCGCCGGCAATGACGCCCAGGGTTAGGCCAAGCACGCCGGAGATCACCCAGGCAAAGGCCATCAGCCACAGGGAGTTTTGCAGCCGCTGGCCAATGACCTGGCTCACCGGCTGGCGGTAGAGCAGCGAGGTGCCCATATCCCCCCGTACGAAATCTCCCAGCCAGCCCAGGTACCGCTCCACAGGCGGGTCGTTCACCCCCCAATAGTCCTCCAGCTTGGCAATCTGCTCCTGACTCATGGAACCCAGCGCCGCCTGACCCACATTGGTCTTGAGTGGGTCCAGAGGGGAGGCGGACATGAGCAGGAAGGCAACCAGACTGACGCCCAGCAGCAGCAAGGCCATGCGGATGAGCTTTTTACCTGTAAAGAGCAGGCGATGCTTCAAGAAAACTCCTTCTTTCCGGTGGAATATCAGTTCCAGCTCCACCGATCCACGTTGTTAACGATGGACCAGCCGTGGCCGTGGGGGTGGATTTTCTGCTCCGCCACCTGAAGGCCGTCTCTCACCCAATACAGATGACTTACATTGACCAGCCACACCCAGGGGATATCCCCCTCCTGGGTGACGCCGGCGGCGCCGTCCCACTGGGCCTTCCGCCACAATTCATAGGACTGCTCCAGGTCGGAACACCGGAGGGCCTGATCCATGTAGGAATCCACCGTTGGATTGGCATAGGGAGAATAGCGGGCGCTGCCGGCAGCGCCGTCGGTATGGTAAATATTATAAAGTTCCATCGGGGTATGGGCGCCCCAGCCCCAGATGAGGGGTTCGGTTCGGGCCCGGTCATAGGCGGTATCCCAGCCCACCCCCTCTGTGGTACAGGCGATGCCCAGCTGGCTCAGCTGATTGGCAAAGTCGGCACACAGGGCCTGGCGCACCGAGTCGCCGGTGGGATAGAGCAGATTCAGAGAGGCCTTGACCCCGTTTTTCTCCCGAATACCGTCAGCTCCCATGATCCACCCCGCCTCCTCCAGCAGGGCGGCCGCTCCAGCCGGGTCATAGTCCACCTGATTGGCAGGGTTGTACCAGGGCATCTGGTCGCACACGCTGTAGGCGGGGGTGCCGTATCCGTCCAGCACGTTGTCGATCATCTCCTGCCGGTCGATCCCGATATTGATGGCCCGGCGCACCAACACGTCGCCGGTGAGGATTCCCTCGATGACAGGCAGGTTGAAGCCCCGATTATCCACGCTCTGACAGGCCATCAGCCCATACCCCGCCGGGCTCTGATCGGAGTAGGCGGCGGAGGTATAGGCCAGATCCACCCGGCCTGCCTGTACCGCCAGAAAGGCCGCGTCCTCCTCCATAAAGAGGATGGTCACCTGCTTCATCTCCGGGGCCTCCCCGTAGTAATCCGGGTTGGCCTCCAAAATCACCTGCTGGCCCTTGTCCCACTGCTTGAGGATGTACCGACCGGACCCGATGGGGTTTTGGCCATAGGTGGCCGGATCATAGGCGTGCTGGGGCACGATGCCCACAACCGCCATCGTATAGGGCCAGATGGAGAAGGGATTGGCCATGTGGAAGACCACGGTGGTGTCGTCCACCGCCTCAGCCCGGTCCAGCATGGTAAAGTCGTTGACCGAACTGGCCGCCTTGACGGTGTTGTAGGTAAAGGCCACATCGGAGGCAGTCAGGGGCTCCCCATCCGTGAACGTTACGTCATCCCGGATCTTGACCGTCCAGGTCAGGCCGTCGTCGCTGACCTGCACGTCGGTAGCCAGGTCGTAGCCGATGGTCAGGTCGGTGTTGGTCACCGTCAGGGTGGACTGGATCAGCGGCTCATGGACGTGTTCCCCGGCGCCCCAACCGTAGGCGGGGTCAAAACCGGCCTCCGGCTCGGAGGTGGGACCCATCGCAATGACCACACTGTCCTCTCTCCGGGTACCTGCCGGCTCCTCCCCCCTGCCGCCGCAGCCCGACAGCAGGGCCAGGCACAGCAGCATCAGAAGTACTCGCTTCATACCCGGTTTCCTCACAGGCCCTTCCCGGCTTCCCGGCATACCGTCTCAAAGGGCAGATCGTTGTCCCGGGCCAGCGCGGCTACCTCCTCATACTCCGGCTTGGCATGGGATACGCCGAAGCCCTCCGCAGTCTTGATCCCCACAGGGCCCCACGGCGTTTGCGCCGTTGTTTTGCCCGGAACAAGGAAATACTTCTCGCACCGGCGCACCCGCAGGCCGTTGGTGGTGGTGTGGCGCAGAATGGCTTTCGCCAGATCCTCCTTCTTTTCAGGCTGGCACAGCACCGTAAGGACGTGGCCGGGGCGGCCCTTCTTCATGGTGCCGGGCAGGGTATACACATCCAGGGCGCCCTCCGCCAGCAGCCGCTCGGCGGCAAAGGCCAGGGCCTCGCCGGTCATATCGTCGATGTTGCACATCAGCTCCACAATCTCCCCGGCGCCTCCTTCCATGCTCTCCCCCCAGAAGGCCCGGACGCAGTTGGCCTGCTCAAACTGGCGGGTGCCCACACCGTAGCCTACCTTCTCCACAGCCATCCGGGGCATGGGGCCAAAGGACTGGGCGAAGTAGGTCAGCAGCGCCGCGCCGGTGGGCGTACACAGCTCCCCGCGGATCTCGCCGCCATAGGTGGGTACGCCCGTCAGCAGCGCGGCGGTGGCTGGGGCGGGCACCGGCATGATGCCGTGGGCACAGCGGACGGTACCGCTGCCCACATGGATGGGAGATACCACGATCTTGTCCGGGCTGAGCAGATAGAGGGCATAGCACACCCCGGCCACGTCGGCCACCGCGTCCAGCGCCCCCACCTCATGGTAGTGGACCTCTCCCACCGGGCAGCCGTGGGCCTTGGCCTCCGCCTGGGCAATGGCGTCGTACACCCCCTTGGCATGGGCCCTGACTTCCTCCGGCAGCGGCAGATGGTCAATGAGGTGGGCAATGTGGCCGGGGGTGGCATGATGATGGTAGTGCCCATGATCATGGTCGTGATGGTAATCATGACCATGAGTATGATGCTCGTGGTCATGGCAATGATCATGGTCGTGATGATGCTCATGCTCATGCTCGTGGTCATGGTGATGGAGGTGTTCGTCCTCCTCCTGGCCGTGGACGGTGACCCTCATGTGGGTGCCGCTGATGCCGCTGGTGACGGCGGAGGCCGCCTCCAGATGGACGCCGGGCAGCCCCAGATGATTCATGGTATCCAGAAAGCCCTCCTTGTCCTCCAACAGCTCATACAGGGCAGACATGAGCATATCCCCCGCCGCCCCCATATTGCACTCAAGATATAAGGTTCTCATTGCAATCCCTCCATCTGATTGATCATACTGGCCAGATAGCCCGCCCCAAAGCCGTTGTCGATGTTGACCACACTGCACCCGGAGGCGCAGGAGTTGAGCATGGCCAACAGGGCGGACAGGCCGCCGAAGCTGGCTCCGTAACCCACGCTGGTGGGCACCGCTACCACCGGGCAATCCACCAGGCCGCCCACCACCGAGGCCAGGGCGCCCTCCATGCCGGCCACCGCAATGACGCACCGGGCGCTCATGAGGGTCTCCAGGTTGGACAGCAGCCTGTGCAGGCCCGCCACCCCCACATCGTACAGCCGGGTGACCTTGTTGCCCATCACCTCGGCGGTGAGGGCGGCCTCCTCCGCCACCGGCATATCGCTGGTGCCGCCGGTGGCCACCACGATGTGGCCCAGGGACGTCCGCCGACCGGGAAAGGCAATGCCCAGCCTGGGGATGGGATGGTAGTCCAACGGAACCGACTGCTCCACCACCCGGGCGGCCTCCTCCCCCATGCGGGTAATGAGGATATTGTTACAGCCCCGCGCCCCCATAGCGGCGGCGATGCCGGCGATCTGCTCCGGGGTCTTGCCCGCGCCGTAAATCACTTCCGCCGCGCCCTGACGGATGGGGCGGTGGAAATCCACCTTGGCGTAGCCCAGATCCGCAAAGGGCTCCTGCTTCAGCTCCAGCAGGGCGTCCTCGGGGGTGGTAGTCCCTTCTTTGACCGCCCGCAGCAATTGCAGAATATCGTGTTTGTTGTCCATACTCGCTACCTCCCCGCCAGGTCCAGCAGAACGGCGGAGAAATCCGCCCCCAGCGCCTGGATGATCTCGTCATGAAGGGCCGCAGCCCGCTCCATCTGATCCGTTGGGACCTGGATGCGGGCGGCGTCCCCCAAAAGCCGCACCCGGAAATCCCGGAACCCCAGCCGGAACAGGGCGTTCTCGCCCCGCTCCACCTTCTCCAGCATCTCCCGGCGGATGGCTGTGCCGGTGGGAACCCGGGTAGCCAGGCAGGCATAGGCCGGCTTGTTCCAGGTGAACAGCCCCGCCTCTTTGGACAGCCGCCGCACCTCGTCCTTGGTCATGCCGCATTCCCGCAGGGGAGATCGCACCTCCAGTTCCTGCAACGCCTGCATCCCCGGCCGGTCCCCGGCGTCGTCCGAGGCATTGGTGCCATCCAGCAGCACGGTGTAGCCGTCCGCCGCAGCCCGCTCCCGCAGTGCAGTAAAGAGCGCCTTCTTGCAGTAATAGCACCGCCGGGGACCGTTCTCCGCCGCCCCGGGCACCGCCAACACGTCAACTTCCACCACCGTCATAGGCACGTCCAGCTCCTCCGCCAGCTTTTTGGCGTCGGCCAGCTCAAAGGCCGGCTGAAAGGCCGTGTTGACATAATACGCCCGCACCTGGCAGCCGTACGCCTTGGCCGCCCACAGCAGCAGGGCGGAGTCCACGCCGCCGGAAAAGGCCAGCGCCGCCCGGGGGACCTGCTTGAAAAACTGCTCCAGCGTCATTACCCCACTCCTTTACAAAAAAGAAGGTATCGTCCACCTGTGGGGACGGATACCTTCCTAGTATCACTACGCATGATAACACCGGGAACCTGGTGAAAATTCCGCGGCTCCTGCCGCTCAGGCCGGCTTCCTGCCGGCTCTGTGGTCACAATTCCCAGTGCCTTTGTAGTTTACCATACCGCCAGATCCATTGCAAGCATTTTCTGCCTATTTCATCCCGTCCGCCAATCCCGGTGGCGTCAGGTCCCCCAACACCTCCCGCACGATGGGGTAGACATGGGTTCCCTTCAGATAGACCAGGCTGAATTCCCGCTCCTCCCCCAGGCAATCCAGATGGAAAAAGGCCAGTTCCGGCCGCTCCGCCGCCACCGGTTCATAGGCAAAGGTAATGCCGCAGCCCGCCGCCACGAACCGGGTAATGAGGGAAAACTGGTTGGCGCAGATCACCCGGGAAAAGAGGTCCAGGGAATAGCCCCGCTCCGCCAGCGCATGTTCCAGGATCCGCCGGGTCCCCGAACCTTCCTCCCGCACCACCAGGCACTGGCCGGCCAGCTCCTCCAGCGGTACCGTGCGCCCGGCAAAGGGATGTCCGGCCCGGCACAGGCCGGTAAATCTGGCCTTGCGGAACAGGCAGCTGCCGAACTTGCTCCGGTCAAAGGCCCCCTCCACAAGGGCGAAGTCCAGCTGCTCATGCTCCAGCTGCCCCAGCAGGACAGAGGTGTTGTCCACTGTGATCTTCAGGCTGTCCCCTGTGCCGCAGATGTACCGGCTCAGCGCATCCACCACCACAAATTCCCCAATGGTTTTTGTGGCCCCAATGCGGATCTCCCTGGCTGCCGGCCCATCCAGCTCCTGCTGGAGACGCTGCTCGTTGTATAACGCCGCCCGGGCGTACTCCGCCACCCGACAGGCCTGGGGCGTGGCATGGAGACGTCGCCCGTCATACTGAAAGAGCTTGCAGCCATATTTCTCTTCCAGCCCACGGATCTGCTGGCTAACCGCCGGCTGACTCAGGCAGAGCTGCTCCCCGGTCTTTCGATAATTCATCGTCTCGTACAGTGTCAAAAATGTACGGATCCTGTAGTCCACCACCATTTACCACCACTCATAAGAAAAATCTATGGATCAATAATTTTTATAAACTTTAATTTATTATACCGTGGTGCTATACTGATTACAAGCGCGACTTCAAATCTGGACAATAAGGACGGGAGATCAGAATGAAGATTCTGGTGATTGGCGGCGTTGCCGCCGGGACCAAAGCTGCGGCCAAAATCAAGCGGGAGGACCGCAGCGCGGGAGTGAAGGTACTGAATAAAAGCAATGACATCTCCTACGCCGGATGCGGCCTGCCCTATTATGTGGGCGGCGCCATTGGCAGCCGTGAGGAACTGATCGTCAATACCCCTCAGAAGTATGCCGGTCTCACCGGCGCGGAGGTGGTCACCGGCTGTGAAGTCACCCGGGTGGACCCCGCAGCCAAAACGGTAAGCGGCCTGCTGGATGGACGGCCCTTTACCGAAGGCTATGACAAACTGATCATTGCCACCGGCGCCGCCCCCGTGGTGCCCGACATGGCGGGCAAGGACCTGCCCGGCGTATTCCCCATGCGTACCCCTGACGACGCCGTGGGTCTGCGCAACTATGTGCAGTCTCACAACTGCCGCCGGGCGGTGGTGGCAGGCGCCGGCTTTATCGGTCTGGAAATTGCGGAAAACCTGCTCTCCCTTGGACTGGACGTAACGGTAGTGGATTTTGCCAACCAGATCATGCCCAATGTGTTTGATCCGGAAATGGCCGACTTTGCCCGCCGGAAGCTGAAAGAAGCCGGTATCCGGGTGGTGACCGGCCAGCGTATCCTGTCGGTGAGCGGCACCGATCAGGCCGCCGGTATCGTCACCGACGGCGGCCCCATTGCCGCCGATGTGGTGGTACTGGCCATCGGCGTGCGCCCCGCCACCGAATTTCTGAAGGATACCGGCCTGGAACTCTTCAAGGGCACGGTAGTGGTGGACCGGGAGATGCGCACCAATCTGCCCGGTATCTACGCCGCCGGCGACTGCGCAATGGTGCGCAACGCCATAACCGGAAAGAACCAGTGGTCGGCGATGGGTTCCACCGCCAACCTGTCCGCCCGGGCGCTGGCAAAGACCATTACCGGCACTCCCACCCCCTACGGCGGCTGCCTGGGCACCGGCGTGGTCAAGCTGTTGCCCCAGCTCAACGCCGGCCGGACGGGCTTTACCGAGGTCCAGGCCCGCAGCGAGGGCTTCGACCCCATCTCCGTGGTGTGCGTCAGTGACGACAAGGCCCATTACTACCCCGGCGCATCCATCTTTGTGACCAAGCTGATCGCCGATCGCCACACCCGCAGGCTGCTGGGCCTCCAGGTGCTGGGCGCAGGAGCGGTGGACAAGATGGTGGATATTGCCGCGGTGGGCATGTATGCCGGGCTTACCATCGATGCCTTCGATACGATGGATCTGGCTTATGCCCCCCCCTTCTCCACCGCCATCCATCCCTTTGTTCAGGCCTGCAATATCTTGGAGAACAAGCTCTCCGGCAAGCTGGAGAGCTTCACCCCGATGGAGTATGCCGCCGGAGAGGCCCAGGACTACACGGTCATCGACGCACAGCCCGCTCCCTCCCTCCCCGGGGCCCAGTGGGTCGATCTGGCCCAGGTCAACGGCCCTCTGGAGGGCATCGACAAAGACGCCAAGCTGCTGCTGGTGTGCGCCCGCGGCAAGCGGGGCTATTTCCTCCAGAATCGCCTGAAGTATTACGGCTACACCAACACCAGAGTGCTGGAGGGCGGCGCTACCTTTAACCTGGTCAAGGTACCTCAGCTCTCCGGCTCCAGCCTGCCCCCCGACGAGGTCAAGCGGCTCAAGGGGCTGGGCTGTCTGTGGGATAAACGTACGCCCGACTGCTTCAACGTGCGCGTCATCACCCGCAACGGTAAACTCACCAGCGCGGAACACGCTGCCGTGGCTCAGGCCGCCCAGCAGTTCGGCTCCGGCGAGGTCACCATGACCACCCGCCTGACGATGGAGATCCAGGGCGTACCCTACGGGAATGTGGAACCTCTGATCCAGTTCCTCCACGGTGCCGGCCTGGATGTGGGCGGCACCGGCTCCAAAGTGCGGCCGGTGGTCTCCTGCAAGGGTACCACTTGTCAGTACGGACTGTGCGATACCTTTGCCCTCAGCGAAAAACTCCACGAGCTGTTCTATGTGGGCTATCACGATGTGGCCCTCCCCCACAAATTCAAGATCGCTGTGGGTGGCTGTCCCAATAACTGCGTCAAGCCCGATCTAAACGACCTGGGCATCATCGGCCAGCGTCTGCCTGAACCTGATCTGACCAAGTGCAAAGGCTGCAAGGTATGCCAGATCGAAAAAGCCTGCCCCATCCACGCCGTATCCATGCAAAACGGCAAGGCGGTCATTGATCCCCAGGCCTGCAACCACTGCGGCCGCTGTCTGGAGAAGTGTCCCTTCGGCGCCTTCACCGAAAGCACCTACGGCTATAAGGTCTACCTGGGCGGCCGCTGGGGCAAGAAGGTAGCCGCCGGCAAACCTCTGTCCAAATTCTTTACCAGCGAGGAAGAAGTCATTGCTCTGGTGGAAAAGGCCATCCTCCTCTTCCGGGACGAAGGCCGGACCGGCGAGCGGTTTGCCGACACCATTGCCCGGCTGGGCTTTGACTATGTAGAGGACAAACTGCTCCACGGCTCCATTGACAAACAGGCTGTGATGAACAAGACGGTCATTGGCGGCGCCAGCTGCTGACCGCTGTGCAAAACGTACCATAGAGGAATACCCCCTGATGTAGGAAAACGCAAGTACTACATCAGGGGGTATTATGCAAAGCGAACGGATTGCAGCCATCTTTTTTATGCTCCATGCAACATTTTATCGCCCCCAGTTGTATCCAAAGTGTCACAACGAGAGCGTCGCTCTCCCGCCAAACACTTTGGAAAGGACGATCATCATGAAAAAAATCATTCCTGCGCTGTTGTCTCTGTCTCTGACCGCCTCCCTCTGCCTGCCCGCCCTTGCGGCTACCCCCCTCAGCCAGCCGCCCGCCAACCAGGCAGCTGCTCCCTCCGGATACGCCATTGAGATCAACGGCGCGGATACCGATATTCAGGCCTGCATCATGGTTCCCCTCCGCGCTGTGGCCGAGGAGCTGGGCTTTACCGTCAGCTGGTCCGGCGATCAGGTGCGGGTAGACACCGGCAAGGTCCATACCGACGTCACCATCGGTGTAGACCGCTATGTCGTTACCACCAGTCTGGAAGGCATGGTGGGCATGAGCGCCCCCTTCTCTCTGGGCTGCGCCCCCTATGCAACCAACGGTACCACTTACGTCCCGCTGGGTCTGTTTGACGCCCTGCTGGGCAGCCGGGAGGACGCCATTACCGGCGACAGCGGCACCATCTCCATCCAGACCGATCCCGCCGTTCAAATCCCCAATCCTTTTGTGGATTGCGCCACGCTGGCCGAGGCGGAGCAGCAGGCCGGTTTTCCCCTGACGCTGCCTGACACCTGCCGGACCGACTCCATCTCTGTTCTGCCCGGCAGCATGATCCAGGTCCTCTGCACCGATGGTCTGTCCGTCCGCAAGGGGATGGGTGATGCAGATGTCAGCGGCGACTATACCGCCTATCCTCAGGTGGAGACCGTATCCATGCCTTACGGGGAGATCACCCTGAAAGGAACCGGCGGGCAGGTGCAGCTTGCGGTTTGGACGGCAGACGGCTATACTTATGCCATCCGGAGCGAGGCCGGTTTGAACCGGGATACTGTTCTGGAGCTGGCCGGCGGAGTCATTTGACCCAACATCTGGCCCGGCACTTCACTAGGAGGAGAAGATGGTGATGACTGCTGCCTGCCCGCTGAAAAGGCCCTCCCTGGGCCGGTACATTTCCAATGCACTTTGGCGGCTGCGCCTGCTTTTTGCTGCCCACGATCCGCTGCGGCTCCAACGGGAAGAGGTCAACGCCCAGGCCGTGCGTATGCTGGATACCTACGGCAACAGTATCCTGCGTCTGGCCTATTCCTATCTTCATAACCAGAGCGACGCGGAGGAAGTTCTCCAGGATACCCTGCTGCAAATGCTGCGCGCCGCGCCGGTTTTGGAGACGCCCCAGCACGAAAAGGCGTGGCTGCTGCGGGTGGCGGCCAATCTGAGCAAAAACCGGCTGAAATATAATCGCCTGCGGGATAGCGACGAGTTGAGCGACACCCTGGCGGCAGAACAACGGGAGGATCTCTCTTTCGTCTGGGAGGCCGTAAAGGCCCTGCCCCAGCATACCCGGGCCGCCATCCATCTGTTCTATCACGAAGGCTGTTCCACCGTCCAAATTGCATCCATCCTGGGGCGCAAGGAGTCTACTATCCGTTCCGATCTGCGGCGGGGCCGGATGCAGCTGAAAGAGATTTTAAAGGAGGCGTATGACTTTGGGCCGGAGCTATGATGAAATCATGTCCAAGATCCAGGTAACGGACACCGCGCGGGAGCGTATTCTGAAACGGCTGTCTGCCGAAGCCCCCGCCCCCCGCCGCAGAGTTCCAATGCTGCCAGGCGCGCTGGCCGCGGCAGCCTGTCTGGCCATATTGTTGGCAGGCGTCTCCCTGCTGCCCCGCTTCTCCACGCCTCCTGTGGCTACCCCGCCCGGCCCCATCACCGCAGTTCCCGACTTTCAGGACGTGGCCTCGGCGGAGGCGCTCTCCACCCTGCTGGGCTTCCCTGTATCCGACCTGGAGGAGCTGCCTTTCTCCTGGGAAAGCGCCACCTATACCGCCTATGGCCAGACTATGGCCCAGATCCGTTACGAAAACGGCGAGCAGTGGGCCCTGTTCCGCAAATCGGCCGGCTCGGAGGACAACTCCGGCGACTATACCCAGTATGCCGCCCAGAGTGCAGAGACGCTGGATGGATGGAGCATCGTTTTGAAGGGTCACACAGAGGACGATTATGTGCTTGCCATCTGGACGGACGGACAATACGTCTGCTCCCTGCGTCTTTCCTCCGGCCTGTCTCAGGCACAGTGGCAAACCCTGATCCAAACAAATCTCCAGTAATATGTCTTCCAAAAAGGGGCGCCCCTCTCCATTGGAGAGGGGCGCCCCTTTTTCATAGGCTCAGCCCAGTTTAATGTCCCGGGTGGCGTAGGCGTTGAGGTCCATGCCGCCCCGTTTTCCCGCCAAATATTCGTAATAGCCCTGGCAGCCGATCATGGCCCCGTTGTCCCCGCACAGGGACAGCGGCGGCAGGAACAGCCTGTCCCCGGACGCCTTACAGGCCGACTCCAGGTCGGCGCGGATGCGGGAGTTGGCCGCCACGCCGCCGGCCACGGCGATCTTGCCATAGCCGCAGTGTTTGGCTGCCTCCATGGTGCGGGGCACCAGAGTGTCGCTGACGGCAGCGGCAAAGGAGGCCGCCAGGCCCTTCATGTCCAGTTCCTCCCCCTTCTGGGCGGCGTTGTGGGCCAGGTTGAGGACCGCCGTCTTGAGGCCGGAGAAGGACATGTCCAGAGGGGCGTCCGCCACATGGGCCCGGGGCAGCTCGTAGCGGGTGTCATCCCCGCCCTGGGCCAGCTTGTCCATAGGAGCGCCGCCAGGATAGCCGATCCCCAGCACCCGGGCCACCTTGTCAAAGCACTCACCCGCCGCGTCGTCACGGGTAGCACCCAAGATTTCCATGTCGGTATAGCCCTTCACGTCCACGATCATGGTGTTGCCGCCGGAGACGCACAGGCACACAAAGGGGGGCTCAAGGTCTGGATGGGCGACGTAATTGGCGGCGATGTGGCCCCGGACATGGTGAGCCGGGATGATAGGCACATTGAGTCCATAGGCCACCGACTTGGCAAAGTTCACACCCACCAGCAGGGCGCCGATGAGGCCGGGGGCGTAGGTCACCGCTACCGCGTCAATGTCGCTCCGGGTGACCCCCGCCTGCATGAGGGCCTGATCGGCCAGGCCGGCGATGGCCTCGATGTGCTTGCGGGAGGCGATCTCAGGCACCACGCCGCCGTAGATGGCGTGCATATCCGCCTGGGAGGCGATGGCGTCGGACAGGACGGTGCGGCCGTCCTTCACTACCGCCACGGCGGTCTCGTCACAGGAGGATTCAATAGCTAAAATGTTCATTGCGTTCCCTTCGTTTCCTCAGAAAAAGTAATGGTCATCAGCAGGGCGTCCTCGTGCAGCTCCCGGTAGTAGTTCTTCCGGCGGCCCACGGTCTGAAAGCCCAGCTTTTCATACAGGGCAATGGCTGGTGCGTTGCTCTCCCTCACCTCCAGGGTGAGAAAGGCCAGGTGGGCCTGTCCAAACCGGATGTAAGCCCCCAGGATGGCCTCCGCTACCCCTTGGCGGCGGTAGGCCGGGGCCACCGCGATCTTCTCCAAGGTGCCCTCGTCCAGCACAGCCCGCACCTCGCCGTAGCCCAGCACGGTGCCGTCCTCCCCCTCGGCCACCACCAGAGAGATCATATCGTTATACAGCTCCTGCTCCAGCAGGGCCTCCGACCAGGGGTGGGAAAAGCATTCCCGCTCGATGGCCGCCACCTGACTCAGGTGGGATTTGTCCATAGGGACCAGTTTATAATTCACAGTATCCGCTCCTTAAAACGCCAAACTGCAGATCAGTTCAACCAGCAGAAACAGCAGGATTCCAACACCCAGCAGGAGAAACAGCACGCCCGCCAGTCGTGTCACCGTGAGATACCAGTCAGATGGCTCTCCGCCTATGGTATCCAGAAAATGTTCCAGCTTCCAGCAGAGTTCCGGCTTGGCCAGCATAAAAATACCCAGGGCAATGCAGACCAACGCAGCCAGGCACATCAGCAAACGCTCCATTCCGTCTCTCCTTTCTCCATCCACGCCGGCGGGCCGGGCGGCAGCTCATCCGGCCCCAGGGGTACCTTTACATCGGTGCGGACGGGGCCGTAAATGGCCTTGTGTAGGGCCATCACCGGGGCCAGATCGGCAGGCCGTTCCGGCAGGAAGGTAGTAAAACGCATTCCGCAGGTGGCCATATCGTAGGCAGGTATCAAACCGCACCGCTCATAGAAGGCCAGGCGACGGCGACGGAGCCCATTCTCCGCCGGGTCGTCCCCCTCCACCGGCCGCTCCGCCTCAATGAGCAGCAGAGACTTCCCCGCCAGCCGCTCCGCCAGCATCCGGACAATCTGACTGCCCAGGCCCCCATTCCGCCGGGCGGCGGTCACCCCCAGATAGTCCAGCAGAATACAGCTTTTATCCGCGGGCTCCATCCAAAGGGTGGCGTAGCCCAGCAGGGTCTCCCCCTCAAAGAGGCCCCACACCTCATAGCGTCCCTGGTCCATCAGGGCCTTGATGTCCGCCAAAGGCTTACACTCATTGGGCGGAAAGGCCTGGGTCAGTTCCTGGTCATACCAGTCTCGCAGTGCGCCGCCGGTCACAGGACGCAATTCCATAACTGCTCCTTTCAGCCTTTGGCCTCCGCCCAGCTCCTGCCGGCGTGGGCCTCGGCGATGAGGGGCAGGGCCAGCTGCACCACCTGCTCCATCTCGGTCTCCAGCAGGGTCTTGACCCGCTCGGTCTCCCCCTCGGGACACTCCACGATCAGTTCATCGTGGACCTGGAGGATAAGCCGGGCCTCCAGCCCCTCGGAGCGCAGCTTGTCACGCACCCGGATCATGGCCAGCTTGATGATATCGGCGGCGGTACCCTGGATGGGCATATTCAGGGCCACCCGCTCCCCGAAGGAGCGCAGATTGAAGTTGGAGGATTTCAGCTCGGGCAGCCAGCGGCGGCGGCCCATGAGGGTGGACACATAGCCGTCTGCCTTGGCCCGCTCCACCACCTGGGTCATATAGGCGTGGACGCCGGAGTACTTCTCAAAGTATTTCTCCATATATTCCCTGGCCTCGGCTCGGGTGACCCCGATGTCCTGAGACAGGGAGAAGTCAGAGATTCCGTAGACGATGCCGAAGTTCACCGCCTTGGCTCTCCGGCGCATCTCATGGGTCACATTCTCCGGGGCCACCCCAAACACCTGGGAGGCCGTAACGGTGTGGATGTCCTCCCCGCTCCGGAAGGCGGATATCATATGCTCGTCCCCGGCAATATGGGCCAGCAGACGCAGTTCGATCTGGGAGTAGTCGGCGTCCACCAGCATCTTCCCCGCCGGAGCCACAAACATCTTCCGCAGCTCCGCCCCCAGCTCCGTGCGAACAGGGATGTTCTGCAGGTTGGGTTCGGTGGAGCTGAGCCGCCCGGTGGCGGTAACGGTATTCTGGAAGGAGGTGTGGATGCGCCCATCGGCGGCAATCACCTTGGTAAGGCCGTCCACATAGGTGGATTTCAGCTTGGCCAGCTGCCGGTAGTCCAGCACCGCCTCCACAATGGGGTGCTTGTCCCGCAGCTTCTCCAGTACCTCGGCGTTGGTGGAGTAGCCCGTCTTGGTCTTTTTCACCGGGGGCAGCCCCAGCTTGTCAAAGAGGATGTGACCGAACTGCTGGGTGGAGTTGATGTTGAACTGCTCCCCCGCCAGTTCGTAAATGAGGGCCTCGTCGGCCTGGAGGCCCTTGTCCAGCATCTGGCCAAAGGCGGTGAGGGCGTTCCGGTCCACCAGCACCCCGGCGTGTTCCATCTCCGCCAGCACCGGACACAGGGGCAGCTCCACCTCATAGTACAGCTTGTCCATACCCAATTCGGTAAGCCTGGGAGCCATGGCCTCCTTCAACGCCCCGATAAGGGCGCAGTGGGACAAGAAGGCCCCCAGCACCGCCACCTGATCCCCCAAGGGCGTCCAGGCGTCCTTGGCCAGATAGGTGTCCCTGGCCTTGTCGTACTCATGGTTGAACCACCGCATCCCCAAAGTCTCCAGCTCATAGCTGCCGTCGGTGGGGGCCAGCAGATAGGCCGCCAAAGCCGTATCAAAAACGAAGCCGCCTCCCTCGATGCCCTCGTCCAGCAGCCGGGACAGCAGGGTTTTCACATCGTGGGTGTTTTTCTTGATATCGGGGGCAAAGAGAGCTTTTAGCACCTCGTTGTACCCCTCCAGCTGGTCGGCCCGGAGGATGGCAGCGTGGCTGTCGGTCTCATTCTCCCAGTGTTCCACCACAACCACGTCCAGGGAGGGCAGGGCCAGCACGTCCACACTGTCACGGGTCCGCCAGAGGGCCAGCAGTTCCTCCGCCCTGGCCCGGTCGGTGACCTCCTCGCTGGTACAAGCGCCGGTAAACTGCTCCTCCTGCTGCTGCACCTCACCCTGAGGGGCCTTCAGGCCCAGCTTGTCAATGAGCTTGTTGAACTCCAGCTTCAAAAAGAGGTTATACAGTTCGGAGGTATTGGGCTCCTTCCGCAGGTTGGCCTCGGGGGTGAAATCGATGGGCGCGTCACAGTGGATGAGGGCCAGGTCGTAGGACAGTTTGGCCTGATCCGCCCCTTCGGCCAGCTTTTTCAGCACGGCGGGCTTGGCCTCCACCCCGTCCAGATTCTCATAGATGGCTGCCACGCTGTGGTAACGCTGGATCAGATCCAGCGCGGTCTTTTCCCCGATACCCTTGACACCGGGGATGTTGTCGCTGGTGTCCCCCATCAGGGCCTTCAGATCCACCATATGGATGGGATCAAAACCGTAGACCTCCCGGAAGGTCTCAGGGGTCATCTCCTTTGTGGTGGTCTGGCCCATGCGGGTGGACACCAGCTTTACCCGGGTGGTATCGGTAACCAGCTGGAGGGAGTCCTTGTCGCCGGTGACAATAACGGTGTCCCACCCGGCAGCGGTATCCTGCACCGAGATGGTGCCGATGAGATCATCTGCCTCCCAGCCGTCCAGCTCATAGCGTGGGATATTCATGGCCTCCAGCACATCCTTCAGGATGGGCAGCTGGGCGGCCAGTTCGTCGGGCATCCCCTTGCGCTGGGCCTTGTAGCCCTCATAGGCCAGGTGGCGGAAGGTGGGGGCCTTCCGGTCGAAGGTAACGCACAGGGCGTCGGGCCGCTCCTCGTCGATCAGCTTGAGCAGGATATTCATAAAGCCGTATACAGCGTTGGTGGGGGTGCCGTCCCTGGTGGTGAGCAGACGTATGCCGTAAAAGGCCCGGTTAATGATGGAATTGCCGTCGATGACCATGAGCTTCATGGAAGGACCTCCTGCCGCCCGGCGCACCGGACATAAAATCTCAGGATATAGTATACCAGTTTTCCCTGTGCCATACAAGAGAAAAGCCCGCCGGCGCCCCCTGGTTGGGACGCCGGCGGACTGGTCAGCATACTCCGCCCAGCTGATTGTAAAAGCAGTGGAACCATTCACGCCGCCAGCTCCACTGCCGCCTGGCCGGGTCCAGCCACAGGGTCACATTGGCGCCCGGCGGCAGAGACAGGCCCAGGCGGCACAAGGTCCGGCGGCCCCGAACCAGTTCCAGCTGATACCGCCCCGGCGGCAGAAAGGCGAACAGGGTCTCCCCCGCCGCCCGCCGCACCCAGCAGTCGCTTCCCTGCCACGGACACAGGGCCAGGCGGTCCTCCTCCCGGGGGCAGCGCACCAATACCCGGACAGAACACAGGGTAAAGCCGGGCGTGAAGCAAAGCTGCTCCGCCTGCTCCCCAGATCTACACAGACAGAATGGCTTTCCGGTGATTACTGCTCCAGCTTCGCCTTGACCAGGTACTGGCCGCCCGTCACACCGCCGAAGAGGTACTGACCCTCGGCATTGGTCTTGGTGGTGGCAATCAGCGTCTCCGTGGTAACAGCCCCAGTCCCGGTCACCTGATACAAACCCACGAAGCAACCGGCCACAATGGTACCGTTCTGATCCCGGATGGTGCCGCTGACGGTGCCGTTGTAGGTGCGCACGTCCACCGCCAGAGACATGGTCACGTTGGCTAACGAACCGCCGGTGATGGTCACCGCCATGGGGGCGGAGGTCAGATAACCCTCGGCGGAAGCCAGAAGCGTATAAAGGCCGTCGGCCACGTCATAGAACAAAAACTCACCGTCCGCCGCCGAGTAAGTGGTGGCCACTACCACATCAGAACTGTCTTTCAGGGTGAGCTTTGCGCCGGACAGCGGAGTGACTACAGCCTCAACAGTGGTGGTCAGCACACCGGCAATGGCTCCCAGGGTCAGGGTGGATTCGGCAGTACATACCAGCGCCATCTGGGTGGTGTCGTTGGCAGACAGAGTCACGCCCATAGGATCGCTGAGCAGATAGCCGTTTTTGACGGCACTGATGGTATAGGTGCCAGCCGGGATGTTGCTGAGAGAATACTGTCCGCTGGCATCGGTCAGCGTGTGCTGGAAGGGGGCGCCGGTGCTGTCAAAGAGTTTGACAGTAGCATCGGCCAGAGGGACGGTACCGTCGGTCACCGTGCCGTATACGGTGGCGAAGCCGACCGGAACAGGAGGCAGCTCCAGGTTGACAGCCGCCTCCTGAGTGCCCTGCAGCTCAAAGCTGGGGCTGTATTCCAGAGCAAGCAGATCCTGCTTAATATCCGCCATAACATATCCTCCTGAAGTGATGTGTGAATGCCCCGCCCCTGTGAAGGCGAAGCTCACTTCAGTATATCCGGCCCGGAGGGAAAGGGTTCCCCCTATCCATGACATTCACGCTTTTTCCGCCCCCGCTCCTGGAAGCAGCACCGTAAACGTCACTCCGCCCGCACGGTTGACCGCCCAACACCGTCCTCCGTGGACTTCCACCGCAGCCCGGACCACGGCCAGCCCCAGTCCGGCCCCTCCGTCCCTCCGGCTGCGGCCCTCATCTCCCCGGTAGAAGGGCTCAAACAGGCGGTCCAAATGTTTTTGCGGGATGACGGGGCCATCGTTATCTACCGTCAGCGTGATCCGCCGTCCCTTTTGGGCCAGGGCAATGGTCACCGCACCGCCGGGGGAGCAGTGGCGCAGGGCGTTGTCCGCCAGATTGTCCACCACTTCCTCCAGCCGCAGCCGATCCCCCAGCAGGGCTGCCGGGGACAGTTGGGTACGCAGTTCGATCCCCTGTTCCTCCGCCCGTAGGGCCAGCCGGGCAGCGCGCTCCTCCACCAGGGCGGTCAGATCCAGGGGTTCCCGCTCCACCTTGCCGCCCCGCTCCAGCCGGGCCAGGTCCATCATGCGCTCCACCAGCGCCGCCATCCGGTCGCTCTCACTCACCACGGTGTCCAGGTACTGGCCCCGCTTGGCGGGGTCGATGTCCTCCCGCAGGGCCTCGGCATGGGTGCGCAGCACCGCCAGAGGAGTCTTGAGTTCATGGGCCGCCCCCCGGACGAAGGCCCGCTCCCGCCGGATGGCCCGACTCTCCAGCCAGGCGGTGAACAGGGCCAGTGCCACCGCCGCCAGGGTGAGCAGAGCCGCCGGCTCCAGGCCGGCCAGGAGATAATCGCCGGGCAGGTAATAGTTGGACGCAACAGGATGCACTCCGTTATCCCACAGGCGAGCGTTGCCCCTTCCATAGTAAACGATGCTGGACTGTCCAAGCATCCACCGTGGATTGTCCGCTTCAACAGCGTCCACCTGCGCCGCCATGTCCCGGTACTGCTCCAGCCGCCGCTCCGGCCCGCCCCGGCCCGTCAGAGCGGAGTAACATTCCAGCCATATGGCCTGAAAGGTCTCCGCCTGCCGATCAGGAAAGAGTTGGGCGTCGGAATCGGCCAGTACCACCTGCTCTTCCCCAAAGTGCAGAGTGAGGGTCCGGACATAGATCACCTCCCCCTCCTCCCAGCCGGTCAGCTCAATTCTGTCCGGGCTGATATGATCCCCCGCCTCGCCGGTCCAAAAGCTGTGGTCGGAGTAGCCGTTCAGAATGCGGGCGGCTGCCATCTGCCCCTCTTCGGTCAGGGCCGGGTCAAAGAGGAGATACCGGAGCTCCGACGTCCCATCCGGCTGGTACACCGCGCTTTGGCCCGCCAGCATCTGGCTCTGTCCCAGCTGCTCCCCCTCCTGGTCGTACACCCGCACAAAGAACTGCCCGCCGTACTTCTTCAGGGTGTCGCAGCTGTTCATGGTCAGCATGACGGATAGTTCGTCCTTCTCCCAAGGCTGGATCTCCTCTTCCTCTGACCCGGTGGGAATCGTAAAATTGGTGGTCCCCTGCGTGATGGCATTGGGAAGCTCATACCGCTGACTGATGATATCCTCCCAACTCCACTGGTGATTGACCCAGAGCATGGCCCCCATGGCCACTCCCCAGAGGAGCAGGGAGATCAGCAGCGACTTGGCAAAGCATCCAAAAAACAGCCGTTTGTTCTTCACGTTACTCGCCCTCCATCCGATACCCCGCCTTGAATACCGTTTTGATCTGCTTTCCGGCGCTTCCCAGGGCTGAACGCAGGCTTTTGATGCGCACATCCACCGCCCGTTCTCCCCCCTCGAAATCGATGCCCCACACCTTGTCCAGCAGCTGGTCCCGGCTGAGCACCTGACCTTTGTTGCGGATGAGGCAGAGCAGCAGATCATATTCCCGGCGGGTCAGGCTTACCGGCTTCCCCGCCACGGTGCAGGTACGCCCCGCCAGATCCAGGGCGATGACCCCGCACCTCAGAGTCTCGCTGTCTCCCTCTCCCCGGCTGCGGCGGATCACTGCCCGGGTCTTGGCCAGCAGCACCGCCAGGGAGAAGGGCTTGGTCACATAGTCGTCCGCTCCCAGGGCATAGCCCCGCAGTACGTCCTCCTCGCTTCCCAGGGCGGTAAGGAAGAGGATGGGCACCCGGCTCCGGGCCCGCACCGCCCGGCACACGGCGAAGCCGTCCAGGTTGGGCATAAGGACATCCAGCAAAATAGCATCGTAGTCGTTGTCCCGCAGCAGATCCAGGGCCTCCTCCCCGTCCCGGGCCAAGTCGCAGTCCAGGCCGTGGACGGCAAAATAGTCCAGGACGATATTGCGGATGCGGTCCTCGTCCTCCACCACCAAAATGCGATCCGCCATGCCGCTCCTCTCCTTTCAGCCAAAACTTATCAGAAAGTTGTGTCCGTCTCATGTCAAAAAGTGCGCTGCTCTCACCTTGCAGCGCACTTTATGTATGCCAACTACAGTTGTACGTCCATCCAGAGGCATTGTACCGTGCCTCTCCCGGCAGTGTCAAGAACACGTTGACTTTCCCTGCAAAAGTCAGTATCATTAAAACTATATTCCGTTATCAGAGAGGAAGTCTTGCCCCATGCTCACCCTGAAAGAGTTCAAGGAGGCCCGCAGCGTACTGTCCGGGGTCATCCGCAACACCAGTTTGGTCTACAGCACCGCCTTTTCCAAGGCCACCGGCAACCATGTGTACATCAA
>NZ_CALWOJ010000017.1 GCF_944383115.1 uncultured Flavonifractor sp. | reverse complement strand
TTCTTAACTTTCATTCTGCTCAGGAATTATGGGACTTTGAGCTTACTTCCTGTTGCACTTAGTTTGACAATTCACTATTTTCCGATTGCCTCTGGAAAAGGAGAAATGCACCATGAAAACCCTGATGCTCGGCAACGAAGCCGTGGCCCGTGGCCTCTATGAGGCGGGCTGCGCCGTTGTCTCCAGCTACCCAGGCACCCCCAGCACCGAGATTACCGAGGCGGTGGCCAAGTTCCCCGAGGTGTACGCCGAATGGGCCCCCAATGAGAAGGTGGCCATGGAGACCGCCTTCGGCGCCAGTCTGGCGGGCAAGCGGTCCTTCTGCGGTATGAAGCATGTGGGACTCAACGTAGCCGCCGATCCTCTGTTCACTATCGCCTATACCGGCGTCAACGCCGGCATGGTCATCGCCGTGGCCGACGACGCCGGCATGCACTCCTCCCAGAACGAGCAGGACTCCCGCCACTACGCCCGCTCGGCCAAGCTGCCCATGCTGGAGCCCGCAGACTCCGCCGAGGCTCTTGCCTTCACCAAGGCGGCCTATGAGCTGTCCGAGCGGTTTGACACCCCGGTGCTGCTCAAGATGTGTACCCGTGTGTCCCACTCCCAGAGCGTGGTGGAGACCGGGGAGCGAGTGGAGCCCCCCGCCCGGCCCTACGAGAAAAACGCCGCCAAATACATTATGATGCCCGGCTACGCCAAGCTGCGCCATCCGGTGGTGGAGCAGCGCACCCAGGCTCTGGCAAATTGGGCGGAGACCTGCGATTTGAACCGGGTGGAACCCGGCAGAGACCCTTCCATGGGCATTCTCACTTCCTCCACCAGCTATCAGTATGTGAAGGAAGTGGTGGGAGATCAACATCCCGTCCTCAAGCTGGGCATGGTGTGGCCCCTGCCCTCCAAACTGATCCTGGACTTTGCCGCCGGCGTGGACAAGCTGGTGGTGGTGGAGGAGCTGGACGGTTTCCTGGAGACCTGGTGCCGTGAGCTGGGCCTGGAGGTGGAGGGCAAGACCTCCTTCTCCCTCATCGACGAGCTGAGTCAGAACAAGGTGGCCGCCAAGCTGGGTACCGCCCCTGAGGCGGGCAAGGCCCTGGAGACCAACATTCCCAACCGTCCCCCCGTCATGTGCGCCGGCTGCCCCCATCGTGGCCTGTTCTATACCCTGAACAAGATGAAGCTCACCGTGCTGGGCGACATCGGCTGCTATACCCTGGGTGCGGTGGCTCCCCTGTCCGCCATCGACTCCACCATCTGCATGGGTGCCTCGGTGTCCGGTATCCACGGCTTTTTGAAGGCCTCCGGCGGCCAGATGGACGGCAAGACGGTGGCGGTCATCGGCGACTCCACCTTCATGCACTCGGGCATCACCGGCCTGGTCAACATCGCCTACAACGAGTCCAACGCCACTGTTATTATCCTGGATAACTCCATCACCGGCATGACCGGCCATCAGCAGAACCCCACCACCGGCTTCAACCTGAAGGGAGACCCCTGCACCAAGATCGACCTGGAGTCCCTGTGCAAGGCGGTGGGTATCCGCCGTGTGCGGGTGGTGGACCCCTACGACCTGAGCCAGTGCGAGGCCGTTATCAAGGAAGAGCTGGCCGCCCCCGAGGCCTCCGTAGTTATCTCCCGCCGTCCCTGTGCCCTGCTGAAATATGTCAAGCACAAGGCGCCCCTGACGGTGGACACCGCCAAGTGCGTGGGCTGCAAGGCCTGCATGAAGATCGGCTGCCCCGCCATCTCGGTGGTCGGCGGCAAGGCCGGGGTGGACGCCACCTTGTGCGTGGGCTGCGGCGTGTGCCAGCAGCTGTGTAAGTTTGACGCCCTCCAGACGGGTGAGGAGGTGTGAACATGGATACGAAAAACATTATGATCGTAGGCGTAGGCGGCCAGGGTTCCCTGCTGGCCAGCAAGCTGCTGGGCCGTCTGCTGCTGGATCAGGGCTATGACGTGAAGGTATCCGAGGTTCACGGCATGAGCCAGCGGGGCGGCAGCGTGGTCACCTACGTCCGCTTCGGCGACAAGGTATACTCCCCCATCATTGACCAGGGGGAGGCCGATTTCATCATCTCCTTTGAGTTGCTGGAGGCCGCCCGCTACACCGCCTTCCTCAAACCCGGCGGCCGGATTATCACCAACACCCAGCAGATCAACCCCATGCCGGTTATTACCGGCGCCGCCGCCTACCCGGAGGATCTGGTGGGCCAGATGAATAAGGCCGGTCTGCTGGTGGACGCCATCGACGCCCTGGCCCTGGCCGAGGAGGCCGGTTCCTCCAAGGCGGTAAACCTGGTACTCATGGGCCGCCTCTCCCGGTACTTCGACCTGCCGGAGGAGGCCTGGCAGCAGGCCCTGACCCGCAGCGTACCGGAGAAATTCCTGGAACTTAACCGCAAAGCCTTCCACCTGGGCAGAAATTCCTGAACCACGAGGAGAGAGAGAAGCATGGAGCGTTACTACCAAAAAGACATTGAGTGCGCCAGCCGGGAGCAGATCCGCGCCTGGCAGGATGAGCGTCTGGTCAAGCAGGTGCGCAATGTATGGGACAACGTGCCCTACTACCGCAAGAAGATGGAGGACAAGGGCCTGACCCCCGAGGACATCAAGGGTGTGGACGACCTGCACAAGCTGCCCTTCGTCACCAAGGCCGACCTGCGGGAGGCCTATCCCTACGGCCTGGTGGCCCGTCCCTTAAAGGACTGCGTGCGCATCCAGTCCACCTCCGGTACCACCGGCAAGCGGGTGGTGGCCTTCTACACCCAGCACGACATCGACCTGTGGGAGGACTGCTGTGCCCGGGCCATCATGGCCGCCGGCGGCACCAACGAGGATGTGTGTCAGGTGAGCTACGGCTACGGCCTGTTCACCGGCGGCCCCGGTCTCAACGGCGGCTCCCATAAGGTGGGCTGCCTCACCATCCCCACCTCCTCGGGCAACACCGAGCGGCAGATCATGTTCATCCGGGACCTGAACGCCACCATCCTGTGCTGCACCCCCTCCTACGCCGCCTACCTGGCCGAGAGCATGAAGGAGATGGGCCTCACCCCCGACCAGATCCCCCTGAAGGCGGGCATCTTCGGCGCCGAGGCCTGGAGCCAGGAAATGCGCCGGAACATTGAGGAGACTCTGGGCATCAAGGCCTACGACATCTATGGTCTCACCGAGCTGTCCGGTCCCGGCGTGGCCTTCGAGTGTTCCGCCCAGAGCGGCATGCACATCAACGAGGACCACTTCATTGCCGAGATCATTGACCCGGAGACCGGGGAGGTCCTCCCCGAGGGGTCCAAGGGTGAGCTGGTATTTACCTCCATCACCAAGGAGGCTTTCCCCCTGCTGCGCTATCGTACTCGGGATATCTGCATTCTCAAGCACGAGGACTGCTCCTGCGGCCGCACCCACATCAAGATGAGCAAGCCCATGGGCCGCAGCGACGATATGCTCATCATCAAGGGCGTCAACGTGTTCCCGTCACAGATCGAGACGGTACTCATGGGCCAGAGCTTCGCCCCCAACTATCAGATCATCGTGGATCGGGTGAACAACACCGACACCATGGAGGTTTTGGTGGAGATGACTCCGGAGATGTTCTCCGACCAGCTGAGCCAGGTGGCCGAGAAGGAGAAGCAGGTGGTGGCTGCCCTCAAGGCCATGCTGGGTATCTACGCCAAGGTGCGTCTGGTGGCTCCCAAGTCCATTCAGCGCAGCGAGGGCAAGGCGGTCCGCGTCATCGACAAGCGGAAGATCTAAGAGAGGAGCAAGGTTATGACCATCCAACAGATTTCTGTCTTTCTGGAAAACCGGGCGGGACAGCTGGCGGAGATCACCGCCATCCTGGCCGACAAGCAAATCAACATGCGGGCCCTCCACATTGCCGAGACCAGCGACTACGGCGTACTGCGCATGATCGTGGATCAGCCCCAGCAGGCGGCCGCCCTCCTGCTGGAGCATGGCTTCATTGTCTCCATGACTCCTGTGGTGGCGGTGGTGGTACCCGACGAGCCGGGCGGCCTGGGCCGCATTCTTTCCCTGCTGGCCAAGGAGTCCGTCGATGTGGAGTATGTCTACTCGGTCTTTGGTCAGGTGAACGGCCAGGCCTGCATGATCTTCCGTGTGGCCGACGCCGTGGGGCTGGCCAATCTGCTCCAGGCCAATGGAATGCCCCCCGCCCGGGGCGAGGCGCTGGGCGTCCACTAATTCAGAAATGAGGTTGAACCGTTATGCAGCCGTTGAGTAAAAAGACCCAGTATTTTACCGACTCCGTGATCCGCCGGATGACTCGTATCTCTCTGGCCTGCGGCGCCATCAATCTGGCCCAGGGCTTCCCCGACTTCGATCCGCCCAAGGCCATGCTGGACCGGCTGGCCCAGGTAGCTTACGAAGGCCCCCACCAATATCCTATCACAATGGGCGCCCCCAATTTTCGCCGGGCCCTGGCCAAAAAGTGCGGCCGTTTTATGGGCCGTACCCTGGACCCGGACACGGAGATGGTGGTGACCATCGGCTCCACCGAGGCTATGGTGGACACCATCTTCGCCCTCACCAACCCCGGGGATAAGATCATTCTCTTCTCCCCCTATTTTGAGAACTACCACGCCCAGGCCCTCTTTGCCGACTGTGAGCCCATCTATGTGCCTCTGGTACCCCCCGCCTTCGGCTTCGATCCCAACGTGCTGGAGGATGCCTTCAAGCAACACCCCAAGGCCATCCTCATCTGCAACCCCTCCAACCCCAGCGGCAAGGTGTTCACCGAGGAGGAGCTGCAGCTCATTGCAGACCTGTGTATCAAGTATGACGTGTACGCCATTATGGACGAGGTGTACGAACACATCGTCTACGCCCCCCACAAGCATACCTATATGAACTCTATCCCCGGCATGTGGGAGCGCACCGTGTCCTGCTCCTCCCTGTCCAAGACCTACTCCATCACCGGCTGGCGGCTGGGCTACGCCATCGCTCCCAAGCACCTGATGGACAAGATCAAGCAATACCACGACTTCAACGCCGTAGGTGCCGCCTCTCCCCTGATGGAAGCAGCCATCGTGGGCCTGGAGATGCCCGACAGCTACTATGAGGAGTTCGGCGCCCACTACGCCCACATGAAGCAGCTGTTCACCGACGGGCTGCGGAATATCGGCATTCCCTTTACCGATCCCCAGGGCACCTACTTCGTGCTGGCCGACATTGCCCCCTATCTGAAAAAGGGCCAGACCGACGTGGAATTCTGCGAGGAGATGGCCCAAAAGGTGGGCGTATCCGCCGTACCCGGCACCTCCTTCTTCATGGAGGACGTACGCAACATCGTCCGCCTCCACTTTGCCAAGAAGGACGAGACGCTGCTGGAGGCCCTGGACCGCCTGTCCCACATCAAGGAGAAAATGGCCTGAGCCGGGAGGGATCCATGCGCATCATCATCTCACCAGCCAAGAAAATGCGGGTGGACACCGACAGCTTTTCCCCCGACAGTCTGCCTACCTTCCTGCCTGAGACCGGGCAGCTGCTGGCGGCTTTGAAGGCGATGGACGGCCCCGCGCTGCAAAAGCTGTGGAAGTGCAACGATTCCATCGCCGCCCTTAACCTGGAGCGGCTGGCCCACATGGACCTGGAGAAGAACCTCACCCCTGCCCTGCTGTCCTATGAGGGCATCCAGTACCAGTACATGGCCCCCGGCGTCTTCGAGCGGGAGCAGCTGGACTATGTGAAGGAACATCTGCGCATCCTCTCCGGTTTTTACGGGCTGCTGCGCCCCTTCGACGGGGTAACCCCCTACCGGCTGGAGATGGCCGCTCCCCTGAAGGTGGACGGCCACAAGGATCTGTACGCCTTCTGGGGGGATAAGCTGGCAGCGACCCTGGCCGCTGAGACCGATCTGGTGGTCAATCTGGCCTCCAAGGAGTACAGCAAAGCGGTCTCCCCCCACCTGTCCCCCGCCGTTTCCTTCCTCACCTGCACCTTTGGCGAGGAGAAGGACGGCAAGGTGGTGGAAAAGGGCACCATGTGCAAGATGGCCCGGGGAGAGATGGTCCGCTGGATGGCGGAGCATAACGTCCAACAGGCGGAAGAGCTGAAAGCCTTCCACCGGCTGGGCTACGCCTTCTCCCCCGCCCATTCCGATCATCAACACTATGTTTTCCTAAAGGAGGAACCCTGATATGCTGGAAGTGGGAACCCTGGCCCCCGACTTCACCCTTCCCGATAAGGAGGGCAATCCCGTCACCCTGTCCCAGTTTAGAGGCAAGCGGGTGGTGGTCTATTTCTACCCCCGGGACAACACCCCCGGCTGCACCCGGCAGGCCTGCGGCTACGCCGCCGCCTACGACGAATTCCAGGCCCTGGATACGGTGGTCATCGGCATCAGCAAGGACTCGGTAGCCTCCCACCAGAAGTTCGCCCAGAAGCATGAGCTGCCTTTCATTCTCCTCTCCGACCCGGAGCTGACCGCCATTCAGGCCTACGGCGTGTGGCAGGAGAAGAAGAACTACGGCAAGGTGTCCATGGGGGTGGTCCGCTCCACCTTCGTTATCAGTCCCGACGGCGTCATAGAAAAGGTGATGCCCAAGGTGAAGCCGGACACCAACGCCGCCGATATCCTGGCCTATTTGCGTGGATAAAAAAGCGCCCTCCATTGGAGGGCGCTTTTTTAATCAGCAATTATGGCTCTTCCTTCTGTGGGACGGCATCTCCACTCCAGCTCCTGCATGGCTGAGTACCGGCAGCAGCACAACCGCTACCACGATCCCCGTCAATCCCTGCACCACATTGAAGGGTACGCCTGCCAGTACTGCGGCGGCAGCGGCAATCAGGCTGCTGCCTGCCAGGGCCATCATTCCCACTTCATAGAGGAAATAACCGGCGACCATCACCGCTTCTGCCGGAATGCCGCACAAAATCACACGCAACGGCGGGGCGATGTGTTCCCGGCTCAGGCAAAGGCGATACAGGCTCCCGCCCACCAGCGCCGTCAGCGCCTTGATGGCAAAGGTCCCCGGCGCCCATGCCGTAAAGCCGCCGAACAGGTCGGCCAGCATTGACCCGATTCCGGCCGCCGCCGCGCCCAGTCCCGGCCCCAGCAGGATGCCGCAGAGCAGCACCATGCTGTCACCCAGATGGATGTACCCCAGGGTCGGGGTGGGAATCCGGATCACCATGGTAGCCGCGGTGGTCAGCGCCGCAAGCAGCGCCGCCATGACCATACGTCTGGTTGTTTAATTCACCATACCGGAACGCCTTCCTTCTTTTTTCTTGTGGCTCCAGTATAGTTTTAATCTGATCTTTTTAAAAGCGTCAATTTTATTCTATTTTATAAGGTCAGATTTATAAAATAAAAGCGCCCGCCGACATTGCCGGCGGGCGCTGATTCCATAACTTATACCCGGGTCCAGGTGGTCCCTTCCTTACTGTCCTTGATCTCCACGCCCATCTCCTTGAGCTGATCCCGGATGGCGTCGGCGGTGGCCCAGTCCTTGGCCTTTTTGGCCTCCAGCCGCTTGGCAATGAGGGCCTCGATCTCCTCGGCCCCCTCCACCGGGGCAGCGGCCTTTTCCCGCTGGGCGGCGGCCTTTTTCAGCAGATCCAGACCCAGCACCTGGTCGAAGCTATCGATGAGGGCCCGTTTGGTAGCGTCGCTGGTGTCGGCCTTGAGTACATCGTACAGGGCGGTGACGCCCAGGGAGGTGTTCAGGTCGTTGCCCACCGCCTCGATGAAGGCGGCCTTGTATTTGGCTGCGGCCTCCTCGTCCACCGGGGCGGGGTCGTCGGACAGAGCGGCCACCCGTGCCACCAGCTTGTCGTAGGCCACCTTGGCGTTGTCCAGGTTCTCCCAGGAGAACACCAAGCTCTTGCGGTAATGGGACTGGAGGCAGAAGAAGCGGTAGACCAGGGGATCGTACCCCTTCTCCTCCAACAGGGAGACGGTGAGGAACTCGCCCTTGGACTTGCTCATCTTGCCGTCGTTGGTGTTCAGGTGATGGACGTGCATCCAGTATTTGCACCAGGGATGGCCCAGATAGGCCTCCGACTGGGCGATCTCGTTGGTGTGGTGGGGGAAGGCGTTGTCAATGCCGCCGCAGTGGATGTCCAGATACTCCCCGGCGTACTTCATGGAAATGCAGGAACACTCGATGTGCCAGCCGGGATAGCCCACGCCCCAGGGGGAGTCCCATTTCAGGGCCTGGTCCTCAAACTTGGACTTGGTGAACCACAGCACGAAGTCGTTCTTGTTGCGCTTGTTCAGATCCTCCTCCACGCCTTCCCGGACGCCTACCGCCAGGTCCTCCTCGTCGTGGTCGTTGAACACATAGTATTTCTCCAGCTTGGAGGTGTCGAAATATACGTTGCCCCCGGCCACATAGGCGTAGCCGGTGTCCAGCAGCTTGGTAATGACCTTGATATAGTCGTCGATCATGCCGGTGGCGGGCTGCACCACATCGGGGTACTTGATGTTCAGCTTCTTGCAGTCGGCAAAGAAGGCGTCGGTATAGAACTGGGCGATCTCCATGACGCTCTTGTGTTCCCGCTTGGCGCCCTTCACCATCTTGTCCTCGCCGGTGTCGGCGTCGGAGGCCAGATGGCCCACGTCGGTGATGTTCATGATCCGCTTCACGTCGTAGCCGTCGTAGCGGAGGAACTTCTCCAGCACGTCCTCCATCAGGTAGCTGCGCAGGTTGCCGATGTGGGCGAAATGGTACACCGTGGGGCCGCAGGTGTACATGGTCACCTTGCCCGGCTCATGGGGGATAAAGCCTTCTTTCTTGTGGCTTGCGGAATTATACAGTTTCATGGCAATTCGCTCCTTATTGATTTTGGCTTCTGGCCTGTTCATCCATCAGCTTTTCCAGCCACTCCAGCCGGGAGCTGATGGCCTGCAATTCTTTCTGTACCGGGTCGGTAACGTGGATCTGATCCACGGAGGAAGCGTAGTCCACCTTCTCCCCGGCGATGCGCACCACCCTGGCTGGTACGCCCACAGCGGTGGCGTTGGGCGGGATCTCGCTGAGTACCACCGCGTTGGCGGCAATGCGGGAATTGTCCCCCACCTTGAAGGGGCCCAGTACCTTGGCGCCCGCAGACACCATTACATTGTTGCCCAGAGTGGGGTGCCGCTTGCCCTGATCCTTACCGGTACCGCCCAGGGTGACCCCGTGGTAGATCAGGCAGTCGTCCCCGATCTCGGCGGTCTCGCCGATGACGATGCCCATACCGTGGTCGATGACGAACCGGCGACCGATTTTGGCCCCGGGGTGGATCTCAATACCAGTCCAGTGCCGGCTCCACTGGCTGACGAACCGGGCCAGGAATTTCAGGTGGTGCCGGTAGAGGAAGTGGGCAAACCTATGGTAAATAATGGCGTGTACGCCGGGATAGAGCAAAAAGATCTCCAGGCGGCTGCGGGCCGCCGGGTCCCGGGCCTGATAGGCCCGCAGGGTCTCGCCAAGTCGGGTCAGGGAAAACACCTCCAAAGAAAAACGCCTCTTACGCATACGCATAAGAGGCGACAAGATCGCGGTTCCACTCTCATTTCTCACTCAAAGGCCGATGACGGGGCCAGCCGGGGGGCGTCCACATCCCCCGCGCTCCCGGACGCACATTCTCCAGTTACCCCCTGGGACCGCTCTCAGCCGGTGACGTTCCCTCTCTGGCGGGTACTCGCTGGATACTATTTCCGTTCCTCGCGCTATTCCATTACCGTAGTATACTACCACGTTTCCCATTTGGTGTCAAGTCAACGAACACCCGTGTCATACTTGGCACAGAAGGAAGCCACGTCGTCAAAGTCCCGCAGTCGCTCCTGCAACTCCTCATGGCTCCAGTCCCACCACTGGATGCGCAGAAGGGCGGCAATGGTGTCCTCACCGTACCGCCAGCCGATGTGGCGGGCGGGCACGCCCCCCACGATCTCATAGGGGGCCACGTCGTGGGTGACCACGGCCCCCGCTCCCACCACTGCGCCGTGGCCCAGGGTGACCCCCGCCATGATAACGGCGTTGTGGCCGATCCACACGTCATTGCCCGTGGTGACACGGTGGTTGTCCCGCCGCCATTGAAGTATAACTTTCATCGTCGGGGCCGAAGCCGTAGTGGGCGCAGCGATAGGTGAAATGGTGAGCCGCCGCCCGGGTCTTGGCCGGGTGCTGTACCGGGTTGATGCGTACTCCGGTGGCGATGGAGTTGAACTTGCCAATGTGGGAGTAAATCACATCGTTGGACCCGAAGAGGTAGGTGTAATCCCCCACATGGGTCTCCTCCACGATGCAGTGGTCCCCCAACTCCACATAGCGGCCGAAGGTGCAGTTTTTCACCACGCAAGTTGGATGGATCAGCGGCCGATTCTCCTCCAACGTCTTGTTGAAGTCCAGCATTATAGCTTACTCCAGTCAATGACATCCTTATTTTTTACAAAATACTCGATGCCGGAATAAATGGTGGTAGCCAAAATAAGGGCCACACACACCACATCCAGGGTGAGGTTATGGAACACCAGCATCAGGCAGATGCACACCATGGTGGAGGCGGTCTTGATCTTGCCCGACCAGGCAGCGGCGATGACTCTCCCCCGCTCTACAGCGATGAGCCGCAGGCCGGTGACGGCAAACTCACGCACCACCACAATGAGCAGAGCCCAGGCGGGGAACCGGTTTACCTCCACGAACCACAGCAGGGCGGCCATAACCAGCATCTTGTCCGCCAAGGGGTCCATGAACTTGCCGAAGTCGGTGATCATGTTGTAGTGGCGAGCGATATAGCCGTCCACAAAATCAGTGACGCTGGCCAGGATGAACACAGCCAGGGCATAGTACATATGGAAAGGGAACTGAAGGTAGAGTACCACCAGGAAAATGGGGATGAGCAGTACCCGAAGCAAGGTCAGCTTATTGGCGGTATTCAAAACACGTCACTCCTCTATTTCCCCGGTCAGGTCACCATCGCTGGTGCCGGTGATCCGTACATTGACAAAACTGCCCGCAGGTACCAGACCCGCCGCGGTGAAAAACACTTTCCCGTCCACGTCGGGGGAATCGGCATAGGACCGGCCCGCATAGCAGCCCATCTCCGGGTCAAAGCCCTCGCACAGCACCTCCAGGGTCTCCCCCAGGCGGCTCTCGTTCCAGGCGTCCATCACCCGGCTTTGCAGCTCCACCAGCAGCTCCACCCGTCGCTTGGCGATGTCCGGGTCCACCTGGTCAGGCATAACGGCTGCGGGCGTCCCCTCCTCGGGAGAGAACTGGAAAATACCCGCTCGCTCGATGCCGCTCTCCCGCAGGAAATCGCACAGCTCCTCAAACTCCTCCTCGGTCTCGCCGGGCAGGCCGCAGATGAGGGAGGTGCGCAGCACCAGGCCGGGCAGCCGCTCTCTCAGCTTTTGGAGCAGGGCGATGATCTCCGCCTTGGTGGAGCGGCGGTTCATGGCCTTGAGAATACGGTCATTGATATGCTGAAGGGGTATGTCGATATACTTGAGGATCTTGTGTTCCCGGGCAATGACGTCAATGAGGGCATCGTCCAGCTCGTCGGGGTACAGATAGTGGAGGCGTACCCAGTGGAAGGGCAGCTTGCACAGCTCGGTGAGCAATTCCGGCAGCATCCGCTTATGGTAGAGGTCGGTACCGTACCGGGTGATATCCTGAGCGATGACGATCAGCTCCTGCACCCCATCGTCGGCCAGCTTTTTGGCCTCGGAGAGCAGAGACTCCATCGTGCGGCTGCGGTACCGGCCCCGGAGGGAGGGGATGACGCAGTAGGCACACCGGTTATCGCACCCCTCGGCGATCTTGAGAAAGGCGGTATAAGAGGGTGTGGAAACCATCCGCGCCCCGTCCTCGATGGTGTGGTCGATATCCCCGAAGTAGGTGGGGATATCCCCCTCCATCATGGCGTCGATGGCAGGCACGATGTCGGTATAGCTGCCGGTGCCCAGGATGCCGTCGATCTCAGGCAGCTCCTCCAGAATCTCGTCCCGGTAACGCTGGGTCAGGCAGCCGGCTACCAGCAGCTTGCCCAGCTTGCCCTGCTCTTTTAGGGCGGCTAGCTCCAGAATGTTCTGGATGGCTTCGCTCTTGGCGGAGTCAATAAAGCCGCAGGTGTTGAGTACCGCCACATCGGCTCCCTCGGGGTCGCCGGTGACGGTATGGCCGGCGGCCTTCACCAGGGCCATCATCTGCTCGGTATTCACCAGGTTCTTGGCACAGCCAAGGGATACAAATGCAATCTTCAAGAGACTGTCTCCTTACACGATGGTATATCTGCCCTCCCGGCGGGGGGGCATTTTGGGCTGCTGGTCGGGATAGCCCAGGGTGATGGCCGCCACAAACTCCCCCTTGTCAGGGGCAAACCGCTGCTGGAAGGCCGGCCCGAAGCCCATCCGCTGGGGGGCGGACAGCCAGCAGGAGCCGATTCCCTTGTCCCAGGCGGCCAGCAGCACGTTTTCAATGGCGGCAGACACGCTCTGCATGGCGCCGTCCCGGTCGGGATAGTCCGGCTTGAGGAAAAACACCAGCACACACACCGGGGCTCCGCCCAGGGTGGAGAGGAACTTGTTGGTGATGCCCACCTGCTCCGGGTTGCGGGCAAACCGCTGCTCCAGTACCGGGGTGAACTTCTCCACCACGCCGCCCATGATAGCCTTGACCTCCTCCAGGGCGTCAGGGCTCTGGACGGCCACAAAGTACCAGTGCTGCAGGTTGATGGCGGACGGGGCAACCAGTCCGGCCTCCAAAATCTCCTTCAGAACGTCCTCAGGGATGGGATCGGACTTATAGCGGCGGATGCTGCGGCGCGTGGTCAGGGCTTCCCGGGTATCCATTACAATTCCTCCTCCAGTGCCCCGCCGTACCGGCGCAGGCCGTCCTTAATGTCCTCCCACCGGAATCCCCGGCGGGCCAGGGCGTTGGCCGCCCGTTGATAGCTCTTGGGGTCGGTGAGATCCGCCCCACGGAGTTTTTTCTGTAAAAAGGCGTCGATGGCGTCGTCTGGGGCCTCCAGATTCTCCAACGCGCCGTCCCAGTAGTCCCGGGGCACGCCCCGGCGGTACAGCTCCTCCCTGATGCGGGCAGGCCCCCAGCCCTTGGCGGCATAGTGGTCGGCTACTGTGCGGGCATAGGCCTGGTCGTCGAGGTAGCCCAACTCCTCCAGCCGGTCGGCCGCCGCTTCGGCGCTCTCCCGGTCGGCAATGGGCTCCTTGTCCCTATTCCGTGGACGGGCAGTCAGCTTGTCCACCAACTCCTTCCGGGACAGGGGCCGGGCAGAGAGCAGATCCAAAGCCTTATCCCGCACTGCGGCGGCTTTGGCCGCCCGCTCCACCGCCGCCAGCTGCTCCTGGCTCAGTTCCAGCCCGGAACACAACCCGAAGGCGACGATCTCATTTTCGGTGATACGCAGGATGGTCCCATCCTCCAGGTGGCACAGCCAGCGGCCCTGAACCCGCTCCGAGGGGGAGAGCTTACTGATCCGCATCCTCGAAGTCCTCGGCGGACACATCCACGGCCCGGCCCGCGGCACGGGCGGCGGCACGGGCCTGGCTGCTCATCAGCTTGTAGGCGTTCTTACGGATGTCGGCCTCCAGCTTGTCGCACACTTCCGGATTGTCCTTCAGATACTGCTTGGCGGCGTCGCGGCCCTGGCCCAGCCGGGTCTCCCCCATCGCGAACCAGGAACCGGACTTCTGCACCAGATCCAGCTTGGCGGCCAGATCCAGGATCTCGCCCACCTTGGAGATGCCTTCGCCGTACATGATGTCGAACTCCGCCTCCTTGAAGGGAGGCGACACCTTGTTCTTGACCACCTTGGCCCGGGTGCGGTTGCCGATGATCTCCGAGCCATTCTTCAAGGATTCCACCCGCCGCACGTCAATGCGGACGGAGGCGTAGAACTTCAAGGCCCGGCCGCCGGTGGTGACCTCCGGATTGCCGTACATAACACCCACCTTTTCCCGCAGCTGGTTGATGAAGATGACCACGCAGTTGGTCTTGGCAATGGAGCCGGCCAGTTTGCGCAGGGCCTGACTCATCAGCCGGGCCAGCAGGCCCACATGGGAGTCGCCCATGTCGCCCTCGATCTCGGCCCGGGGAGTCAGAGCGGCTACCGAGTCCACCACCACCACGTCGATGGCGCCGGAGCGGACCAGAGCCTCGCAGATCTCCAGGCCCTGCTCACCGGTGTCGGGCTGGGAGATGAGCATGGAGTCGATGTCCACCCCCAGGGCACGGGCATAGTAGGGGTCCAGGGCGTGTTCGGCGTCGATAAAGGCGACCTCCCCGCCCCGCTTCTGTGCCTCGGCCACGATGTGGAGGGCCAGGGTGGTCTTACCGGAGGACTCAGGCCCGTAGATCTCCACAATACGTCCCTTGGGTACGCCCCCGATGCCTAACGCCAGATCCAGGGACAAGGACCCGGTGGGGATGGCCTCCACCACGATGTCGGCGTTATCGCCCAGACGCATGATGGAACCTTTGCCGTAGGTCTTTTCGATCTGGGCCATGGCGGTCTCCAGAGCCTTTTTCTTATCAGAGGCGGGAGCGGCGCTCTCCACCACGGATTTCTTCTTCTCTGCCATCTATCCTCATCCTTTCATGATACCTTCCACGACACGCCAGATGCCCTGGGTGTCCTGGCTGGACTGCACATCGGAAAAGCCATGTTCCGCCATCAGGCGCTCCACATCGGCAGCCTGTCCCACGCCCACTTCAAAAAGCAGGGACCCTCCCAGGCGCAGGGCGGAACCCCACTGGCTGACAACGGCCCGGTAAAAGTCCAGCCCGTCCTCCCCGCCGTCCAGAGCGGAGCGAGGCTCATAATCCCGGACGGAGCGATCCAGCCCGGCAATGTCCCCGGTGGGGATATAGGGCGGGTTGCAGGCGATGACGTCAAAATCCCAGAGGGCTGCCTCCGGCGGCGCCAGCGCGTCGGCCTGGACGCAGGTCACCCTGGCGTTCAGGTCGCACCGGCGTATGTTCTGCTTGCAGGTTTTGAGGGCCGCCTGGCTGAGGTCGGCCAGCACCACCCGGCAGCCGGGTACGTTGGAGGCCACCGCCAGGCCCACGCAGCCGCTGCCGGCGCACAGGTCCAGCACCCTGGCCCCTTCTCCGGCGGCCCGTGCCAGCAAAATGGCCCGCTCGGCCAGCACCTCGGTGTCCATGCGGGGGATCAGCACATCCCGGTTCACCGTCAGGGTAAGGCCGTAGAACTCCCACTCTCCAATGAGATAGGCCACCGGCTCCCCGGCCAGCCGCCGCTCCACCAGCTGCCGGAGCTTCTCCTCCACCGGGTCGGAGGCGTAGAGGGCCATGTCCCGGTAGTATTGCTCCCGGCTCTTCCCGGCGGCGGCGCACACCAGTTCCCGGGCCTCCAGCTGGGCGCCCTCCACGCCGGCCTCCCGCAGGCGGCGGCGCGCGTCCAGGTAGAGGTTGTTGTAGGTGGTTGCCATGCGTAACCACTCCTCGTCTCTCTTCTTTCTCTCTCAAAGCCCCTGCATGGGTGCTACCATCTGTCTTTGCCCTGCTCCTGGGGCAGTACCAGGGTGAAGGCCCGGATACCCACCTCGATCATACTGTCGTCCGGCTCGAAGGTGGTCCAGTTTTGCAGCCACATACCGGGCGCGGACATAAAGCGGGTGAACCAGTTGTCGTACCGGCCCACCAAGCGATTGAATTCATAGGTCAGGCTGACGATCACCGGCAGCAGCAGCAGATGCAGGCCCATCCGCAGGAAGGTGTTGGTCACCTCTACAAAGGAAAACACCACGCTGGAGAGCAGAATGCTTACCACGATGACCACAAAGAGGAAGCTGGTACCGCAGCGGGGATGATGCCGGGGCTGCTTGCGGACGTTCTCCACCGTCAGAGGCAGGCCGTGTTCATAGCAGAAGATGGTCTTGTGTTCCGCCCCGTGGTACTGAAAGACCCGGTGGATGTCCTTCATGTGGGAACACAGTACCAGATAACCCACAAAAATCACAATACGGACCACACCCTCCAGCAGGTTGCGCAGCCACATGGCCAGCGGTGTGAAGTGGCCCAGCAGGCCCACCAGCGCGGTGGGCAGCAGGATAAAGAGGGCCACCGAAAAGAAAATACCCAGTACCACCGCCAGCGTGACCAGGGCAGAGGCCGCCTTCTCGCTGCCCAGATGCTTGTCCAGCCACTGCTCAAATTTGGAGGGTTCCTCCGGCTCATCCTCGTCCTCCGGCATAAAAGACGCCGAGTACATCAGCGCCTTGACGCCGTTGGCCATAGAGGAGCAAAAATTGAACACGCCCCGAATGAAGGGCAACCCCAACGCCGGGTGCTTATCTTTGATCAGCACCCGCTCCTCCACCTGCTCGGCCAGTTCCCCGTCCGGCTTGCGGACCACCACGGCTTTCTTCTCCGGCCCCAGCATCATGATGCCTTCGATGAGGGCCTGGCCGCCGATCATGGTCTTATACGGCGTATCGCAGGAACGTTTCGTCTGTTTCGACATGCGTTCTAAGTTCTCCTTGCTTTTGTGATTGATATCTTGTATATTGTACCAGACCCGCACCCCAATTGCAAGGGGTGCGGGTCTCTTTTTTCAAACAAATGTTCTATTTCCCTGACATTGCCTCATTGGGCCTGGATGGGCAGGCGGACGGTAACGATGCAGCCGCCGCCCTCGGCGTTGCCGATCTCCAGTACGCCCTCATGGCGGCTGACGATCTCATCGCACACCGCCAGGCCGATACCGGAGCCTCTGGCCTTGGAGGAACCCTTGTAGAACTTGTATTTGACGTGGGGCAGTTCCTCCTCCGGGATACCAGGCCCGTAGTCCCGGATGGTGATGACCACCATATCCTCCTCCCGGCGGATGGCGGTGTCGATCCGCTTGCCCGAACCGCCGTGCTTGGCGGCGTTGTCCAACAGGTTGCAGAACACCTGCCGCAGCCGCTCGGGATCGCCTTCGATGGGAGGGAACTCCTCATCACAATCGAAGTGGTTGAGTTCGATGCCCTCCCGGCGGAAGAACTCCCGGTAGGTGTATACCGCGTCCTCCAGCTCCGCCTTGATGTCCATAGGCTCCACCGACAGGGTGAACCGGCCGTCCTGGATACGGGAGAATTCCAGCAGTTCCTCCACCATGTTGGTGAGACGCCGGGCCTCGGAGACGATGATCCCCATGCCCTTCTTCACATCGGCGCCGTCCCGCACCTCCCCGTGCATGATGGTCTCCGCCCAGCCGTTGATGGCGGTCAGCGGGGTGCGCAGTTCATGAGACACGGAGGAGATGAACTCGTTCTTCATCTTCTCGCTCTGGTTGATCTTCAGAGACATATCATTGATGGCGTCGGTGAGATCGCCGATCTCGTCGTCATACTGCTTTTCGATCTGTACGCCGTAAGAACCGGCAGCGATCCGCTTGGCGGTATCGGTGATACCTGCCACCGGTTCCACGATGGAGCGAACGAAATACAGATTGGAGAAGTAGACGAACGCCAGAATGGCAAGTCCGATGCCCAGGGAGATGGCCACCACGATCACGATCTGCCAGTCCACGTTCCGCAGGGAGGTAACGTAGCGCATGGCCCCCACTACCTCTCCGTTGATGATGAGGGGACTGGACGCCGCCATAATATGTTCTCCGGTGCTGGGATCGGAGCCGGTCCACACCTCGGTCTTGCCCTGGCTGAGTGCCTTGGAAATATCCGGGGTGCCCGGGGAGCGAAAGGCCGTCAGATCTGAACTGGAATATCGGATCTGGCCGCTGGCATCCAGAAACTCCACCTCCAGCCGGTCGCTGGACTGGTCTCCGCCCACCAGCGTGCGGGCATATTCATAATAGGAATCCCCTGTACGATAGTAGTTGAAGCTGCGCACCGCGCTCTCCGCCTTTTGGGACAGGGACTCGCTGAGGGTGGAGTAATAATAGCTGCCCATAGCGGCGGAGAAGGCCGTCACCGCCAGCAGCACGATAAACAGCACAACGCTGATGGAGTTGACCATCCACCGTTTTCGAATGCCGCGGATGCCTTTGATTTTTTTCATAGTATCGTTGTTTCACCACCTGGGTTTGATCAAAATGCCGCTTCGGCTGGTCGCTTGGCGTTGTCAGAAGCCCCACTTGTAGCCGTAGCCCCACACCGTCGTTATGAAGGTGGGATTGGTGGGATCGTCCTCAATTTTGATGCGCAGGCGACGGATATTCACATCCACGATCTTCAACTCGCCAAAGTAGTCCCGGCCCCAAACCGAATCCAGGATCTCCTCCCGGGACAGTGCCTTGCCGGGGTTATCCATAAAGAGCTTCATAATGGAATACTCCACCTGAGTCAGCTTGACCCGCTGGCCGTTCTTCTCCAGCGTCCGGTTGCGGGTATTGAGCAGGAAGGGCGGCTGGCTGATCTCGCCGGTGTCCACCGCCTCGACACCGCCGGTACGGCGGTATAGCGCGTCAATGCGGGCCGTCAGCTCGGCAGGAGAAAATGGCTTTGTCACATAGTCGTCCGCGCCGGTCATCAGGCCGGTGACCTTGTCCATCTCCTGGGTGCGGGCGGTGAGCATGATGATTCCGATGTTATTGTCCCCTGCCCGAATGCGGCGGCACACCTCAAAGCCGTCCATGTCGGGCAGCATGATGTCCAGCAGCGCCACTTTGATGTCCGGATTGCGTTTGAGCTGGGCCAGGGCTTCCTCGCCGGTCTCAGCCTCGATCGCCTCATAGCCCGCCCGCTTCAGGTTGATGACCACAAAGCTGCGGATGTTGGCCTCGTCTTCCAGTACGAGTACCTTCTTCATCCCGTTCCCTCCTTATCGTCCGTCAGGACCAATCGTTGGTGATCAATGCAAAGTGCGCCTTCACACCGCTCTCATCCAGCCCACAGTCCCAGCTGTTCTGAATGAAGCGGGCGGCATAGATGGTATCGCTGTCGTCATCGCCCTCAAGCAGGCGGAATCTTCCCGACATATTGGCCCGCAAAAACCGGTTATCTCCCCTGAGGGTATAGATGATCAGGAACGGAGCCGGATCCACGCTGGCGTCTCCCTCCCAGTAGGAGAAAATGACCGCCCGCTCGCCTCCGCCGGCCACATCGTTGCGGGAGAGGGTAATTTTACCGTCCCACGCCTCCGGCAGAATGAAATACCAGCCGTCCTGGTCGTTGTAATAGGTCGTGAATACCGGGTGGGAATTCCCGTTGATGTCATACTGGCGCCAGCGGATGGCCCAGAAATTCACCGCGATGCTGGTACTTCCCGAATCGGGCAGCGCATAGGGGTCGGGCAGCTCCAGAATACCGTCGTTATTGATGTCTTTGGCCGTCACCGCCGTATACCACCGGATGGTATTATCGCTTTCTCCGGTCTCGGCGTCCAGTGTGATATTTTGGATATGTCCGTTTTTCCACGCAAAAATATCGGTGATATGACCGGATTGACTATAGGACGTGTTGGAATAGACCGCTTCGCTTCCACTGTGTCCATAGGTTGAACTGACAAAGACCGCCGGTATATTGCCCTGCAAATACCCTGTCCTGACGCCCCCTTCCGGCAGGCCGGTCACGTTGCGGGACAGAGGAGCAGAGGAATCCAACGCCAGCATACCGTCGTTGTAGTTATATAACTCCACACGGTTGCTTTCCTCGGTGATCCCCGTTTGGATGACCACGATCTCGTCCATGCCGTCCTGGTCCAGGTCGCAGATCTCAAAGCTGGTATAATTGGTACGCATCAGTTCCAGCACTTGATCCTCATGGATGGAATAGGCCGCCAGGGAATGGTTCTGGTCGCTCATCATCTGCCAGCTGACCACGATCTCTTTGCTGGGGCTGTCATCCAGATTTTCATAGGAAACGTAGTTGATGGCCGACCCCTCGCCCTCAATAATGGCGGCAACCTCATAGTCGTCACCGGTCTGGCGGTAAATATAGATCTTCAGGGGCCGCTCCGAGGAACTGACCCGGAAGAAGGCAATGGCCTCCTTCACACCGTCCCCGTCCAGATCCTGAAGCTGTACCTTCTGGGTCAGTTCCCCCGTCAGCGGCGCGGCGTACTCGCCCCCGGCATTGAGAACCTCATTGATTTTGTTGTCCAGCTTCAGGTAGTCGTCCGGCGCTCTGGGCGGCGCGTACAGATCATCCACCGACTGGGAAAAACAGCCTGTCAACAGCAGGAAAAGTCCCGCCGCCAGGATCAATCTGAGTTTTTTCATGCTTATTCTGCCCTCCATGGGAGATTTCAACAGTATTATCATAACACATCTTTTTCGGAAATGATATGGCCATTTCTGATTTTATCCCCCAAACCAGACAGATCTGCCTCCCTTGCAGAAAAAACGGCCCCGGGGCATCCAGCCCCGGGGCCGCGGCATCTGCTTTTACATGACGCCCTTGCGGACGTTAACTACAAAGTCCTGTACGTTGGTCACAATGGTGCGTACCGACAGACTGCCCCGGTCCCGCAGCTTATTCACCGCGAACTCGGACACGTCCACCGAGTAGAAATACACCGGGCGCACCACCCCGTCCACCACCCGGTAGGAGGGCGTCATATTGCCGGTGGCCACCGTATGGAGGGTGGAGGCCATGCAGATGACGGTGGTGGCACTTCTGACCAGGGCCCGCATGGCGTCCTGGCCCTCATACACATTGCCGTATACCTCCGGCAGGGGGCCGTCGTCCCGGACGGAGCCCACCAGCACGAAGGGCACATCATGGTTGACACACTCGTAAATGATGCCGTCCTTCACCTTGCCGGAGTGGACGAAGGCGGCGGTAGACCCCGCCAGCCGGACAGCGTTAATGGTGTCGATGTGGTTATAGTGGCCATTGGGCATACTCTTCTGGGTGTAGATGTCCTGGCCCAGGGCGGTGCGGAGATAGCCCGCCTCCAGATCGTGGGTGGCCAGGGCGTTGCCCGCCAGCAGGCCGTGGACGTAGCCCCCCCGTACCAGGGCGGCAAAGGCGTCCCGGGCATCGTGATCGAAAGCGCAGGCGGGGCCCATGACCCACAGAATGCGCCCGTGGTCCTTCTCATGGCGGAGCAGCTCATAGATGGAGTCGTAATCCATGGAGTAGGCGGTCTCCCGGGAGCGACCCTGACGGAAGGAGAAGGTCTCCTGCTCGCTCTTGTCGCTGTCAAAGCCGTCAGCGTGGATATAGATACCCTCCGAGGCATCCTCCGTCCGGCCTACTACCACCGGCTCGCCCTCTTTCAGGTTGCGGAACTCCACCACGGCAATCTTACCATCCCGCAGGACGGCCACGCAGTCCATGCGGCTCTCCTCTGCCAGCAGCCAGTCTCCGTTAATCTTGAAGTATTCCGGGAAAATGCTGGTGGCATGGTAGCCTTCGGGCGCCACCCCGTCCCTGGGGGCGGAGCGGAAGGTCACGCTGGGGGCGTTCTGGAACATGGGCTGGGTAAAATCAGGGGCATGATACTCAGGCAGTACAAAGCTCATGGGGATCAGAACTCCTTTCCGTCGTTTTGTCCCCTCCATTGTATCATGACGGCCCCAAATCCGCAATCTGTTCTTCAGAGATCCTTTTTCATCCGGTTGATCGCACTTTTTTCCAGTCTGGACACCTGGGCCTGGGAAATACCCACCTCGGCGGACACCTCCATCTGTGTCTTGCCCTCAAAAAAACGCATCCGCAGAATTTGTTTTTCCCGGTCGTTGAGGCGCTCCATCGCCTCCTTCAAAGCAATATGCTCCAGCCAACTCTCGTCGGTGTTTTTCGCATCTTTGACCTGATCCATCACACAAATGGTATCTCCGCCATGTTCGTATACCGGCTCGTAAAGGGACACCGGGTCCATAATGGCGTCCAGCGCAAAGACCACGTCCTCCCGCTTCAGCTCCAGCATCTTGGCAATTTCCTCCATGCTGGGCTCCCGCTGGTGTTCGTTCATGAACTTCTCCTTGGCCTGGAGTACCCGATAGGCGGTGTCCCGCATGGACCGGGATACCCGGAGGGAGGAATTGTCTCTCAGATAGCGTCTGATTTCCCCTACGATCATCGGCATGAGGATACCCGTGGGGAAAACGGGTTATGCCTTGGGGTCCTGCTGTAAAAAAGTGTAGTAGATCTCCACCTCCGGCCCATTCACCACAATGCGGTCCACACAGTCCCGGATCACCGTCTGCCGCTCCTCCTGGGTGAGGCAGGGCCAGGCATCCCGGATACCGGCGGCCTGATCCCGTAATTCCTCCAGCCGGGCGGCCCGGCGGCGGGTTGCCTCCTCGGCTGCGTACTCCTGCCGCAGCACCTCCAGCTGCCGCCGCACCTGGCGCACCGCGTCCACCAGGACCGGGTCCTCCCCCTCGGCAAAGAGCTGGTAGAGCCGCCGCAGTTTGCCCTCCAGCCGCTCCATCTCCCCCTCCAGCTGGGTCATAGGATCGGGAAGCAGTTCCTTCTCCTCTCCCAGCCGGGCGGATACCTGAAACAGATCGTGGAGTACCTGCTCCTCCAGATCCTCCGCCCAGACAGCCTCCGCCTGGCAGTTTTCTCCTCTGCGCATATGGGGTTTGGATGGGTCCCGGCCGTAGCAGCGCAGTTTGTAGCCCTGCTTACCCCAGCGGATGTACCGCATCCTGGCGCCGCAGGCGCCGCAGTATACCAGGCCGGTCAGCAGGTGCCGGTGTCCGGCGGCGGTGCGGTTTTTGACCGAGCGATCCCGCATACGGTCCTGGACCAGGTAGAACAGCTCCTCCGGCACGATGGGCTGATGGAGGCCCTTGTACTCCTCCCCCTTATAGGTAATGATCCCAATGTTGCTCTTGCGGGTGAGGATCTGGGTCACCAGCTTATCGTATTTCAGCCCCATCAGGCCCGCGATCCGCTGGGCGGACCATCCCTTCAGGTAAAGCTGGTACATCTGCCGCACTCTGGGGGCGTCTGCGTTGGGCACTAAGATACCGGAACTTTGGTCATAGTCGTAGCCGAAGGGCACCCCGCCCCCTCCCATCCAGTAGCCCTGCCGCACCCGCTCTACCATGCCCATCCGGGTCCGCAGGTAGATGTTTTCCCGCTCCAGCTGGGCAAAGGCGGACAGGATGCCGATCATGGCCCGCCCATAGGGCGTTGAGGTATCGATGCTCTCGTTGAGCGAGATGAAGTCCACCCCATTGGGGAGAAATACGTCCTCAATGAGGTAGAGGGTGTCTTTCTGACTTCTGGACAGTCGGTCCAGCTTGAATACCACCACCGTGGACACCTGTCCGGCCCGCACGTCGGCAATGAGTTTTGTCATCTCCGGCCTGTCCAGATTGCTGCCGCTGTAGCCGCCGTCGGTATAAAAACGGTAGTTGCCCCACCCCATCGCTTTGCAGTAGGCCTCCAACCGCTCGGTCTGGGCCTGGATGGAGTAGCCCTCCTCTGCCTGGGCCTCGGTAGACACCCGAATATAGAGGGCCCGCAGGGGCTGGCCGCAAGTTGTTTCCTCCTTCACATTGACTCCTTTCCCGGGCGCTGTCCCGGGGCTTCTTTATTGTATCGGAACCGCCGCTTCAGAGCAATTCCTTTTCCTGGAACCCCTTCTTCCGGCTCCGGGCGCGGGCCTGCCGCAGCAGCTGGATCAGCACCGGGTTGTCCACCTGTTGACGGGGCAGATCCTTGCCGGAAACCGGTTTTCCATTGATATACCGTCGCACTACCATATGATTGCCTCCCGTCTCAGTATGCCCGCCCGGCATTGGATACAGACAAAAAAGAACGGAGGGCAACCCATACAAGGCTGTCCCTCCGTCCGTTTAACGGTCGTTATGATGTTTCCTGGGCGCACACCGCTTCCATCAGCTTTCGGGCATGGGCCCGCGAGAAGTACCGGGGTACCGGATAAGTGCCGTGGCATTCCTGAAACGCCAGGTCGATGACCTCCTCGATGGCGGAAGCGGGAAACTGCTCCAACCGGGCGGGAATCTCCATCTGCCGCTTCAGCTTGTAGAGCAGTTTCACAAAGCGTCTGGCCTTGATCTCATCGGTATCGCCGGGCATACCCAGTTTGAGCATCCTGCCCAACTCGGCAAACCGTCCGCTACATACCGGCAGATAGTAGCGCATGATATGGGGCAGCAGCACCCCATTGGCCAGTCCGTGGGACACCCCGAACTTGCCGCCGATGGCATGGGCAAAGGCGTGGACATAGCCCACATAAGTGCGGGTAAAGGCCATACCGGCAAAGAACGCCGCGGTAAGCAGTCCCTCCCGTCCCTCCAGATCGGCGGGGTTTTCCCGCACCTGGGGCAAATACCGAACAATGAGCCGGATGGCAATACGGGCCTGCCGGTCAGTCTCCGCATCGGCGTAGCGGGACACATAGGCCTCCAGTGCGTGGGTCAGCGCGTCCATAGCCGTATAAGCGGTGGTATGGGCAGGCAAACTTACGGTCAGCTCAGGGTCCAGAATGGCAAACATGGGTACCAGTTTGGGGTCCAGCAGCTGTCTTTTCACATGGGTAACAGGATCCGATATGACAGCAGCCAGCGTAGTTTCGCTGCCGGCCCCTGCGGTGGTGGGCACCGCGATCAGAGGCAGGGGATGGCGGCGCACCTTCATCACTCCCACCAAAGCCGCGCTCCTGGTATGATTGGCCGCGGCGGCGGCCGCCGCCTTGGCGGCGTCTATCACCGACCCGCCGCCCACCGCCACCACCGCGTGGCAGCCGGCGCAGGCTTTTGCCAGGTCGTCCGCCACGGCAAACGTAGGGTCGGGCTGCACGCCGCAAAATACCGTATACTCCACCCCGGCCTTTCGGATGCCGTCCAGCAGGCCCTCCAGCTGGCCGGATTGATACAGATAAGAGCCGGTGATCACCAGGGCCTTTCCTGCCCCCAGCAACCCCAGCAGCCGCCCTACTTCCTTGGCTCTCCCCGGCCCGATATAGGTCACCGGCGTAGGTTTGCCCACAAACTTGACCGCCGGCTTGCGGACCGCAACGCTGAGTTTGGACATCGCGGCATTCATTCCGCCCCCGCCTCCTTTCGTCTCCATAGACACGCTGTTCTCATTGTCATTATTTTATCACGGCTTACTTCCCCGTTCAAGATTGGGCCACCCCCCCAGGGATCGGCGCCGACCTCCTGCCCACAGCGCCCGTATCTTTTTCCCCAGTGGCAGTATGGTCGGCACGCCATAGGTGGAAAAACGCACGTCCAAATCGGTGTTGAAATTGTCGATGGCTTTGATCAGTCCAATACAGCCTACCTGAAACAGATCGTCGGCGCTCTCGCCCCGGTTGGTAAACTTCTGGATCACAGACAGAACCAGCCGCAGGTTTCCTGCAATCAGCTGTTCCCTGGCCCCCATGTCCCCCTGCTTCACCCGGCGGAGCAACTCCATAGTCTCCTCATTTTTCAGCACTTTCAGTTTGGCCGTATTAACGCCGCAAATTTCCACCTTTCCCTGCATGGGCCGTGCCTCCCCTTCTCTTTGTCTGTTCTCAGTATGTCCCCGGCTGTACCTTTCATACGGAGGTCGCGGCGGGTATATTTTTTATCGTGGGACCTGTTTCGATGGACTTTGATTCTCCTTGCCATCTGGACTGATGCTATGTATATTATATAAGAGAAACAATCAGGTCAGACAGGAGGTTCCTTATGCTTACACCCATTCTGGACAGCGGAGCCCCAATGCCCCTGTACGAGCAGCTCTACCGCCACATCAGGGGAGAGATCGAGGCGGGCAGGCTGGCCGCCGGAGAACGGCTCCCCTCCAAGCGGGCGCTGGCCGCTCATTTAAAGATCAGTGTGGTGACGGTGGAGGGCGCCTACAATCAGCTGCTGGCAGAGGGCTATCTCCAGTCCCAGCCCAAGCGGGGCTTTTTTGTTCAGGCGGCGGAGGCCGCGCCCGCCAAGGCCCCGGCAACGCCCCTTCCCATTCCGGAGGCGCCGGCCCGGCCGGTATTCCGCTATAATTTCTCCACCAGTACGGTGGACACTACGCTTTTCCCCTTTGCCACCTGGGCCAAGCTGATGCGGGAAGTACTTTCCCAACAGGAGGACACCCTGCTCAATACGCCGCACCCCCAGGGCGTACCCGCCCTGCGGGAGGCCATTGCCGCCCATTTGTATCGCTTTCGCGGCATCCGCGCCCATCCCGCGCAGATCGTAGTGGGGGCCGGATCAGAGGTACTCACCAATCTGCTGGTCCAGCTGCTGGGCCGGGAGGGCCGCTACGGCGTGGAAAATCCCGGCTATACCAAAACCCACCGCATCCTGACCAGCTGCGGCGCCCAGGTGGCCCCCATCCCTTTGGACAGTCAGGGCCTGATGGTGGAGGAACTGGACAAGCACGGAGTTCAGATCGTCCACGTCACCCCATCTCATCACTTCCCGCTGGGTATCATCATGCCCGTCCCCCGACGGCAGGCCCTGCTGCGCTGGGCCTCCCAGCGGCCGGGGCGGTATATTCTGGAGGACGACTACGACAGCGAGTTTCGTTTCTCAGGCCGCCCCATTCCCGCGCTGCAAAGCCTGGACAGCGAGGAGCGGGTCATCTATCTCAATACCTTTGCCAAAAGCCTGGCTCCCTCCCTGCGTATCAGCTACATGGTACTGCCGCCTCATTTGCTGGAGCGGTGGCGGAAGGAATTCTGGTTTTATTCCTCCACCGTACCCTCCTTTGAGCAGTATGCGCTGGCCCGGTTCATGGATCGCGGTCATTTTGAGCGGCACCTGAATCGCACCCGCACCCGCTATAAAGCCAGGCGGGAAGCTCTGCTGGCAGCTGCCCGGGAGACTGGGCTGTCCCAGGTGGGTTCTTTTGCCGGCGGGGACGCCGGGCTTCACCTGTTGCTGTGGATGGAGGATGGCTGGGACGAGCGGGAACTGGCTGCCCGGGCAGCTCAGGTAGGCGTGGGCGTAGCCCCCCTGTCCATCTGCGATCTGACGCCGCCCCCCGACCATCGCCCCCCCGCGCTCATCCTTGGCTATACCCAGGTGGCTGCCCAGGATATGGCTCCGGCCCTGTCTTTGCTCAAATCCGCATGGCATTTTTGATCACTTTACCATAAACTTGCATGATAGCCCTATTTTGATCTGCGCACCCTAAGATCGGGGTGATCTCATGCGTCAAGCCTATACCGACCTTTATATGTTGTTCCGCCATAATCCCCGGGCACAGGAATATTTCGATCACTTGCCCGCCCATGTGTAGGACCGCATCAGCGCCCAGTACCGACAGGTGGATTCCCTGGACCGTCTTGAGCGTCTTGCCGCCCGGTACCATGCGCCCCTCTTTCCGCTGGAAGGCATCGGGGGCCAAACCTTCTTGCCTCCGCCCGTCCAGCCCTAGCGTCTTATTTCCCCGCAAAGCCCGCCGGACCTGAAAACAGGTCGGGCGGGCTTTGCATTGGATGGTCATGTGTGCTATAATGCAGCAAAGCATGATAAGGAGGCTGTCTGCCATGGAATTAAACAGAGCGCAGGCCCTGGACCTGTTGAAAACATACAACAAGGAGGCCTTCCATCTCCGCCACGCTTTTACGGTGGAGGCCGTCATGGGCTGGTTTGCCCGACAGCTGGGGTACGGAGCGGAAGCGGACTTTTGGGCTACCGCCGGTCTGCTCCATGATCTGGATTTTGAACAGTATCCCGACCAGCACTGCGTCAAGGTCCGGGAAATCATGGAGGCGGAAGGGATAGATCCTGCCCTGATCCACGCGGTGGTAAGTCACGGCTGGGGCATGACCGACGGCACCGCAGAGCCGGAACATCAGATGGAGAAGGTCCTTTTTGCGGTGGATGAACTCACCGGCCTGATCGGCGCCGCCGCCCTGATGCGTCCTTCCAAAAGCGTTCAGGATATGGAGCTTTCCAGCCTGAAGAAAAAGTATAAGGATAAACGCTTTGCTGCCGGCTGCTCCCGGGAGACCATTGCGCAAGGCGCCCAGCTGCTGGGCTGGGAGCTGAACGACCTGCTGGAGCGCACCCTCCAGGCGATGAAAGATTGTGAAGCCGATATCGAAGCACAGTGCGCCAGTCTGTAACTTCCATATCTAATTAAGCCTATTGTGCCATTCCAGGATTGACGAGAATATAAGAAAAGAGAGACACGGCCATGGCCGTGTCTCTCTTTTCAGTCGGATCGCCGCAGCAAGAAGGGCTGTTCACATCGCCTCCACCACGCCCACAAAAAGGACGGTGTCCCCATCCCGGATCACGAAGAGGAAGGGACGGTCCAGGTCCATGACGCACACGGCGGGGTTCTCCACGATGGCCTCCTGGGCGTCGACAGCCAGCAGGGTGACGGCGGCGGCCTCCACCCCCTCCTCGTCCACTTTTACCCGGGCGATCTGTCTGGCCTCTTCCAGCCACACCGGAGTGATGTCGATGAGGGGGGTGAAGTCGGCGGTCCCCCTGTACAGCACGTCGGTGATCCCCATACCCGTCAGCGTCGGCAGCAGATCCAGGTCGGAGCTGACGTCGAACTTAGGTACCGACCACTGGACCTCGCCGTAGATCTTGCTGTCAGAATCGGTGAGTTCTGTCAGAAAATCCGGGTCGGCCAGCAATTCGGCGGGGGTGACCCCCTCATCGGGAAGCACAAAGGTCATCGTGCCGCCGGTGGTGCCCAGGCTGGCCGCCTGGTAGCCGTTCTGCCGAAGGAAGCCGGCGGTCTGGGTTTTGTGCATGAAGTCTACCACCGTCTCGCTGCCGTCCGCGGCGGTGAACACATCCTCCGCCGTGAGGCTGGGATCAAACTGGTCGCTCCACCGGGCCTGGAAGTACAGTGTGGAGGCCAGCACCGCCAGAGTCTCGGCCCTGGTGGTCAGCACCTTGCCGTCGGAGCCGATGAGCCCCTTTGTCTGCTCCGATACCCACTCCGTGATGGCTCTGTCCGCCTCGCCGGTACCCATGGGGACCCGGAAGGAGCCGGCGTAGTAGTACTCCGCCAGCCGCTCCAGGGTGTCCTGGTGGAAGTCTAACTTCTCGCTGAGCCAGATGGAGGTGCCCAGCAGGGTGGTGGCGGTGCCGTCATCCAGGTAGAGGGTGTGCCACAGGATGTCGGCCCACTCCCGCAGCTGCTCCACGTCGGAGGCGCCCAGGGCATCCAGCACCTGCTGCCTGGTCTCCCCACCGGTGGTCTCGGCCAGCATGGCCAGGGCAAACCACAGGGACACGGGAGAATAGACCCGGTTACCCTCCCCCGCCAGAGCCAGGGCGGCGCTGGTGCCGGTATAATCTTTCAGGGCAGCGGTCAGATCGGGGGTATCGCGCAGGCTGGCGGCCTCATCCTGGTAGGTCTCCCAGGCATCCAGATAAACATCCAGGTCTTCATTGAACTGCTCCCACTCCGCGTCGCTGCCCCCCAGGGGTTCGACGGGGTGCTTGGGCAGATCCGGGTACTCCGGCAGGGCGATGGCATAGGCGCTGCCGGACAGCGGCCCGCCTCCCATTTCGCCCCCGGGGCCGGGGAGACCGGTGATGAGCAGGGCCACGGCTGCCACAGCCGCCACACCTGCCGGAACCAGTGCTTTCAGAGGCTTCCTTCTCCGCTTGGGAGTTTCCCCCTTCATCGCCCGTTCCACTGCGGAATGGGTGGGATGGAGGGAATCGTTGGCCCGTTTATATCCGTCCAACATGGTCAATCGTCTCCTTTCAGTTCCGCCGCCAGCTTTTCACGCCCACGGGACAGCCAGCTCTTCACCGTGCCGGCCCTGGCCCCGGTGAGGGCGGCGATCTCATCCACCGTATAACCCTCATAGTAGTGCAGATGGATGGCGGTACGATACTTCTGCGGCAAGGCCAGCACCGCGCTGTAGACCTGCCGGTCCTCCGGTGCCATACACTGCGTCACCGCCTCCTCCAGAGGCAGGTTGGTCCGCCAGCGGGCGGACAGCAACGTATTGGTACAGTTCAGGGTACAGCGGATGAGCCAGGCTTTCCGGTGTTGGTCGCTCTCCAGTTCCTCCTCATGGCGAAAAAAACGGGCGAACACCTCCTGGAACACATCCTCGCTGTCCTGGATATGGCGGGTGCGTGCCAGAGCCAGCCGCCACACCATGTCCCCCCATCGGGCAATCTGCGCTTGAGCGGTCCTCTCGTCTGTCATGGCGCTTCACCTCTCGTTTGGGCATCCTGGGGCCGGCGGTTCCGCCTTTGTTCATGCCCGTAAACAAAGGCCCGCTCCTCCCCTGGTATCCATAATACCACAGCACCCATCCAATGGTTGCATCAGCCTGGCATTTTTCTTTCCAACATCTTAAAGATTGATAAATTTTCTCCCCACCTCTTTACAGGGCCGGCATTTTCGGCTACAATGAAAAACAGATTTAAACCGGGAGGTGCGACAGGTATGGAGACTGATTACACGCGCAAATTCAGCATCCACTATGAAAAAGATCCTGAGATCAAAAAGGTGCTGACCTCCGTATACAGCTCCCTTCAGGAAAAGGGATATAACCCCATCAACCAGATCGTGGGGTACATCCTCTCGGAGGACCCGACTTATATCACCAACTACAACAACGCCCGGGCCCTCATCCGCAAGCTGGATCGGGACGAGCTGCTTCAGGAGTTGGTCAAGCAGTATCTCAGAGACTGAGTTTTGCGACGGAATGAAAAGATAGATGTCTGTGCCAGAGCGCGGACATCTATCTTTTTGTTTGATTTGTTGTTTCTACAACATACAAAAGGCTCCATCTCTGATACTCTGATCCCACATCCATACGAAGGAGGCGTTTGATCCATGAAACGCAAAATCATAAAGATTGACCAGAATCTGTGCAACGGCTGCGGCCTGTGCGCCGCCGCCTGCCATGAGGGAGCCATCGAGATGGTGGACGGCAAAGCCAAACTCACCCGGGAGGACTACTGCGACGGACTGGGGGACTGCCTGCCCGCCTGCCCCACCGGCGCTATCACCTTTGAAGAGCGGGAGGCTCCCGCCTATGACCACGCCGCCGTATTGGCAGCCAAGGCAGCCAGGGAGAGGGCCGCCGCTCCCCTGCCCTGCGGCTGCCCCGGCAGCATGAGCCGGGCGATCCGCCGGGAGGAAGCGTCCGCCCCGTCCGCCTGCTCTGTCCCCAGCCAGCTGCGCCAGTGGCCGGTGCAGATCAAGCTGGCGCCGATCAACGCACCCTACTTCAACGGCTGTCACCTGCTCATCGCCGCCGACTGCACCGCCTATGCCTATGGGAATTTCCATCAGGACTTTATCCAGGGCAAGGTGACCCTCATCGGCTGTCCCAAACTGGATGAGGGCGACTATACTGAGAAACTGACTGCCATTCTGACGCAGAACGATGTGAAAAGCATCACCGTGGCCCGTATGACGGTACCCTGCTGCGGCGGCATCCAGCGGGCGGTCCAGGCCGCCGCAGCGGCCTGCGGCAAGGATATCCCGCTCCAGGTTGCGGTCATCGCCCCCGACGGCACACTGCAATAAAAAGCGAAAGGGCACCACAGGCCAAAAGGCCTGCGGTGTCCTTTTTCAGATGGTGAATTATACTATCAAGTGCAACACTTTAGGAAAATAAAAAGAAGTTCATACAGAACCCTGGTAGAATGAAGT
>NZ_CALWOJ010000016.1 GCF_944383115.1 uncultured Flavonifractor sp. | reverse complement strand
TCCACCTTCAATCCGCCGATATAGGCGGTCTTGCCGGCCAGGATCTCACCGGCCGCCGCCGTGGCGTCGGAGGTATCAACAAACTCATCCGGGATCGCTTCCACCGTGACTTTACTCAGCACCTTGCCCGTGGTTGGAATAATGTTCTGTGCGGCCTTGGTGGGGGTCGCAATCTTTTCCTCAGTAGCAATACTCACTGTACCGGTGCCGGAGTGGTAACCCTTTGGCACGGTGTATGACTTTTTGGTCGTGTCAAGGGTCTCAGACACAGCGCCAATATTGGGCATGGTACCGGCAGTCAGCTGGCCGTCCTTGGTCACGAAATTCTTGTTTGCCAAAACGTCAGCGGCGGCTGCCGTGACGCTGGATACGTCCTGATACTGGGCGGGGATTGCTCCCACCGTCACGTCGGACAGACCGTAATAGCCGGAGTCGGGGGTCACGTTCTGCTGCTGCTTGGTGGGCGTGACCTGCTTGCTCTGCAGGTTGTAGTTGCCACCGCCTGCGGCTCCGGAAACCGTGCCGCTGCCGTTGTGATAGCCCTTCGGGATGGTGTAGGTGTCGCCCTCTATCACGGTGGCGGATACGGCGCCCTGGTTCACAATGCCGTCAAAGGCCGCCGCCAGCACATCCATTTTCGCGGTGCCTTCGGCGATACCCAGTTCAACGGCCTTGTTTCGCATGGTGTTTCTTGCATTCTCAATGCGGGTAATCTCGGTCTGGATGCTCATGGATTTTCCCTCCTTAAATAGTCTCTAAAAGAGATTCGATGTTGCCGACGGCGACGAACACAGCTGCAGAGGTGATGGGTCTTGAGTTATCAGCCTCTACATGGTCGGCTGTATCTACCGACAGGGTGTTGCTCCCCTTGTCCAATTTAAGGCCTGACCCGATAGCATACCCGTCACCACTGCCGGATGGGAGAGGCAGGTCTGACTTCTCGTATTGATCCGTTTCTGTGTTCCAGATCTCCCAGAATCCCTCGCTCCCTGGGATCGGCGGGTGCGCGTTGAGATCCCGGATGATTTCCTCAGCCTGGGAAAATTCGGTTGGCAGTTTCGGCCACTGTGCATCCCCGGACAGGCTCGCCGGCACATATACCCGGATCATGTTGGTATGGCGCACTTTCTCCCCTTGGGCAGCCCGCAGCTGCAGGGTATAGTAGCCGGGCAGGGCCAGCATCTCAGCCGTAAGCATCACGGACAGGCTATTTTCTCCCTGAGTTAGGCTGATAACATCCAGATTTTTGCCTGCCTGCACTAGTAGATCCCAGATCCAGCCCTTCGGGATGATCCCCTCTACCCTCAGTTCCCGCGTCAGGTTGTCATACTGTCGGGCCAACACCTTTCCTTCATTCGTTATGCGCCAATTATCAAACTTGATCATAGCACTACCTCCCACCTATGACCGCTCCGAGAAAGATGCTGTATGTTCTCATGCGCCCAGGCAGAAAATCATTCTGCTGCCGTCTGCTGAGCCGCCACAACATCCAGCAGAGCGTCGATCTCCTCACCGCTGTACTTGCTGGTATAATACTTGGTCGGTTCCTGCGCGGCCTTCATGTTTCTCAGGGCCTGCTCTAAAGCGTCGAGTCTTTCTTCTGTGGTCATAAAACTCACCTCACACTATAAAGCGTCTACCATATTGGTCCAAAAATTGACGGTTATTTCTTTCCTTTATTGGTCCAGATACGATTACTTTCGGCTCCCCATAATAAAGGATTATCCCTCCGGGCGCACCAGCACTTCCTTTCCCGAATCTTCCACCAGGACCGCCCGGCATACCAGACTGGTATTTAGAATAGGCAACATCCCTGTCATTCCCTTCTACAGAGATAAGCCCATTGCCACCAGCGCCTCCACCGCCTCCACCGCTGCCTCCGGTTCCACCCGTTCCAATTTTATCCGGGGTTTCCGGGGTAACTGCGTCAGCGCCTGCGCCGCCCTCACAGGTTGGGGTAGCGTCACTTCCGTTCACGCCGTTCGCAGCGCCACCACCTCCGGCTCCAAGGTTTCCATAGGTACTTTCCGCGCGGCCTCTTTTATAAGTTCTCCTCGCGCTATGGGTCCATTGATAAACTCTTTGCTTATCCTCATAACCCTGATCGATTACCTGGGTTTCCGTCATAGAGCTGTTTGCATACGCGAAGGTACCAGTCGCATTAGATGGGACAGAGTAATTTAAAAACTCGCTGTATACGGTTCCGGCTACAATCGGGTTTCCGTGCGTGTAGCCTATAGTCTTTTGACTACCCGAAGAGCTAAAGCCACCTCCTGCGGTTCTCCTGTAGCTGGTATAGCCCTTGTATGAGTAGTGATTAAGTTCATTTGTTTTCTGGCGCTTATCATCCGAACTGGATTGATAAAGCCACGGGCCATATTTACTATCGTCCCCGGCCTTGTTTCCAGACGACAGTTTTCCTCCGGTGTTTTCTCCAACGTCTGCACCACTTTCTGCATTTTCTGATTTTGACGCGGATTTTCCGCCGGAGCCGCCATCTACCCCGTCGAGACCGGACGCCGCAAAAACCTCACCAGTTACAAGGTCCATATACCCGGAAGGAGATGCACTCCCGTCGTCGCTTGTATAGACTACTCCACCGACGGTGAGCGTGGTAGCAGAACCTGGGGAGCCTTGTTCCCCAGAAGTATCAGAAGCTACACCGCCGAATCCGATATTAGGAGAAATTATTTGACCTGGTATGACTTCAATATCCACAGAATATACTTTTCCGCCGGAACCGCCTAACCCTTTATTTCCACCTGCACCTCCAACACCTTGGGAGTCGCTTGTAAATTCTCCGTTATCGCCAGCGGAACACCATGCGCTTTCTCCGTCCGCGCCTGGTTCTCCGTCGGTACCATTTTGCCCGGCGGTCCCACCGGAAATAAGAACTGCACGCATTTTTGTAACGCCATCAGGAACGACGATAGGGTCATTCGTTGTAATTAACTTCCGCACATCGTATATTTCCACAATATCGGATGAAGGAGGTTTATAGCCGATTGCCGTCACCTCTTCGGCCACCAGCCGGCCGCCTATGGTGATAGATGCTGACTTGACGCATCCTACCGACGCACCGCCAAAAGGATGCTCAAACGCGATCACATCGCCGGGGCGCTCCCCATCGTATACCACGGTAGCTTCCATGGCCTCAATCCACTTGTAATATTCCGCCAGACGCTCCGCCACAGCCGCAGAGTTGACCAGCGATACCAGTGTGGCTTCCTTGACCTCCACCACATTGGCCACATCACCAGGTGTTACAGCCTGACGCACATCTCTGGTGGTATGGACATATTTCTTCCCTGTTAAAGTACCGGTCCCCGCCGACACTCTGGCATAATTGGCACCCTGCTCCAGCAAAGAAAAGCCGGAGGCCGCCAGGCTGTGAACAGGTTCCTGGAACTGAATCACATCTCCACTCTGTGTGGTGCCCTCAAACAGCTGAATCTCTTCAGTACCAGGAATATATTGATGCTCCAGGACGGCCACCTCTGTGACCTGCGCCTCATAACGGACTTTATCCCCCCAAAAGACCCGATCCGGCGTGATTGTAGATGACACACCATCCCACAACGACTCAATACGCAGCGTCCCTATCTGATCCACCTTTGCCTGAGCGCCCACGGCAAAAAGCACCTGGGCCAGGTTGGCCCGCCGGGTAGCCACCGGAAGCCACCCGTACAGCTTGACCTTGGCAAACTTGGTCTGTACCTGGTATGGAATATTGCAAATCTCTGCCACCAGCTCCTCCACGGTCTGTCCGGTGTAGATCCCGCCCATGTGATCGGACTGATCCAGCAGCGCCAGCGCATTGTTGGCCGTTATGGTATAGGTAAACTTGCCTGTGCGCTCTACGCTTTCGATGTAATAGGTTCCTTGCAACCTTTCCCGGTGGTAATATAGCAGCTTGTCGTTCCTCCGAAAACCGGTCAATGCAGCTCCCTTGCTCTCATCCCGGAGATAAAGTTCCATCTGAAATGTCCCGATCTCCAGCGCATCTGACAGCAGAGCAGCGGCCTCATAGGTCTCTCCCTCCTGTATCTCCTGGTCTGTGAAAATCAGCTCACCATAAACCAAGCGATTGACTGTATCACTCATACCGGCCTCCTTTGAGGTGCCAGAGCAGAAAAGCTGACCTTCAGACCGCTCCAGCGATTGACTCCACCAATTTTGTCCCGCTGAATGTCCTTTCCTGCGTTTACCATAGCATCATAGGTCATGGTCGTCTGACCATAGGGCACAACGATCTTATGGGATTCCACCGGCGCGCTGATTGTCTCATAGAAGGAGTCGTAATCTTCCAGGGCTGCAGGATCCGGCTCCACCTCCATAGAGTAATCATAGTAGGTTCCGATAATATCGCGGAAATATCGACCGGACTTCACCTGACCGGATCTGTCGCTATCTTCCACCCGGAAAGACCGCTCCATGGTCTTGATCTTGACCCGCACCTTATATTGCTTGCCGTCCAGTTCTACCATTACCGCCGTCCTCCGATCAGCTGGACCCCAAGCCGGCTGCGTTCGCTTTCTATGCTGGAATAAAGCACCCGACCGACCTTTGTTCCGTCCAGGTATACATCTCCTCTGCCTGCACCTGCAGAACTTCCCCGCTCCGCCAGCGCATCACTGGCTGCCTGTTTGATGGTGGAGTAAGGGGATACCACTTCCGGCTCCTGCCGATTATCGCCCAGCACCGCCAGGAAGGGCTGATTAGGCGGTACCACGCCTCCTTTGGCAAAGCCCGGGATATCCGACCCGGCAGCTGTGGCCCGCTTGAGATCCTGCGTAGCCTGATTGGCGCGCTGGGTGGCGGAATTGATGGCCACCAGAATAGCGGTAATGCCTGCAGCAATGCCAACAGCAGCCAGTCCCAAAGTAGCTGCCGATTGGAATGCACCCACAGCTACCGCTGCGGTAAGTGCTACCGCACCAACAGCGCCTAGAATCACGACAACCTTTTCCAGACCACTCATGTCGTCCCAGACATCCGCCACCTTGACTGCCAGGCCAATCAGCGTCCCCAGCGCCAAAGTCACAATCAGACCCTTAGCCCCCAGCTTCCCAAAGAGGTCCACCATATTGGGCAGCACCCTGGATACGTTCGCCACAAGCCCAGCCATCGGGCTGATGGCCGCCGTCACACCAAGGATTCCAACGATAGCCCGCTTTGTTCCATCGTCCAGGCTGTTAAACCAGTCCAGAAATTGTGCGGCAAGGTCCACCAGATTAGTCATGAGCGGCTGGATGCCCTCCGCCAACTGGGCAATCGCCATCTGAAGGTCCAAGCTGGCATCCCGGTTCTCAACCAGTCCCTGATTATTCTTTTGCCAGCCCTCATAAGCACCTTTCAGCGGTCCATCCACCAATACAGATAGTGCCAACTTCTGCTTGTCCAATTCGGAGGTGCAGAAGGCCAGGTTCTGGGAGAAAAATTCTGCACCATATCCAATACGATCCAACAGCTCCGCAAATTGCCCGGTGGCCGCCCCTGTAGCCAAGGTTTCCTGCAGGCGGTCAGCCAGTGATTCGATCTTTAAGGTATCGGGGAACGTGATGGCCGCATTGGCCAAGCCTTCCACCGCCCTTTGAAGATTGGACTCTGTAAAATTAGCTTGCAGCAAATTGCTTACAGCCTCAATACTGCTATCCGTCTCGCCGGATACTGTATTGAAGTTCTGAAAGGCCTGTCGGGCTGCATCGATACCTACACCGGCTTGCCGGGCGTTGTTATCCAACATGGAAAGGCCTGCCCGAATTTCTTCCGTCGCTGGGACAGTAGCGATTGCCGCCGCACCCAAGGCAACAATTCCTGCGGTCACCGGTTCAAAGGCATCTTTTACTTTGCCGGCTTTTGTGGATACCTCGTTTGCCGCGTCCCCAAATTTCTTGAGCCCTGAGGTGCTTTCTCTTGTCTGCTCTTCCAGCACATTTAGTTCCTGCTCGGTCTCGATGATTTCCCGCTGGAGTGCATCGTACTGGCCTTGATCCATCCTTGCACCAGAGAACTCCTGATCCAGGTCTTTTATCGCTTGTTGGAGATCTTTATGCTTTTTCCTGGTCTCCTCCAGTTTCTGCACAAAGGCATCATATTGCTGAGTCGAAATCTGCCCTGTCTCCAACTGTTCCCGCATTGATGCCTCATTGGCCTCCAGACCTCTCATAGTGGCAGAAACCTGATTCAGTTCCGCTTTCAACGGTTCATATTTGGCCTGATAGTTTTTGCCTCTTTCAAGTGCTGCATCGGCATGCTGTGCCGCCTGACGCAAAGTCTCCAACTTCCGAGTAGTGGTCTCTGTGGCTTGCGCCAATAACCGCTGTTTCTGGGCCAGTAGTTCGGCATTGCCCGGGTCCAGCTTCAGCAATCGCTCTACATCCTTAAGGGACTGCTGGGTAGTGGACAACTGCTTATTGGTGCCGGCCAGTGCCTTGTCCAGCTTGGTGGTGTCACCGACAATCTCAACAGTAATGCCGCGTATGCGATTTCTTGACATTCGGCACCTCCCTAAAATGCGTCAAAGTCTCCCTGGGTGGGGAGTCGGTCATACTCATACCCGTCATTGGCTGCCTCTACCAGCATATCGGTCACCATTCCAATGGTAAGCAAATCCAAGTCCCGGATAGGTATGCCCAACTGCGCCGTCCGCAGAAGGAACAGCGCAGTTGTCATTTCCCGGTCTATCGGGTTCGTTTTTTTTTGCTGTCCACAAGGGTGGTATTGTTGGCCCTCCACAACTCCATCAGCTCCGGGAACACCTCGTAGATAGAGAATGTATCGAATCCATCCAGCCACTCCTCCACGCTATGCTCCGGCATATCAGCAGCTGCATGACGGGCCATGAGATAGGCCACATTCTCAAACACCTCCAGCAGCTTTACCGGGATGGGTTCCTCGCCGTTTTGCGCCTTTTCCACCGCCTGCTGGATATCCTTCATGTCCTGCATGATGTCCCTGCCAAATTTGATCCTGTACAGGCGCGGAATGGCCGCAGTTGCCCGGAAGCAAATATCGCGTCCGTCGATCTGAATGATCTTCTCCATATGCTACCTCTCTCAGGCAGTAGCAGCGGTAGGCTGCCATACGGACTTGTACCAGTTATTATATTTTTCATCCGGCGTATCCGGGGTGGTTTTGGCCTTGACATTGCCGTTTGCTAGGGGGGACGCCGTAAGAGTAAGGCTCTCAGTGGAAGGCTCCTTCGCATTGGTGGTAGTGCTGCCGGTCACACTGGGGCGTGACGCGGAGCAGTTGTACAGCACATGGCGGATGGCCTTCTGATCGCCGGCAAATTCGAAGAGCAGCGCAAAGGGCTGGCTCTCTGCCCTGACGTTTTCCACCAGAATCTTGTCGGTCTCGTCTTCTGTCTCTTTGAGAATGTCTTTTCGGAAGCTGTCAGGGATCAGCGCGATCTCCAGAGTCCCACTGTACCCGTCATTGGCAGTGGTAACGTAATATGCCATATCGTCGGCATAGAACGTGCTGGGATCTCCCTGGGCGTCCATAGAGAGATTGACCGCGCCGGGAATCGCCACAGGGGTCCCGAAGGTGATCTCGCCCTCCTCCCCAACGGTAAGGAGTGCGTAATGTACATTTTTCAGGCCAAACTTGACCTTGTTGGCTTTGCCTGTTGCCATAATCACACCTCAATTTCATATAAAATTTGATAAAGTTTTTCCGATGCCAGATACTCCTCCGTCTTCTCCCAGTTAAGGTCTGCCAAGGCATCCTCCACCAAGGACTCCACCTCTGGAGACTTGACGTTGGTGTAAAGCTCCACCTGATAGTGTCCGGCGGAGAAGTACATGGTGTCGTCTGCAAAAAACTTTGTATCGTAAGCATACAGATAGCAGATATAGGGGGGCGCCTGCCGGGTACGGAAAGCACGGTAGGCAACAGGTAAGCCCGTACCTGCGAGGCGATCCGCCAGTTTTTTCTGGGTCACTGCTCCAATGCCTCCTTTAATTTCTGCAGCAGCTGTCGCTCAAGAGCTTGCTCCGCAGGGCGAATATGAGGTGTCCCACTCACCCGACCTCCGTCGATCTTTGCATGTCCATTTTCCAGCAGGTGGGTCAGTTGCCCATTTGTCCCGTTAAACACCCGAACCCGGATGCCATCAGGGCCATCGTAGACTATTTCAGTCCGCCAGCCTTTGCGGTAGTTCCCTGTCCGTTTGGGGCTGCGGCGCTGGATGTCCACTTTGCAATCTTGAGCTGCAGATCTCACAGCCTTCTTGACTTCCTCATTGACCTCAGTCCCATAGCGGGACAGTTCCGTCCCCAAGGCAGCCTCCAGCTGGTTAATACGTATCTTTCCCATCGGCTACCCCCGCCTGTTCCTCCAGATACAGTTCCGTTTCATCCGTTTCCCTGCGCCGGTAGGTGCGGTAGATTCGAAATCGGCGGCCATGAAGCTCCGCCTCCTGCTGTCCGCTGTAGTTGACAGACGGTGTAACAAAGAGGCATTCTGGTTTCATTCCCTCCCTGCCTCCTTCGTACCATTCCGACCGGGTGACCGATCGTTCTTCACCAAAGATTTCAGTCCGCACCGGCTTGCTGGGCACCTGCTCCAAAAGATCATTTTGGACGTAGGACTGTCCGATGAGTACCAGTGTATCATCCATCACCGTCACCCTCCCGATATTCCGGGCACAGGGAAAGTACAGCCTTCAGGCTTTCATACGCTTGTCGGTACTGCTCCCCCTTGCCCCGGTAGTCGAATTGCCAGCGGGCGTACAGCTTCACTGCCATACTGGTCAGGGCGTCTACATCACCCCGTCCAGCCCCCGCCGTTCTGAGGTCCAGCACCGCCGCGTCGATGGTATCCCGGATCTCATCGTCCAGGCTGTTGTTGGAGATACGCAATGCCCGACGGATATCCTCCACCTGGCTCATGTCACTTCCCTCCCAGATCCGCCGGCGGCCCTATCCGGGCCGCCGGCACAGGATATCAGGCGCCCGCCCGGGTAAACAGGCACAGGCCTTTCTTATCAGCGGGCTTTCCGTCAGCCAGTGCCATAACCCGGTAGACGGTGGAGCCGCTGCGGAAGGCCACCGACTTGTCACTCTCCACAGTGGGAGACATGGCAAAGTTGAACTTGTAGCCCTCGAAGAGGTCGCCGAAGATGATGTTGTCCTTGGGGAAACTGTCCTCCAGGATCACAGGATAGCCCAGGATATTGAACTTGGCGGGGCTCTGGACATCGGCCACCACCACAGGCTTGCCGTTGCTGTCCGTCATGCCCAGCAGATCGGAATAGAACACCGCCCGGGGCATGGCAAACTTGGCGTTGGCCATGTACTGAGTGGGCAGGGTGGCCAGGATGGTCATCAGATCCTTATAGGTCATACCCGCCTTAGTGTAGGTACCAGTCTGGGTAATTTCGCCGCTCTTGGTCAGGCCGGTGGCCTGATTGCTGCCGGTTCCGGCTGCGATGGCGGCAGCCACGGCCACGGACATCTTGTTGCCCAAGCGGGCCACCAGCCAGGCCTCAAAGGCGTCGATGCCCATGGCCATCACATCGGCGGTGATCTCTACCGTCTTGATGAGCTTGTAGGCCCCCAGGGTAATGGCGTCCAGGGCGTCGGCGCTGTCGGTGGCCGCGGTACCCATATCTACCCAGCTGACACCGTTGACGGTTTTCTCAATGGGGTAGGTCACATTGCCGGGAATATAGGTCACGTCCACGGCCTGGATGATGGGCGTCAGCTCCATGCGGGCAATGATCTTGTTCATAGTAGTGGTGGGAATGGCCGCCGACGCGGTCACCGCCGCCCGCTCCTCAATGGCCAGCTCATGGCCCTGGAGATTCCGCAGCCAGGCGGAGCGGTATTCCGGGGTGTCCACGCCGTAGGTACGGCTCTCCACTCCCTCATCCTCAAAGGTACGGGTCACACGACCGGAGCGGCCGCTGCCGATCTCCTCCAGCAGCTTCCGGCGCCGCTCCGCGCTGCGCTTCAGGGTATCCCGCTCCTCCTTGAGGGCGCGGGTCTCCCGCTCCAGGGCGTCCACATCGGCGTCATCCTTCTCCAGCTCCTGGGCAATGGCGGCCAGGCGGCTCTCGATCTCACCCATACGGGCGCTGGGAGTTGCAAAAAACTGGAGGCCAATGCCTCTCATCACACTCTGATTCTGCTTCATTTTCTGATTACCTCCAAATACACTCTCAGTTTTTGTTTCCTCCGCTCGGCGGCCTGGGCCGCAAGTCGCTCCGCTTTTTCTGCCTCGATCACTCCGTCGAGCCAGGAACGGGCGGAAATATCGGTAGACGGGTTGGCGGGAAAAGATACCGCCGATACGTCGTATACCTTCCGGATCTTCAAAATGCGCCGGGTATGGCTTTCCCGGTCATAGGAGTCTTCCTGTACCGTAAACGCCCAGGACATCTTGGTCACCAGTCCGGCGGCGATATCCTCGTGCATGGATCTGGCTTGCTCCGTTTTGGACAGATCTGCCGCCACAAAAAGGCCATGCTCCTGAGGTTCGATGAGCAGAGTATTGCTCTTTCCGGTTCGGGCAAAAACTCGCCCACCGTGGTCATACTGCATGATCACATCGGACAGGTCGGCGCCGTCCAGTGCATGTCTGTCAATGACCTCCTTGTACTGGACACCGTCATACTCCCACAGAACATATGGGTCATCAAAGGTAGTAGCATAGCCCTCCACATAGCAGTCGGTATCAAACCTCTTATTGGATGCTGTCGGGATCATCAGCGGCATTGCCCGGTACTCCCGATCCTTGCACACCGGCATTCTCATTCACCTCCGTTTTTTCTGATGCCGGCGGCTCTTGCCCCAGCACATTCACCTCAGCGTAATCCCGCCGGATGTAATATTTTTTGGACTCCTCCGTATTCAGGGCAGGCAGCTGAAACACCTCCCGCCCCTCGTCCATGTTCATCATCCCCCGGTCAAAGAGCTGGGTCACCGTCTCCAGCTTGTCCGACATAGTCATGTGCTGGAGACGGTTCACCGAGAAGGCGATCTCTTTCCCCCGGTTCACCTCCGCCTCCGTATAGGCCATATTGGTATGCACCAATCCCAACTCAATGGCAAAGGGCTCGATCTGTCCCTCATAATAGGCCGACCACTGATCAGAGGTATATTTGTTCTGCAGAATAGCCTCCGACATACCGAAGTAGTCAAACACCGACTCCCGGATCTGGGCCGCCTGCTTATCGTCCACGATATAAGGCTTACTGTCGATCTGCTTGATATCGGCATACTTGCTGTCGAAAATCATGACGCCGCCGGAGTTTCCGGAGGTCAGGTTGTCCTGGACCAGGCGGTCCCGCTCCTCCTTCATGGTCTCCGGCTTAAGCACGTTGGCCAATCTGGCCAAAAAGCGCACCGAAGCGGACGCCTTGACTCCATTGATGATGCTCTGATTCTGGGCGTGGATGAGTTCCATAGTGGGCCGCAGGGCGCCGTTGCGCTCTCCGAAAAAGTCGCTGCGATACTGGAATTGGGTAAGGATGCCGGTATAGTCCAACTCCATCACCCCCACATCCCCGGTGGGAAAACGAAAGCGCACATAGGACACTCCGCCGCGCTCCACGATCTCCGCCTGAGACGGCAGAATCGGATAGAATCCGGTTAGCCGCAGCTGTTCGGGATCTTCACACACCGGCACAATAAAGGCCGTGTTCTCCGTCTTGTAAATGGTAGCCAAACGATACAGATATTTCTTGGTATCCATCCATGGATTGGGCTGGAATTGCAGCACCCGCTCCATCCGGTGTCCGTTCGGCCCCATGACCACCGGGCGCAGCTTACTCACATGGGTGGCAAAGGTATGGATGCAGGCCCGGGTCAGCGCCATCTCATAGACGCCGCCCTCAAATGAGGTGTAGACCGGCGCATACCCTCCCAGGGTCTTGAAGTAGGTATAAACTGCCGCTTCGGCGGTCTTTTTTGGAAAGAGCTTTTCAAACAGCCCCATAGTCACACCTCAGTTCAGGTTGATGTACAGATCCTTCTTGTCCTGTAGCACCGTATAGGCACACAGAAGCGCCGCGGTGCCGTCCACTCTCCGGCGGGGGTCCAGGGTCTTGACCAGCTGGATATTGCCGTTGACGTCGGTCTTGGCCTCGCTGTTCACTAGACACCACTTATCCACCGGATTGTTGTTATAGATCACACGATGGTCCCGGAAGTCTGCCTTCAGATCCTTCATTGGTTGGGAAAGGGTAGCCGGTCCCTGCCGTACAGGAATCATAGATTCCGGCCCAAACTCCGCCTGGAAGGCCCGCAGCAGGCTGTCATCGATGTGCCACGGATCATATCCAATGTAGAGCATATACAGTCCTTCTCTGTCCCTCAGTTCCTTGAACCAGTCCAGGAAGATCTGTTTGTCGCACTTCCGTCCGGGGCAGGTACGCATATAGCCCTGCTCCACCCATAGGGAGTACGGCACATTATCCCGCTCGCGCCGGCTGCCCGACCGCCTGGCGTCCTCCAACACGGCCTCCGGGATCCAGTACATGGACCGCACATAGAGATTGGGGTCATCCGGCCGCATACAGATGACTTTTGCCGCGTTGAGATCCGTCGTATCGGCCGCGTCAAAGCCGCCGATGCCATAATCAAAGGGGATCTGGCAGGTGGCTTCATTATTTAGCTCCTCCCAGCGCAGCCATGCCCCCTCCGAAGTCTGGGGCATATTGAAGTCTTTGACCATGACGGTGGGCTTGAAACTGGGATCATCCTTGGCTTTCTGCACCATCTCGGCCAGGTAAGCCCGGCTTTTGATGGTACCAAGACCCGGGTTGGCCTTTTCCCAGCACGCTGGGTCCTCCCACTCTGCCCGATCATCCAGCTCGTAGATGAAGGGCAAAAATCTCGGGTTATTTGCCTTTCCATCCAGAATGTCACAGGCATATTGATACTGGGCATCAAAGATGCCCTCCCGCACAAAGCCGTTGGTGGTGATCACAAAGAGCAGCGGCTGACTCCTGGCCCCCATGGCCTGCTTGATAAGGTCATACAGATCCCGGTTTTTAATGGCCGCCAGCTCGTCAATGGTGGCGCCGTGGGCGTCCAGGCCATCCAGGCTGGAGGTATTGGACGCCATAGGCTTGATAAAACCCATGTTCATGGGGCAGTAGATATCCGACACCCGTTTCTTCAGGTGCTTGGCCAGCAGCGGCGACATCTGCCGCATTTTGACCGCCGCCTCATAGCCCAGGCGGGCCTGATCCAGTTTGGTGGCTACGTTATAGATCTGGGGTGCGCCCTCCCCATCATTGACCAACAGATCCAACTCTACAGCTGCCGTCTCCGTGGTCTTGCCGTTTTTCCGTCCCTCGATGATGAGAACTTCGTTGTACCGGCGCAGGTCGTTGTCGTCCACAAAGCCAAAGACAGCCTGCAAGCGGGCCCGCTGGAACAGCTCTAGCTTCAGCGGAGCGCCCAGCCGCCCGGAAGGCACTTTACAAAACCGCTGGATAAACTCCACATGCCGGTTTGCAATGTCAGGGTCGAAGTGGAACTCTCCCGGATTGACCAGATCTTCCAACAGCCGCTCTGAGATCTGCTTCATGCGACGGCAGGCCACAATCTTGCCATCCAGAATGTCGGTGCAGTATCGCTCCAGGTCTGTCACCTGGCACCACCGCCCCCGGTTTTCAGGAAGTGTGTCAGCTCGTCATCGGCGGGCGGAGCCTGGGGCAGCATATCCCCCAGCTGACGGATCACCGCCGCGTAGTTTTTAATCATGGCGTTGTACACATCCACCTCCACGGACTTCTTTTCACCCCACTGATTTTCGCCATTTTGGTACTCAGATTTGACGCCTTTTTCTCGAATTTCAGCTTGAAGCTGGGTCAACTGCTCCTCCATGAACACCGCATTGAGAATCAGCTGAAGGCAGATTTTCTGCTGTTCCGGGCTGGCCGCTTTATAGGTATCTGCGAACCGGCCCAGCTCTTTTTTACTGGGTCCTTTTGCCATTTCCACACCCCCCTCCTGCGTATGACCCGCTCTTTTTTACCCCCGCTCAACGGTCTCCCAGGCCCTCCCCCACGCCGCGGCATAGGGGGGGGATATTTCGGGCGGTCATAGCCGCCGTCTGTCGATGGGCTGACCGTCCGGACCAAATGCACAGGCCATGGGTTTGCCTTTGGTCAGGCCGTGGCCCTCATAAGCGTCGTGGCAATCCTTGCACACATAGGCAAGCAAGCTGTGGTTCAGCGCCACCGCGGGATTGACAATATTCTCCGGTGTCAGCGTGATCAGGTGATGGACGATATATCCCTGCTGGTCCTGGCATTCCTCGCACAATCCGCCGTCGATCTGCAGACGCTTGGCGATATATGCGGCACGGCAGGCCCGCCATGCCTTTGAGCGGTAAAACTGCCTGGCAAATGCTTTCATGTTATCTCCAACGCCGCGGCCCGGCCGTTTGCACCCTGGCTATCACCTCAGGGCAAAAACAAAAGCGCCCAAGCCACGACCCCCATACGGGCGATCATTGGCTCAGGCGCTGGTCTCTTTGGACGCTGGCTCAGGCACTTCGATATTCACGATACTTTCCTGTCGGCAGTGCTTGCACCAGATGGGCCAGTTTCTTGCCTGGCTGTCCGGCCGCACACGATACTGTGTCGGTCTGCCGCAGACGGGACAGATAATACGTCTATCCTTGTTGACCAGTTTACACGGTTCTGGGATCTTTTGCAAGGGACCTTCCTCCTTTTCTACAGCCCGGTTCGATTATTAACACTGGTTTCAAGGTTGAAAATGACTAAGCGGCGGTCGTTGCCGTCCTTTTGTATAGGACAGGCCTGGATCGGCTTCCTCATATAATAGATATCGGGCACCCACAAACATGGCGTATCCATAGGGGTTCGCCTCTCCAAATGCCTCATAGTCCACTGCGCCAAAGGGCGGGGCAAGGGTCATGGAGTCAGACGGGATGTCGGTATATTCCACCTCATACCCCTTGAGGTTTCTGGACGCCCGCCATGTGCGCTCCCCTGGCTTCGGCTTTCCGAACTCTCGTGCCTCTTTGGTCATGTACTTGGCCAGTTCCCGGTAATAGTGGACGTCCAGCGGCTCAATGCGGATGTAGCCTCCCCCGTGCCATAGGGATCGCAGTTCGTCATAATCGCCCGGGCCTGTCCCGTTGATCACAGCATGATGGTGGAGGCGGCGATCCTCCAGGTATCCGTCCTCCATCAGGAAAGAATTTGCTGCCTTGTGGTGGTACCCTTCGGTCACAAACACATAGAGGAGATTACTAAGCCGCCTTCGTCGCCCCCCGCGCAATTTTCGGATAAACTTCTGGAACTCCTTCCCCGCCGCAACCTTATCCGCGGGCAAGTGGGCATCGTCATAGGTAAAGGTGACAACATGATCCTTTCCCCCAAAATTGGCACCCAGCTTGAGTTCCAGCTCCCTCCAGCTGTTTTTGAGGTTCATGTACTGCTGGGCAGCGGTAGAAGCAGCTTGTTTGGCTGCTCTTATCCGTGGACCGTCTTCTTTAGATGGAATCGCCACCAAATAGTCGTAATTCACCAGCCCAGCCCGGATGTGTTTCAGCCGCTTCATCTGCGCACCTCTTGAAATCGGCCCATGTAGTGGGTCCTCCAGATGGCCTCCGGCTGACGGAGGGAGAGCATTTTCTCCCGTACCAGCTTGTCCATCACCCGGCCGATGCTGGGCTGGCCGTCCATAGAGATCCGCCGTAAATTTTTGCGTTTCACGATATCACTTCTTTTCCATTTTTTATTTTCTCTCTTGACAAATGCGCATTAAATGCGTATAATATACTTGTAAGGAGGAGAGACAATGAAGCGCAGGGACTTAATAAAGCTCCTAAAATCAAACGGATGGTGGCTCCTCCGCTCAGGCAATAACCACGATATCTACACCAACGGCAAAGCATCCGAACCCATCCCCCGGCACAACGAAATCAAAGAGCAGTTGGCAGCAGCCATCATCCGGCGGCAGGGGCTGAAATAAGCCCCTCGCCGCCACCAAAAAAGGAGGTTTATATAGATGAAGCAAGTTTATCCAGTGATCCTTCATCCGGAGGCAGAGGGTGGATTTTCTGTGTCCGTACCAGACCTGGACATCGGCACTCAGGGAGAAACCGTAGCAGAATGTATTGACATGGCTCGGGATGCCATCGGGCTGTGGGGAATCTGCGAACAGGACGCGGGCCGATCTATCCCGGAACCTACCGGCCTGACCCCGGCCCATGAGGATGGGGAACTGGTCACCCTGGTAGACATTGACTTTGACGCCTACCGTCGGGCTCACGATATGCGGACGATCCGGAAAAACGTCACTATCCCCAGCTACCTGAACGATCTGGCCGAACGCGCTGGTGTCAACTTCTCCCAAGTCCTCCAGGACGGGCTGAAGCAGCGTCTCGGCGTAGAGTAATCAAGATCAGGCCCAGGCCGCCCTTACACAGGGCGGCCTTATTTTTTGGTGTCTCCCAATGGCTCCGGCTCTCTGCCGGGCGCCCCGCCGCAGCAGGGTCCCGGTTTTCAGGGGAAAAACAGAGAGAGAGGTCCGGGTGGTGGCGCACCCACCCGGCAGAGAGCCAGAGCGGCTATGCAGTCAAGTATCTTTTGCGTCCTGTTTTGCCCCGTCGATCAGGTTGGCCAGAACCGACAGCACAAACAGGGCCTCCGGGTCATCCGTCTTGATAGGCTGCCCACAGATTGGGCAGGGATCACCCGGCTTCAACCGGGTCAGTTCTTCGTTCATGCCGCACCTGCCTCCTTGTCGGGTTGTACCGGTTGCTGCGCTTTCCTGGATCGCTGGGCCACAAACCACGGCTTTAATACCTCCCGCTCCCAGCGGTCACAAAAATCCCTCACTTTGCGTGGAATCTTATGACGGTACTGTTTATGTTCTCCATGACGTTCATTGCCATACCCATGCAGTTGCACTTCCGTCGGCTCCTTGTTCATCATGTTGATCTGGAGCGTGTAGTAACTCCGTTCCGGACGTCGATATTTCCGTACAAAGAATATGGGTCTCCCTGAGCAGTGCATCTCTCCATAAGTGCCTACGCAGTGTCGCAGGGTCTTTCCCTCCGCCACAAGTTCCTCCTCTGTCCGAGGTAGCATCACACACAGCTCACCGTCTGTCCACTCCAAATCCCGATACTTGATAAATGTGCTGGTGAAACCCAACTGGTACGAGGCTTTTTTGCGGCCCGACCAAAACTGGGTGATCCGCTCATGTGCGGCAACCAAATCGCGGGGCCAGAGTGTCTCCTCATTTTCCGCAAATTCTGCATCCCGCATCATTTTGCGATAGTCGATCAGCAGCTGCACACCGTCGGTTCGGACATCCTGCCTTTCCAGATACTGCACAACCCGGATCGGCGTCAAGTCTTCCCACCCGGCAGCAACCATTTCCAGGAGATGCCCCATAGCCTTACATCCGATACTCTCCCGGCAACGCTCAAACTCCAGAGCGTCCGCTGCTGGAAACTGACGCCTATATCTGTCCCAACATTCCGCATCATCAGCCCCCCAGGCCTTTTTGCGGATCTCGCGAAATGCTGTCTTACTCATGTGCAGCATCCTGTGCGGCTTGACCTCCGTCCAATCCGCCCAGGGAATGGGCGGCGCATCGCACAGGTCAGCCGTAGTTCCCGCACAGTCAAGCAACCCGTCAATGGCTTGCACTACAGCCGCCTCAAATCCCTGGCGCATCAGGTTTTCCACCTGCGGGTGTTTTTCCCAAACATGAAGATATGCTCCAGGCCAGCAGCCTTCGGCCCCTATGTAAACATCGAGGGCAGTTTTTTCTCCGGTATGACCACCCAGATCCGGCCCATAGGCAAGCGTCCACCCGCCCACCTTCCGGTGGCTTTCAGCCTCCCAGGAATAATACAGGATCTGCATGGGGTCCCTGGAGTGAGCGCAGGGAACCCATACCGTATCCCTTATATCGCCGCTGCGCATCTCGGCCCGGAACCGGCGTATCTTTCCATCTGTATCCACAATCAGAGCCGCATTTGGAACAAAAACTGTTGTATCTGTGCCGTCCGCGTCCTGCCAGCGGCGAACCACCCAATACATAACCGCTGTGTAGTGGTCGATATTTATCACCTCAGCCTGAAGCACCTGAAAGGTCCTTCCATGTCGAAGCTCAGAGCGGTGCGTAACCGCAGCCGTAGTCCAGCAGTGTGGACAGCTGATAGCTTCACCGCTAAAATACACGCTGGCGTCCGGCCCCGGCTCCACATACCCATCGTAGGTCTGCCCGTCCGGCCCCTCTGCCAGAACAATGCCTCCCTTGGAATAGCCCGCCGTGAAATCTTCTCCGCAGTTGGTGCAAGTGCAGCGGGCGCCCCAACGGCGTTTCTTTGACCGCTCCCATCGTGCCCAGTCCTCCGGGCCCATAAGCTGCTGGATCTCGTCTGTCAAATCGACCGATTCTCGGTGATATAGAATCAAGTGGGTGCCAAGGCCGTCGCCGTCATAAATATCCATCAGTACATCGTTCCGAAGATCATCGCAGGGCTGGATTGGAAGTTTTGCGGCAAGATCTTTCCAGGTCATATCCATCGCCGCACCTCACAGGAAGTCCGCTAGGCTGAGAACCTTCGGAGTATCCCCTCCGGCCGCAGCGGAGGCGGCGCCAAGCCCATAAAACTCCCGCAGGATCTCCTCCGCCTCCAGCGGCGTGACGCAGGAGAAGCCGCCGGTCTTATGGCTGTCCGCAAAGGACTTGATCTTCTTCTCAGCCTGAACGATCCCCATTTGTGGATTTTCCAAGTCCTTTGCCAGCAGCTCCGCGCTCTCGGGTTCTCTCCGGCAAATGTCCTTCAGCTGCTCCGCCACCATCCAGGGTGCGGAGCGCTCTTTAACTTTGCTCTGCTGCTCATTCAGCAGCTTGATTGCCCGATCAATCATTCGGCATACCTCCCGAAGATCTCGGCTAGATACTTCATGGCCTTCTCCATGTCCTGGGCGGCGGTCTGATCCTCCCGGCCCCGGGCTTTGAGCAGATAGCCCTGCATCTTGTTGGCCAGCTCCTGGCCTTGGATAAACAGCACATCGAACTGAGTCAGCTCCTTGTCTCCTGCAATGGCAGCTTTCTTTTCTGATTTCTCCCGCTCCTCCAGGTAGCGCTTTAAGTCCTCCGTCTTAGCCTCAGCCTCCTGCTGCCGGTACTTAGCCTTGGCCGCCGCCTCCTTGGCCTTGTCTAGCTTGGCCTGCATCTCGGCGATGGCATCAGCCCTGGCCTTGTCAATGGCGGCCTGGTCCACGACGGTCTCCACCGCCACCTCCACCGGGCGGGCCTTCAGCTCGGCCAGATCCTTCTCCAGCCGGGCAGCGTCCCGCTCGGCCTGCTCTCTGGCATCCTGGGCAGAGGCCAGGCTGGCATTGAGCAGCCGCATATCCTCCGCCATTTTATCCCGGGCTTGCTCCGCTGTGCGCTGATCTGCCGCAGCCTGTTCGGCGGCCGCTCTGGCCTCGTCCCGCTCCTTGATGGCCTGCTCCAGCTGGCGGGCGCTCATGTCGACGACCTTGTGGTCCTCCATAAACTGCTCCCGCTCCTCCGGCGGCAATGCCAGGAGGGCTAAGGCTTTGGAGGCCCCCAAATCCGCAAGCGTCTGCGTATTTGACCACTCCCGGGCCAGGCGCATAAAGTTCTGGGCGGTACGAGGGGAAAATTCCACCTGCTCCGTCAGCCAGGGCAGCCACTCCCCGTGGGAAAGCATATCCTTTGCCTCGATGAGACACCGGCCAATGGTGAGGATGGCCTCTCCTCCGGCCCGCTTGGCGTCCAGAATCTCCCCGGTGATGACCTCGATGGTCCTGTCCTCCGCAGGCGGGGTCATAGTCTGGGCGATAAGCCGCCCCAGGTCAGGCTTGCCCATATCGGATCCCCTCCTTTGCCGCCAGCTCCGCCACCCAGGCCCGGTAATCCCGGGCTGCCGAGCAGAATGGGCTCCAGGCCTGCACCGCCATCCGTGCCCAGCTGGACTCGGGTACCTTGTCGGTGCGGCGGATCACCGTATCGTACACCGGCACCATGCCCTCCTCCCGGAGGTAGGCTACCGAGTCCTCCACCACTGGGGAACGGTGCCACTGGTTCACCAGCACACCGGCCACCCGGATCTCAGGTCTGATGTACCGCAGACTGTCGATCTGCTCCACCAGGTCAGCCACACCGGTGGAGGAACAGGCATCGGACAGCACCGGGATGATGACGGCGTCGCTGGCCAGGATGGCTGACACGCAGGCAGTCGACAGGTTGGGCGGGCAGTCTATGACCATCACGTCATAGGCCTCGTCCTCCTCCAGTGCCTCCCGCATATCCCGCAGCGCCCGGTAGCTCCGGCCCCGATCGCCACCAGCGGCCTCCAGATCCAACGCCCACAGATCTTCCGCCGCCGGCAGCACATCCAGGCCGGGTACATCTGTCTGCGCCACCAACTGGTCATAGCAGAGTTCGTACCCTCTAAGCAAAGCGCCCAAGCCAGCATACTCACCGGGGGGCAGCAGAATCTGAGTGGCGTTTGCCTGCCCATCGGCATCCACCAACAGCACCCGCAGCCGGCAGCTGGTAGCCAGCACATAGGCCAGATTGACAGCGGTGGTGGTCTTGCCCACCCCGCCCTTTCGATTGACAATAGCGAAGGTTTTCATGCACAAAACACTCCTATCTTTCGTTGATTGGGAAACACTCCCGGATGGTCTCATTACCCACTTTTGCTTCTGCCATGTAATACCGCCGGGCCGGATGGATGTAGACGATCCGGCCGGTCACAGTCCTCAGCTTGCGCTGCTTGTCCGCCCGCTGGCCGCTGACCTCGTGGTCAAAGGCCGACGGGGTCCAGGTGATTTTCTCGCCTATCCTCATGTGTTTCCTCCTCCAGAGCCTGGACTGCCAGGGTCAGCGCCTGAGCCAGCTGCCGGTGCCCCTCCGGCAGGCTGCTCACCCGCGCCAGGGCCTCTCGGCGCAGGATCTCCAGCCGCAGCAGCTGGGCCGCTCTGGCATTGTCCATGCTGGTCTCCTTTCTCCGCAAAGGGATCGTCAGGGTCATTATAAATGCCCTCCCAGAAACGGTCAGCAAAGCTGATCTGCTTGTACTGCCTGGGCCGCTTCATGGGGGTCACCGGGGGTGCCGGCTGATCCACCACAGACTGGCGGAACCGCTGATAGGCTCCGTCAAAGGTGAGGTACATCCGCCCCCGCTCGCCGTCCTTGTTTTTGGCCAATTTAAGCACACGACGGCTCTCATTTGGCTTGGACGGGTCCTCCAGGTAGAGCAGCAGGATGGCGTCCGCATCCTGTTCGATCTGTCCGGACTCCCGCAGATCGCTCATGGTGGGCTCAATGACCTTGCTCTCGTCCCTGGTCTTTTCCGACCGGGACAGCTGGGACAGGGCCACCGTCAGGATGCCGTTGGTGTGGGCCATCTGCTGGAATGCCCGGCTGATGGAGGCCACCTGCTCCGTCCGGTTTGCCTTGCGGGTCTCCGGCTCCACAATCTGGAGATAGTCCACATAGACGATCTGGTATCGGTTTGCCAGGGCGTCTGCCCGAATATCTGCCGCCGTCATACCAGAGGCGTCAATGAGGTCCATCTGATGCTTGATGATTTTGGGTGCGGAGTTGGCCGCCTGGGCCCACTCCGCCTCAGTGAGGGCGCCCCGCTTGATAGCCGCCATCTCGATCCCAGCCAGATTGGAGATTAAGCGGTCCGCCAGCTTGTAGCGGCTGGTCTCCAGGGAATAAAATCCAACCCGCTTGACCTCGCTCTGATGGTAAGCAAAGGTCACGGCCAAAGCTGTCTTGCCGGCGGAAGGATAGCCGCCCAGCACCACCATGTCCCCCAGATCCACAAAGAGCTGCTCATCCAGCTTGGACAATCCCCAGGTCATGTACCGGTGCGGTGTTGTGTGCCGCTGCCAAAAGGACTGGAGCATCTGCTCCATGTTCATCCGGCGCACGCTTTGTCGCTCCACTGTGAGGGCCTGCAGCTTGCTTATACCCTGGACCATAGCCTCCATGTCGGGTACGGTGGTAAGCTCCTGGGCAATCTCTCGCCCGCGGTAGACTCGGGCCTGCTCCTGCATCCTGGGCACATAGGCCCAGATATTTGCGGCGGTTGGAGTGTCCTCCATGATCTGGATGAGAGCCTTGCTCCAATCATCTCCGCCGCCCAGCCTGTCCCGTATGGTCACCGAGTCCACCGGCTGCCCGCTGACAAACTGGGCCCGGATGGCCTGATAGATCCGCCGGTAACCCTCGTCCAGGAAGTCCTGGTCAGACACCTTGCTCAGTACCGGTCCCACAAGTTCCGGGGAGATCAGCAGGGAGCCAATCACCGCCTCCTGATTGGACAGCCGGTCCTGCACATCCATGCTCACCATGTAGGCACCTCCTCGCGCTGGACCACCTGCACAGGCGAGAAGGCCTGCATAGTTTTCCGCTTCTCCGTCCACCGGCGATCCCGCAGCCAGCGGAAGGCGTAGGGGATGCCCCGGCCTTCCCGCCAGTCCTCGCAGTCCAGGTGCCGCTTAAGCCCCACGGCGATGTCGTGGAGCAGGGCCGCCTCGGAGCCGTACCGCTCCACCAGGGCCTTATCCTCCGGCAGCCTGTCCCACTGCTCCACCGCCTTGGCCCTGTCCTCGTCCCTGGGGTAGGCCTTCCAGAAACCCTCGAACCGCTCTGGGTGCCATGTGGGCGCCGACTTGGGCCTTCGCTTTTTCCGCTGGGGCTTGTCCCCCGGTGGGGGACTATGGGGGTTTATTAAGTCTTTATTTGATATATCTTTATTTAATTGCGTCGGATTTTCCGACGACGGTTTTTCCAACGTCGGTTCAGCCGACGTCGGTTTTCCCGACAATGGTGCGTCTTCCTCCATTGTCGGGTTTTCCGACAATGGTGCCGCCACATCCCGGATGTCGTAGATCACGCCGGTGAACTTGCCGCCCTCTCCATGGGAGCGGGTGCGCCTCAGATAGCCCGCCGTCTCCATCTCTCCCAGGGCTGAGCGGATGGCATCCCGCCCGCAGCCGGCCACCGTGGCCAGTCCGGCCACACTGTAGTCCCAGTCCTCCGGCAGGGACAGGATAATGGCAAACAGCCCCTTGGTCTTGAGGGACAACCCGGTATCCCGCAGGATGCCGTTGGGCAGGACGGTATACCCGCCGCTGCGCTGAACACGGATCACATCAGCCATTTTTATTCTCTCCCAGTTGTATTCCACTTCCACCTATGGTAAAATATTCATCAATGGGGGGATATCGATGCCGAGGTCGATTTATGAAGCTTATTGGCGGAGTTTTGTAGACATAAAAATTGCTGAACAATATTTTTCTCTTTATGCAAGCCATTCTCAGCACCGCCTTTGGGTAATAAATGCGTTTTGTATGATTTTTTCTTTTACTGGTGTTGTCTCCTGGGTAAACAGTTACTGTCCCCCTGTCCTATCTGCTTTGATTATTCTCACTTCCCAAGTTGTATGCGTACTTCAACCACTATACCCGTATAGCCAAAGATTATATGCCGCTCAATGCATATACAAAGAATACACAAATCTCGCCCTGCTTTCCGAACAGACAGTGAATGGCTATCTCTATGGGAATATCAAGGATGATAATCTTCTTACCTCACTAGAGTACGCACAGCGGGAAAGTAATGACATCGAAAACAGGTTCTGCTCCGTAAACCTTTTTCCCCAGAATAGCAGGATTCATAAAACTGCAGAAAAATCGGCCCTGCAATACTTAACTGTGCATTTCAATTTAGGAGAGTGAATCAATATGATGGGCAAGCCTGCTCCGCTTCCTCAGAAACCAAATGACAAAAAACCAACTGGTAAAAAATCGGGTACACAAAAGAATAGCGGCCTAGTTCCCCCAACAACAATTACCCCGCCTGTTCCTAAGGGGCCCCAAAAATAACGGCTTGTTTTGGGTCTTCATTTTTCGCGACTGTTCTTTCCCTTTTTCATCCATCTGCAATAGGCACAACGGGTATCTGGGTTTGTCCAAAGTACAAAGGCCATCAACAGTCTATGTACCGCAATTCCTACAGCTACCCCCAATAGAAACGTCATTTCCCCTCACCCCTTGTAAAATCCGGCTATTTGTGGTATCATAATAATGGTTTTCATGCACGAAACCATTGTTTGGCCTCTCTGTCTGCGCCCACAGACAGGGGGGCCTTTCTTTATGCCTTTTCACGGGACTTCCCTCCTCCTACCAGATCCCCATTCGGATCATGACTTCCGTGGCGATCCGCTTGATGTTTTCCCGGTTGGCCGCCCGCTCTTCCTCGCTGACTTCCACGTCTTTGTACTCCCCCAAGCAGAAACTACAGCCCTGTTTAGGTCCGGATGCACAAGTAACCGATTCCACTACCAGGGTCCAAGGTGTCCGCACATGGTCCTCTCCTGGCTTCTTTATAATCGCCGAAAACCAATGCAGGCCCTTGCGCCGGGTAATGACGGTGTCCATAGTAGTCCAGCTGAAGTACTCCTTCTTTTCTTTCACTGTGACTACCAACTCTTCGACAGGCTCAATAATGACCAGCGTATCGGGGTCTGTATCTACCACCTCCACGATCCGCCGGTCGGTTGGTTTGCTCAGATCCATCTGCTGTGCCAATCGTGCCGCTTCACGTCGATCCATATGTAAACACCTCCTCTTCCCTCTTATGCTGCGGCAGGGATGTCCTATCCCACCCAGTTGGGCAGGCCCACCGCGACGATGATGCAGCCCAGCCATACGGCGCTGCCCCAAAACGGATGCCATCTGTGTTTCATGTCAGCCTTCCTTTCCACAGATCTGGTTTGCACACCGCAGCTCCAGCGCAGCCTCCACGATCTCCTGCAAGTCCTCCATGATCGCGTCAAACTCGGCCCGCTCGCCAGCGTCAATGACGTTGTCCTCCGCGATCCGCAGCAGCCGCCGGTCGGCGTGGGATTCCGCAAAGGCAAAGATCCGGTTGGTCAGCTTGGCGCTGGCCTCCAGCACGGACTTGGGCCGGATCTCCGGCACCACACTGCTGTACAAGTCGTCAGTTTCCTGGAGATGCTGCAAACCCAGATAGACCGCGTTGTATAGAACCGCCATTTGTCGTACTACATGAGTAGGTGGTATCCGCTGGCCGGTTTCATAAGCGCGTACACTTTCCACAGATACTCCCAGCCGCTCCGCTGCCGCTTCCTGGGTCAAACCGGCGGCCGTGCGGCAGGTTTTGTAGATATTCCGGTAGTCTCCCGGCATGGTTATCTCCTCCTTTTCAGGGTTAAAATGGTTGTAGGAATCAACTGGCATCCCGCTCAATCTCTTCGGGTGTCGCCCGTCCTAGAAGGGTATCTAGAGGCACCCGGAACAAATCCGCCAGCATAAGCGCCGTGGACAGGCCCGGAATCCGGGTCCCGTTTTCCCATTGACAAACGGCCCCCTTCGTCACATGGATCGCTTCAGCCACGTCTTGCTGTGTCATCCCCCGGGACTCCCGCAATTCTTTAAGTCTCACCTTTTTCCCTCCTTTCAGGTTGTCCTTTTTCTGGTTATGTGCTATGATTCACAATAGGTAAACATTAGCCGCAGATATCCGTACCAAATATAAGCGACAGCCACAACACACCGATGAACACCAGCCAAAGGAGATATAATTTAAATCCCTTGGGATTGACGTATTTATAGGTCGGAATACAGATCCCGTACAGAACAGCAATAAGAGATACGCAGAATATTTGTGTTCCATTCATCATATCTCACCGTCTTTCTCTGCTTTTACTTGTGGTGTCACTGTTCCGGTCCTGAGGTCACTCCCATCACATTTGTGATAAAGGGCGGCAAAATAATGCACCGCCGTCCGATACGGCTGCTCAGCTCATTTTCCATTTGGGCCGTGTGAGCACCTGTTAAATACCTATTGCTAAACATAAGTAAAGCAGTATCGCTGTCATCAATGCCCTGGATATCTCTAAACTCTACTGTTTTGCCATTCTCCAGTTCTACTAGGACTTTCATGTCCGTTCCCTCTCTCTGTTTACCGTTCGTTTACTCTGGGACAATCATAAATCCCCAATTTATGATTGTCAACTGTTTATCCCCAATTTATGATTTTTTGTAATTCTTTTTATAATAGGAGTGATGCCCTTTGGATGTCAAAATTTTTGTTGAAAATGTCAAAGAGCTTTGCCGGAAAAAGGGTGTTAAACCAACTATCGCCTGTGATGAAAGTGGCGCTGGGAAAAACTTATTGAATCATATCGAAACCCGCGGCAGTATTCCTTCCGTTGCAAAAGTCCAAATGCTGGCTGAATATCTGGGCGTCACTACAAGCGACTTGCTGGGCGAAAAAAAAGAGCCCACCGTACAAGACGATGGACTCTCTGAAGGGGAGCGGGTACTTATGACACTGTTCCGGCAGCTGACGCCGGATCAGCAGGAGATGGTACTCCGCATGGTTCAGGCTGCTGCAGACAAGCTGTAACCGCCTCCATGGCGGCGGCCAGTACAGCCGCCGGGTCTTTACTGTCCCGGATGATCGACAATAACCTAAGTTCATTTTCGCTCATAGGCACCGCCCCCTTTATTGCCATTATAGAACATACGTTCTATAATGGCAATACACCAAAGGAATTTTCTTGTAAGAAAGAAGGACTTACTATGGGATCTCGTTTTCGGAAAAGCGTTAAACTTGCTCCCGGCGTCAAACTCAATTTAGGGAAAAAGAGCGCAGGAATAAGCATAGGCGGTAAGCACGGAGGCATTAACATTAATTCTAAGACAGGAGCATCCAGTCGTGTCTCTGTGCCTGGTACCGGAATTTCATATACCTCCAATCTTTCGTCCAAAAAGAAAAAAACTACATCTGCTCCAACTCCACATACTGTTCCTGATGACTATATGTCTCAAGAGGGCTTGTCTAAGACAAAAACAGATTTGATAAAGAATCGGTGGCTGTTTTTCTTTGTTTTTGTCATTTTCTTTTTTACTGGGTTGCTTGCCCTTTTTCTTAAATGGGTTCTACTTGGAATAATAGAAATTGTTGTTGCTATTATATCGGCTATAGTTGCGTATAAAGGATTTGCATATCACCAGGAGACTGATTGATTTATCATCTCTTGAAATGAGGGAATTACGATGAAGTGTCCTGCCTGCGGTACAAAGTATAAAGGCAAAAAATGCCCTAGCTGCGGTCGGCATACTGATGCAAAACTGGAAGCCAGGCGTAACACCCGCATTGCCTTGCTGGTGGTTATCCTAATTTTCGCAGCCATCTTGTTATTCTACCTTTTCAGCACGCTGGATTATTTCAATGGAATCGTTGATATGACCCGCAATTCCTTAGATGGATGAGCAATGTAAAATAGTTTATCTGCGTCACAGAAAAAGGAGAGGTTGGTATTATGCCCACAAAAGACTTAGAGGACTACCGCCGCTTTACAAAACCCGCAGAGTTGCACAAGGCGGTCAACACGCTGCGGGGCCTGGTGGCAGGCATAAACTCCGATATGGATGTGAGTTCCAAGGAGGTCACAGAACTGGTCCATTGGTGTGAGATTCACGCTGAATTTCGTGATCGCCATCCTTTCTCTGAAATTCTGCCTGTGGTAGAACGGGCCACCGAGGATGGGGTAGTGACTGAAGAGGAAGCGAAGGATATTTTGTGGCTCTGCAATAACTTTGCAGACAACAACGCCTATTATGACATGGTCACCTCCTCCATCCAGTTCCTAGCCGGAATGCTCCACGGCCTTCTGGCGGATGGAGAGCTGAGCGATCGAGAGATTATGACTCTAAAAGCATGGGTTGACGCCAATGATTTTCTGTCTGGTACATATCCCTTCGATGAAATCAACAGCCTTCTCTATGTGATCTTGGCAGACAAGAAAATTACACAGGAAGAGCGGGAAACTCTGATGGCATTATTCGGAGATGTAATCGACTTCACTTCCTCCTACAACCTGTCCGAGAAAGAGTTCTCCCGGCTCCGGGAAACCTATAGCATCGGCGGTATCTGTGCCGTCTGTCCTGAGATCACCTTCCAGGATAAGACCTTCTGCTTCACCGGAGAATTTTACCGGGCAAAGCGTACTGAGGTTGCGGACACTGTTGTACAGCTGGGCGGGAGGGTCCAAACCTCCGTGTCTGCCAAGACCGACTACCTGGTAGTGGGCAATGCGGGGAATCCCTGCTGGGCCTACGCCTGCTATGGCCGTAAGATCGAGCAGGCTGTGAATCTGCGCAAAGATGGCGCCGGGATCGTAATCGTCAATGAGACCGATTTCTGGGACGCAGTGGACGATGCGGCTATTATGACCGATAATTGAGACACAAAAAGATTGCTACATTATGAACAGAAAGAGGTTTTTACTATGGGACTGTTTGGTAATCTGACCCAGGGTATTCTGGGCAACATGAGCGAAGTGTCTGTGGATGAACTGATGAAGGAATATGGCGCCTATCTGATGGACGGCGAGACCATCCAGACCGGCTTCCGGCTGGTCCGGGATGTGGTTCTCTTCACCAACAAGCGCATCGTGGACTTTGACAAGCAGGGCGCCACCGGCCAGAAGATGCGGGTGGACTCCATCAATCTCTCCAGTATCATCCACGTCTCCGCCGAAACCTCTGGTTTTGGCATGGATGACAGCGAGATCAATATCTCTTACATCTCCTCCCCCTACTACCGGGCCAGCGGCGGGGTGTCTGTTGCGGAAAAGAAATTTGAGTTCCCCAAAAAGTACAACATTCAGCCGCTGTACAAGCAGCTCCAGGAGATCGCTTACGAGAACCACGAAAACCTGAACAAGTAACTTCACCATAAGACAATAAGAGCCGGGGCTTATATTTTTATTTAATGTATTGCTTAAAAGTACACATCGTGAAGAATGATAATTGCAAAAATCAATTGGCATTTTCAACAAAGATTGAAACCTCTGGTTGACATTTTAACTCCGGGGGCATATTATAAAGACACAACGAAATGACTTTTGTCACCTCTCCGTTGTGCTTATCAAGCCCTTGGAACAGGTCCCCCACCATAAGGGGAGCGCCAGTTCTAAGGGCTTTAGACTTATCAAAGGGAGTAACACAAGATGTCTAAAACTGCAATATTAGTAGATGGAGGATTTTACAGGAAGCGCGCAAAAAAGCTATGGGGAGAACGCACCCCGCAAGTAGCTGCTAATGGGCTGATTACATATGTCCGCAGACATTTGCACGAGCATCACTTAACACATGAACTCTATCGAATTTTTTATTATGATTGTCCCCCTGTTGATAAGCAGATGTATCATCCGCTCTTAAAAAAGACCATAAATCTGGGTGTCTCCTCAGAATATATTTGGATGACCCAGTTTCTAGATTGTTTAAAAGAAAAGCGCAAGGTTGCCCTGCGGTTGGGCATACTCGATGACAGTAATTCTGTTTATACTTTAAAATACGATGCCGTAAAAAAGCTGTGCTCTGGCTCTATATCTACCTCTGACCTTACAGAGAATCACTTTGAGATGACCATTCGCCAAAAAGGCGTTGATATGAAAATCGGGATGGATATTGCCTCTCTGGCCTATAAGCACCAGGTAGATCAAATTGTCCTCATCGCCGGAGACAGTGACTTTGTCCCTGCCGCAAAACTTGCTCGCAGAGAGGGACTCGATTTTGTTCTGGATCCTCTGGAAATGGAAATTGGACATGACAGAGATCTCTTCGAACATATCGATGGAAAGCGCAGTTGCGGTAACCCTTATCGAAAAGAGCAGACCAGTGAGTCTTTAGCTCCATACAAAGCATAATTATAAATGCCGGGGCTTACGCCCCGGCCTCTTAAACCGCCAGAAATCGAACATTTGTGCCACGAAAGCAGGTGAATCTGATGGACGCAGCCCAATATCTCCGCAAGTCCCGCATGGAGGAAGGCATGGACACCGAGGAGGTGCTGGCCAAGCATCGCAAGGCTCTGGCCGACTTTGCCGCCTCCCACGACATCCACATCATCGAGACCTACTATGAGGTGGTCAGCGGCGAGAGCCTGTACGCCCGGCCGGAGATGCTCCGGCTGCTGGAGGATGTGGAGGAGGGCCGCTACGACGCCGTGCTGGTGATGGATCTGGACCGGCTCTCCCGTGGCCGCATGAAGGACCAGGGCATCATCCTGGACGCCTTCCGGGACTCGGGCACCCTCATCATCACCCCGGAAAAGACCTATGACCTGTCCGACGATCTGGATGATGAAATGGCAGAGTTCAAGACCTTTATGAGCCGCCGGGAATACAAGATCATCAACAAGCGGCTGCGGCGTGGTCTAAAGCAGACCATCCGGGACGGCTGCTATGTGGCCAACGCCCCCTACGGATACCGGAAGGTCACAGTGGACCGGAAGCCCACCCTGGAGATCTACGAGCCGGAGGCCAAGTTCGTGCGCATGATGTACGATCTCTATCTCCAGGGCTACGGCTGCGTCTCTATCGCCCGGTATATCAATTCTCTGGGCGCCAAGCCCCACCGCTCGACGGAGTTCACCCGCAACAGCGTGGCCCATATCCTGCGCAATCCCACCTTTGCCGGCAAGATCGTGTGGGATCAAAAGACTCACATCCGCAAGGGAGCCAAGGGCAACCCCAAGCACATCACCATCTACAATCCACGGGATCAGTGGACCATCGTGGACGGAATGCACCCGGCCATCGTCTCTCAGGAGACCTATGATCAGGTCCAGGCGGTGCTGGCGGGGCGGTATATTCCCTCCAAGCGGGACGGTACCGTGCGCAGCTCCCTGGCCGGTCTGGTGAAATGCGCCAACTGCGGCCAGAATATGCAGCGCATGACCATGAAGAACCAGCCCTATCTGCTCTGCACCCGTCCCGGCTGCTGCGCCAGCACCAAGTTTGAGCTGGTGGAGGATCGGGTGTTGGCCTACCTAGAGGAGACCCTGATCCACCTGGAGCTGCAGCAGCAGGCCGGTGTCAGCCGGGATACCTCCGTGCAGGAGGCGGCGCTGGAGGCCGTCAAGAAGGAACTGGCCGCCGCCCAGCGGCAGAAGAGCCGTCTGTATGAGCTGCTGGAGATGGAGGAATACGACCTGCCCACTTTCCGGGAGCGGATGGCCGCGGTGAAGGAGAAGATCGCCGGTCTTGAACGCCGCCAGCGGGAAGCTCAGCAGGCCATTGAGGACGCCAAGACGGCAGACCCAGCTTCCCTGGCCAAGAAGATCCGAGCCGTCCTGGATGCCTACGACGCCGCCGATCCCGCCGGCCGCAACGCCATGCTGAAGGGTGTCATCTCCACCATCCAGTACCAAAAGGAGAAGAAAACCAGGCCCACCGAGTTCCAACTGGCTTTTGAGCTGAAACCCTTCTGATTGCAACCCCTTGGGGCGCAATGGTTTCAGCGGTATATAAGGCGCAATATCTTCCGATAAGGATTGTATCGAAGATCTGCGTTTCTATCCCACCCAGAGTTCCCAGGCGGCCATTGAGCGTGCCGTCAGCATCAAGGCCGGCAAGGCTGAGCTGCTCTATGTGTACATCGATGTGGAGCCGGTTGGATTCAACCGGGGCTTCTACACCGTTGACGTGCGCTACTTCTATCGGGTCACCGCCGACGCCTTCGTGGGCGCCGCCCGGCCTGTGGAGGTCAGCGGCCTGTGCGTCTTTGACAAGCGGGTGATCCTGTTCGGCAGCGAAGGCACCGCCAAGATCTTCTCCTCTCAGACCTCTCTGGAGGGTCTGGATGAGCAGATGCTCCGCCAGAGCAACCTGCCCACCGCCGTAGTAGAGGTGGTGGACCCCATCGTCCTCAACATGAAACTGGTGGACGTGTGCGAGTGCCATCCCTGCGACTGCGAACTGTCCGACATTCCGCCCTGTATCTGCGGCTGCTTCAACAGCGAGCTGTGCTGCGGCACGCAGGGCAAGCGGATCTATGTCACTCTGGGCCAGTTCTCCATCATCCGGCTGGAGCGCGATTCCCAGCTGCTCATGCCGGTGTACGATTACTGTATGCCCGAAAAGGAATGCGCCTGCGGCGGCGGCGAAGAGGACCCCTGCGAGATCTTCCGCCATGTGAAGTTCCCCGTCAACGAGTTTTTCCCGCCCAGCGCCCCCGGCGCCGACTGTCATCCTCAGCTGAAGGGCTGCTGTTCCTGAGACCAGCTGAATATGAGCGTCGGTTAAGACTCACGAAGAAGGAAGGCTGCCAAACCGGCAGCCTTCCTTTTTGTCTATGGTGAATTATACTATCAAGTGCAACACTTTAGGAAAATAAAAAGAAGTTCATACAGAACCCTGGTAGAATGAAGT
>NZ_CALWOJ010000015.1 GCF_944383115.1 uncultured Flavonifractor sp. | reverse complement strand
GTCATGTCGTAGTCGGAGATGACGCCCTCCCGCAGGGGACGGATGGCCACAATGTTGCCGGGGGTACGGCCCAGCATCTGCTGCGCCTCGGTGCCCACTTTGAGCAGCTTGCCCGTATTCTTGTCGATGGCTACCACGGAGGGTTCCCGCAGTACCACGCCTTTGCCCTTTACATAGACCAGGATGGAAGCTGTACCCAGGTCAATACCAATGTCTTTACTGAACATACCTGCACCTCAATGTTTTTACTCTATATGATGAATCGTACTGCTTGATCAGAGGATCCACTCAGTCCAATAAGGCTGGATAAGATTACCCGGCCTGAATCTTCTATATTATACAGAAGTGTGTCCACCATTTCAACGTATATTTCCGCTAAATTTGTGAAATTTCTTCCGGTTCTTCCAGATTGGCCGCAAGTATGGAGAAGAGGATTCATCTGGCCCGGGCAAGGGCGGCGCACACCACGTCGGCAGCGCCCATCGCCCGCAGAATGCGGGCGCATTCGGACATGGTTGCGCCGGTGGTCACAACGTCGTCAATGAGCAGCACCCGCTTACCGGCCACCAGCTCCGGGTCCACCGGCGTATAGGCGCCCAGTACGTTGGCGCGCCTCTGGGCCGCCGCTGTAAGGCCGGATTGCGCTTCATTGTTGCGTTCTTTCCGCAGGGTCTCCACAGCGACGTCGCCCAGCTCCAGCGCCGCTGCGCTGGCCAGCAGGAAAGCCTGGTCGTACCCGCGCTCTCTTTTCCGCTGAGGGGAGAGGGGTACCCATGTAATGAGATCGTACCGTCCCTCCAAATGATCGTGGACACACTGGGCCACCAGCTTGCCGTATACTTTGTGGTAACCCCTGCGGCCCTTGAACTTGTAGCGGCGGATGGAGTCGCGTACCTTGTCCTGGTAGCGCAGAGGGGCGGCGCACAGGGAGAAGAATTCTCCCGTCTGCTCCGCCTGCGTGTCCACCAGCCAGGGCAGCTCCCGCTGACAGCGGCGGCAGATTCCGTCTTCGCCGGAGTCCAGTATCTTTCCGCAGAAGATGCACTTGGGCGGAAAGAGCAGATCCAGCACAAAGCTCAACGGCCCGCTCATGGTTCTTTCTCCGTCGGGATAGGCCCATTCTCCTTTTCAAATTCCCGGATGCAGCTCTGGATGAGATAATGTGCCTGTCCGTTGATGGTTCTTCCCTCATAAGATGCAATATACTTCAGCTTCTGATGGATTTCAGGCGTGACCCGCAGTCCAATATGTTTGACCTCTTTTGCCATATCTTTCACACCTCCATCTGCCTGCGTGCTATTGCACGCACTGCAGATATATAGTATGAAAAATCGGAAAGGTTATGGGCGAGTGCGTAAAATTGCACGCACAAAATTCCGGACAGTTGCCTTTTCCGCTGGCTTCTGCTATAATGACGGCTGCTGACATACACGATTCTCGGGCTCTGTGCCCGCAATCTGGAGGTACGACATGGGACTTTGGAGACTGGTCCGGGGGATGGATCTGAAACGGATGCGGAAAACAGCTAAAGAGGTGGCCCATCAGGCCCACAAGCTCACCCCGGTGGTATTCTGCGATATGGTGTGGTGCGGCCTGCATTACCAGGCCGGCTATCTGGACTATGCGCTGTTCCATTTCTGGGAACTCAATGGCGCCCAGCGTGCCACCGTCCTCACCCGGGGCAAGAACAACCGCTATGTGGCGGCTCTCAACGACCGCAAGGAGTGGAACACCTTTGATGTGAAGCCGGAGTTTCTCACCCGGTTTGCCCCCTATGTGGGGCGCAAGTGGCTGGATCTGGCCTCTGCCACCCCTGAGCAGTTCCAGGCCCTGGGAGAGGAACTGGGCCGCTTTATCGTCAAGCCCCGGGACGGTACCCACGGCGACGGGGTGGAGATCCTCCGGGCCGACCAGGTGGAGGACTGGGCCGCCCTGCTCTCCCGGCTGAAGGAGAACGGCCAGACCCTGATGGAGGAGGTCATCACCCAGCACCCCGACCTCAATGCCATCTGGCCCGGTTCCATCAACACCCTGCGCATTGTCTCCCTGCTGAAGGATGGAACGGCCCATGTGGTGGCCTCCTACCTGCGGGTGGGCAACTCCGACCGGCCGGTGGACAACTTCAACGGCGGCGGTATGGTGGTGCCGGTGGACAAGCAGACCGGTATCATCCAGTGCGCCGCCCGGGATAAGGCCGGTGATCTCTATGAGTGCCATCCCGCCACCGGCACCCGGTTCCAGGGCTACCAGCTGCCTATGTGGAGCGAGATCCTCCAGCTGGTGCAGGACGCCGCCCAGGTGGTACCCACGGTTCGGTATGTAGCATGGGACGTGGCGGTTACCCCGGACGGCCCCGTACTGGTGGAGGGCAACCAGTATCCCGGCCACGACATCTATGGTCTGCCCGGCCAGAACCCCAGCAAGATCGGCATGCTGCCTACCCTGGAGGCCATTGTGCCCCTGAGCAGCCTGTAAATTGTGCCCCGCCTGTTGCCGACAGGCGGGGCTTTTCCTTTATGCTCCGGTATTCTTCTGGAAATGGTCGCACCAGGGCCGCAGGGTGCAGTTCTGGCAGTCGGGCCGCCGGGCCACGCACACCGCCCGGCCGTGAAGCACCATCCGATGGCAGAAGTCGCTGGACTCCTCCGGCGGCAGGATCTTGCGCAGCTGCATTTCGGTTTTTGCCGGGTCCTTGGTGCCGTCGGTGAGACCCAGAAGGCCGGTGATACGGATACAGTGGGTGTCCGCCACCACCACGCCGGGGGTCTTGTACACGTCGCCCAGAATGAGATTGGCGGTCTTGCGGCCCACGCCGGGCAGCTTGAGCAGATCCTCCATATTGTCAGGCACCACGCCGCCGTAGACCTCCACCAGCATCCTGGCTGCGGCCACGATGTCCCGGGCCTTGGCCCGGAAAAAGCCGGTGGAATGGATGTAGGTTTCCACCTCCGCCACGTCGGCCTCCGCCAGTGATTCCAGGGTGGGGAAGCGGGCGTACAGGGCGGGCGTGACCATATTGACCCGCTCGTCGGTACACTGGGCGGCCAGACGCACGGCGAACAGCAATTCGTAAGGTTTGGGATATTGCAGAGAACACAGGGCGTCGGGATAGAGCCGCTTCAGCTCCTCCACGATGGCAAGAACGTCCTGATGGTCTTTCATAAGATCACCTCGTTAGACAATATAACACAGAATAGCGAAAAAAACGAGTGTGTTTTTCCTATGGTGACGATTGTATTTTGAAAGGCCATCCGTTATAATGAATTAAATCGCTAAAATATTGAAAGGTGGCGACAGACATTGGTCAAGGATATCACGGATTTTCTCACCGCACAGGACCCGGAGGTGGGTCAGGCCGTCCGGGCAGAGTATGACCGGCAGCGGCGCAACATTGAACTCATTGCGTCGGAGAATTTTGTCAGCCCGGCCGTATTGGCGGCTGCGGCCACAGTGCTTACCAACAAGTATGCCGAAGGCTATCCTGGTAAGCGGTACTATGGCGGCTGCCAGTGCGTGGATGTGGTGGAAGACATTGCCCGCCAGCGGGCTTGTCAGCTTTTTGGCGCAGACCACGCCAACGTCCAGCCCCACTGCGGCGCCAACGCCAACTATGCGGTGTACCAGGCCCTCTGCCAGCTGGGGGACACCGTGCTGGGCATGGACCTGGCCAATGGCGGCCACCTGACCCACGGCTCTCCCGTCAACTTCTCCGGCAAGAACTACAATATGGTGGCCTACGGGGTCAATGACCAGGGATATATTGACTACGACCAGGTGCGGGATCTGGCCAAAAAGCACAAGCCCCGTATGATCCTGGCCGGCGCCTCCGCCTATCCCCGTATCATTGATTTCAAGACCTTTGCCGATATCGCCCACGAGGTGGGGGCTTACCTCTTTGTGGATATGGCCCACATTGCCGGCCTGGTGGCCGCCGGCCTTCATCCCAACCCGGTGCCTTACGCCGACGTGGTGTCCACCACCACCCACAAGACCCTCCGTGGCCCCCGGGGCGGCATGATCCTGTGCAAGGAGGAGCTGGCCAAGAAGATCGACTCCGCCATCTTCCCCGGCAGCCAGGGCGGCCCGCTGGAACACATCATCGCCGCCAAGGCGGTGGCTCTGGGCGAGGCCCTCAAGCCGGAATTCAAGACCTACCAGCAGCAGATCGTGAAGAACGCTTCCGCTCTGGCCGACGCCCTGCTGAAGGAGGGCTTTGACCTGGTCAGCGGCGGCACCGACAACCACCTGATGCTGGTGGATCTGCGGCCCGCCCATCTCACCGGCAAGGAGATGGAACACCGTCTGGACGAGGTCAACATCACCGTCAACAAGAACGCCATCCCCAACGACCCTGAGAAGCCCTTCGTCACCTCCGGTATCCGGGTGGGTACCCCGGCCGCCACCAGCCGGGGCTTCGTGGAGGAGGATATGAAGGTGATTGCCCAGGTCATGTGGCAGACTGCTACCAACTTCGAGGGCAATCAGGACAACCTCCGCGCCCAGGTGGCCCAGCTCACCGCCAAATACCCCCTGTACGAATAATCGAACATGTGTTACAATGGAGCGGAAGTAATTCCGCTCCATTTTTTTGCAGCAGGGAGGGTATTCCCATGACATATCGGCCTTTGGCGGACGAGATCCGGCCCCAGTCTCTGGACGAGGTGGTGGGCCAGCGCCACATTTTAGGGGAAGGGGGGCTGCTCCGCCGGATCATCGAGGGGGGGAACATCCCCAATCTGGTGTTTTACGGCCCCTCGGGTACCGGCAAGACCACGGTGGCTAACATCATCGCCAAGCGCACCAACCGGCCCCTCCACCGGCTCAACGCCACTACCGCCTCCATCTCCGACATCAAGGAGATCATGGCCCAGATTGGTACTATGCTGGCTCCCGACGGGGTGCTGCTCTATCTGGATGAGATCCAGTACTTCAATAAAAAGCAGCAGCAGTCCCTGCTGGAGTTCATGGAGAACGGCAAGATCACCCTCATTGCCTCCACCACGGAAAACCCCTATTTTTATGTCTATAATGCGGTACTCAGCCGCGCCAGCGTCTTTGAGTTCAAGCCCCTCACTGCCGCCGATGTGCTGCCCGCCGTGGAGCGGGGCATCCGGCTCATGGGGGAGCGGCTGGAGGGGGAGGTAGTGTGTGAGACCGGCGTGAAGGAACATATTGCCTCCGCCTGCGGGGGAGACGTGCGCAAGGCCATGAATGCGGTGGAGCTGCTCCTTAACTCCGCCAAGAGGGAGCAAGGGAAACTCCTTGTCACGATGGAGGATGCTCAGACGGTGGCTCAGCGGTCGGCTATGCGCTACGATCGGGAGGGTGACGACCACTATGACATTGCCTCCGCCCTGATGAAGTCCCTGCGGGGCTCCGATCCGGACGCGGCCTGCCATTACCTGGCCCGGCTGCTGGAAGCGGGGGATTTGATCACGGCCATCCGGCGGCTGCTCTGTTCCGCCAGCGAGGATGTGGGCATGGCTTATCCCCAGGCCGCCCTCATTGTCAAAGCCCTGGTGGACAACGCCCTCCAGCTGGGGCTGCCAGAGGCCCGGCTGCCCCTGGCTCAGGCGGCAATCCTGCTGGCTACCGCGCCGAAATCCAACTCGGTGTACCAGGCCATTGCCGCCGCCCAGGCCGATGTACGCGCCGGTAAGACAGGAGACTACCCCCGGCATTTGCAGAATGTCCATGCCGACTCGGCGGGGATGGAGCGGGAGCAGGGGTATCTCTACCCCCACGATTTTCCAAATCACTGGGTAAGGCAGCAATACTTGCCGGATGCTTTGGCAGGTACTCATTATTACCATTACGGGGACAATAAGGTGGAGCAGGCCGCCAAACGGTACTGGGATTCCATCATGGAAACCCAGACGTAATTTTCAGGTTGTCCGCATAAGCCGCGCCCTTGCCGCATATAGATAGCCCACACTGATACAGAAGGGATGCGGGCCGGCATGGGGATGACAGAGCAGCATAGGGCGCGGCGAAGCGCGGGCATGAACAGAGGAACGCAGCGGCCCGGACGGAAGAAGCAGAAAACGGTGCTGGGTCCCCGTGAAAAAAGGCGGATCATCCAGCTGGGCGTATGTTTGGCGCTATTTTTGGCTGTATTTATCGGAAAGGGTGTTTTCCCGGATAAAATCGCCTCACTGCGGGACCGGGTACTGGATCTGCTTCGGGGAGACACGGACTTCCAGGCGGTCTTTGCAGATCTGGGTCAGTCCATCTCCAAAGGGGAGCCGGTGCTGGAAACCTTGGGCGGTATATGGAGCGAGGCCCTGGGAGGCAGAACGGAGGAGAGCGGCGGCACGACCAGTGGAAGTGCGCTTTATACCGCCCAGGCGGCCTGCCTCAGCGGGTTTCCCGGGCAGGCAAGTACCAGCCTTCTGGGTATGACCATAGACAAGGAGGACACCCCGGCCGTAGCCGCCACTCCTGCGCCCCAGCCCCAAGCAACCCCGGAGGTTACCCCTACGCCGGAACCGGCGGTGGAACATGTGGAGTATAGCGGCCCGGCGCTGCCGGCCAATACTTCTATGGACAAATATCGACTGGACCTGGGAGAGACGGTCACTCCGGTGATGGGATGGCTTTCCTCGCCCTTTGGCTGGCGGGAGCATCCAGTAGACGGGGAGGAAAAGTTTCATAACGGAGTGGATTTGGCGGTCAATACCGGTACTGCGGTGCAGGCGTTTGCTGACGGAACCATCGACTATATTGGGGACTCCCCGGAATATGGCCTTTATCTTCAGATCAGCCACGCCAACGGAGTGAAGAGTTTTTATGCCCATTGCAGCGAGCTTCTCGTCAGCCAGGGACAGTCGGTGCAGGCGGGGGATACGGTGGCGTTGTCCGGTGACACGGGAAATACCACTGGACCTCACCTTCATTTTGAAATGAAGTTGAACGGGGTGCGGATCAATCCCATCTATTATATTGAGACCAACTGAATGAGATGGGGACGCTTGGAGGTCACAGCGGGCGCGCTGCTGCTGTGGGCCCTGCTGTACTATCTGGACAGCGGCGGTATGGTACCTATGGCGCTGGCTGCCTGCGCCCTCCATGAGCTGGGCCACTTTGTCGCCATCTACATGCTGGGCGGGCGGGTGACCCGTCTGCGGATCTCCTGCGTGGGCGCGGAGATGGTCCTTTCCGCCCGACATCCTATGGGGCCTGGGCGCGAGCTGCTGGCCGCTCTGGCCGGGCCGGCGGTCAATCTGCTGCTGGCGTTCAGCTTTGCGAAGTTGGGAGAGGAATGGTGGTGTTTTGCAGGGCTCCATCTGGCGCTGGGCCTTTTTAATCTGCTGCCGGTAGGACCGCTGGATGGCGGTCGAGTGGTGAAATGCCTGCTGGCGCTGGCAGGGAAGCAGGAGTGGGCGTCTGCTGTCGTTGGACTGCTCTCGGTTGTACTCTGTTTGGGGCTTGTGATGGGCGCGCTGCTGCTTTGGTGGGCGGGTGAAGGCAATCTGACCGCGCCTCTGGTGGCAATGTGGTTGCTGGCTGAACCGGTTCGTCAAAGAATGCACAGAAAGATACAGTTAGAATGAAAATTCCTCTTGCAATTTACAGTAGGACATGGTATACTATCCCGGACTCAATAAAGGGCGGTCCTCTGCGGCTGCTGTCCAGAGAGGCAGCGGTACAAGGCCGGTAAGAACGCCTATCAACAGGAGGAAATGAACATGGATCTTATGCAGGCTTTCAGCGCCAAGTACCAGAAGGCAGAGCCCCCCGTTGCCAATGTGGGCGACACCGTTCGTGTGCATGTACACATCAAGGAAGGCAACCGCGAGCGTATCCAGGTCTTTGAGGGCACCGTGATCGCCAAGAAGCACGGCGGCATTGAGGAGACCATCACCGTCCGCCGCGTGTCCTACGGTGTCGGTGTGGAGAAGGTATTCCCCATCCATGCTCCCGCTGTGGAGAAGATCGAGCTGGTCCGCAAGGGTAAGGTGCGCCGTGCCAAGCTGTATTACCTGCGTGACCGCGTGGGCAAGAGCGCCAAGGTCAAGGAGCGCGTCTGATCCCACCCGAAGTGGTTCAAAAAAAGAGAGAGGCTGTGCCTCTCTCTTTTTTTGTGCGGCTTTGCCCTTTTCAAACCACAAGATGTTGTGTATAATGAGTGGTAAATTGTGAACTTAAAGAACAAAGGAGGCGGGAGCATGAACATACAATGGTATCCCGGCCACATGACAAAGACCCGGCGGCAGATCCAGGCCGACCTGAAGCTGGTGGATCTGGTGGCGGAGATCATCGACGCCCGCATCCCTATCTCCAGCCGCAATCCGGACATTGATGAGATTGTGGGCGACAAGCCCAGGCTCATCATCCTCAACCGGGCAGATCAGGCCGATCCCGCCATGAACAAGGTGTGGGGGGACTGGTTCCGCCAGCGGAGCTGGTGGGTTATGGAGACCAACGCCAGGGACGGCAAGGGGGTCAACCAGTTTTCCGCTGCCATCAAGTCCGCCCTGAAAGACAAGATCGAGCAGTGGAAGGCCAAGGGCCTGGTGGGCCGCCCGGTGCGGGCAATGGTGGTGGGGGTGCCCAACGTGGGCAAGTCCACCTTCATCAATCAGGTGGCCAAAAAGAAATCCGCCAAGGCGGGTAACAAGCCGGGTGTTACCCGGGGCAAGCAGTGGGTCAACGTGGACCCCGGCCTGGATCTGCTGGACACCCCCGGTATCCTGTGGCCCAAATTTGAGGACGAGATCACCGGGATGCACCTGGCCTTTACGGGGGCAGTGAAGGACGAGATCATGGATCGGGAGACTCTGGCCTGCCATCTGATCGAGATCCTGGGCGCTCGATATCCCCAGGCCGTCACCGACCGCTACAAGGTGGAGCCCCAGCCCGGTCAACCCGGCTGGGAGCTGCTGGAGGCCTGCGGCCGCAAGCGTGGCTTTTTGATCTCCGGCGGCGAGGTGGACACCGAGCGCATGGCCCGTGTGCTGCTGGAGGAGTACCGCAGTGGAAAGTTAGGAAACTTTACACTGGAGACACCTCAAGAGGTGTAAAGGAGATAGACGGTATGGATCTGTGGAAACTGGAGCGGGACTGCTGGGCCAAAGGCCACGATCTGGTGTGTGGCTGCGACGAGGCGGGGGCTGGCCCTCTGGCCGGCAGGGTGTATGCCGCGGCGGTCATCCTGCCCCGGGAGTTGGCCATTGAGGGTCTCAACGACTCCAAAAAGCTGACCCCTAAAAAGCGGGACCGGCTCTACGATCTCATTATAGAGCAGGCCCAGGCCTGGAGCGTGGCCTGGGTGGAGGCGGCGGAGATCGACGAAACCGACATACTCAGCGCCCGGATGAACGCCATGCAGCGGGCCATCGATGGCTTGAGTGTCAAGCCTGACTTTGCCCTCATCGACGGCAATCGGGATCACGGAAAGCATGGAACCGTCACCACGCCCCACACAACAATTGTAAAGGGTGATTCCCTGTCGGCCTCCATTGCCGCGGCCTCCATTCTGGCCAAGGTGAGCCGGGACCGATACATGGAGGAGATGGCGGCATTGTACCCCCAGTACGCCTTTGAAAAGCACAAGGGCTATCCCACCAAGCTCCACTATGAGAAGCTGCGGCTGTACGGGCCCTGTCCCATCCACCGCCGCACCTTCCTGAAAAAGCTGTGAGCGGGGGAGAGGCCAGGCTGCTGGGCCGGTGGGGGGAGGCCAAGGCGGCGGAGTTGCTGCGGAAGCGGGGCTATACCATCCTGGCCGCGGGGTACCAATGCCGCTTCGGCGAGATTGACCTGATTGCAACAACTGACAAGTACTTATGCTTTATAGAAGTGAAGCTGCGGAAGGACGACTCTTTTGCCCCTGGCCGGGCAGCGGTGGACCGGCGGAAGCAGCAGAGGCTGCGGACCACGGCGGAATACTACCTTGTCTCACATCCTGCCAGAAATCTCCAGCCCCGGTTTGATGTGGCGGAGCTGTATGCTCCCCAGGGGATGGCCACCCGGGAGCCGGAGTTTTATTATTGGGAAAACGCGTTTTAGAGGAGGGGGAGCCGTGCCGGCCATTAACGTATTTGACGGGCACTGTGATACGGTGCTGAAATGCTGTCTGGAGGGGGGCAGCTTTGGCTGCAACCCTTACCATGTGGATCTGGAGCGGGGGAAAGCCTTTGGACGGTACGCCCAGTTCTTTGCCCTCTTCGGTCAGCCGGAAGATTTCCCTGGGCTTACGCCCCGGGAGACCTTTGAGCGGGAACACAACCTCTTTTCCCGGGAAATGAAGGCCAACGCCTCTGTGATCACCCACTGCCGGACGGCAGAGGAGGCGGAGAATGCGTTCAAAGCGGGCAAGATGGCGGCTTTTCTGTCAGTGGAGGGAGCGGAGCTGTTAGACTGCTCTCTGGAACGGCTGGAGGAGGCCCACGCTCTGGGCGTCCGGGCGGTGAATCCCACCTGGAACCGGGCCAACGACCTCTCCGGCACCAATGCTGAGAACACTGACAAGGGCCTGACCGAGCAGGGAAGAGCCTTTGTCCGCAAGGCGGAGGCGCTGGGGGTGCTGGTGGATGTGTCCCATCTGTCTGACCCGGGATTTTGGGACGTGGCGGATACCCTGTCCGGCCCCTTTTTTGCCAGTCACTCCAATTCCAGAAGTGTGTTTTCTCATCCCAGAAACTTGACCGACCGGCAATTTACTGCCATAATAGAGCATGACGGCGTGGCGGGCGTGAACCTCTTTACCGAGTTCGTGGGGGGAGAGGCTGATCTGGAGACCGTCGCGACCCATCTGGATCACTGGCTGGAACTGGGAGGCGAGAAAAACATCGCCCTGGGCGGTGATTTGGATGGATGCAGCCCGCTGGCCGGCAACATGGCCGGAATCCAGGACTATGAACGACTCTACAATTTCCTGCGGTTGCGGGGCTACAGTCAGCCCCTTTTGCAGGATCTGTTCTTCAATAATCTGATGAGGGTAGTGAGCAAAGTATGTACTATGTAAGCACAAGAAACACACAGGATCGCTGCACCGCAGCCCAGGCCATTGCCCGTGGACTGGCCACCGACGGCGGCCTGATGACGCCGGAGGTACTTCCCAAGCTTTCGGCCAACGGCCTGAACACCATGAAGGAGATGTCCTATCAGCAGCGGGCGGTCTTTGTGATGAATTCCTATCTGGACGACTTTACCTCTTCCGAGTTGGCCAGCTTTGCCGCCAAGGCATATAGCGGAACCAAGTTTGATCACAAGGAAGTGGCGCCCGTCCGACAGGTGGACGACAGCACTTACTGCCTGGAACTGTGGCATGGACCTACCTGTGCCTTTAAAGACATGGCATTGCAAATGCTGCCTCATCTGCTCACCGCGTCCCTGAAGAAGAATCAGGAGACCAAAACGGTGTGTATTTTGGTGGCCACCTCCGGCGATACCGGCAAGGCCGCCCTGGAGGGCTTCCGGGACGTGGATAAGACCCGTATCCTGGTGTTCTATCCCAAAGACGGCGTGTCCGCCATCCAGGAACTGCAGATGAACACCCAGGACGGCGGCAACGTGGGGGTCTGCTCGGTGGTGGGCAACTTCGACGATGCCCAGACCGGCGTGAAAAAGCTCTTTTCAGACGAAGCCCTTCGGGCGCAGCTGGAGACACGGGGCTACTTCTTGTCCTCCGCCAACTCCATCAACTGGGGCCGGGTACTGCCTCAGATCGTCTACTATATTTCGGCCTACTGTGATCTGCTGCGGGACGAGAAGATCAAGAAGGGCGACCCTATCAACGTCTGCGTCCCTACCGGCAACTTCGGCAATATCCTGGCGGCTTATTACGCCAGAGAGATGGGCGTGCCCATCAACAAGCTGATCTGCGCCTCCAACTCCAACAATGTGCTTACCGACTTTATCCGCACCGGTCAATACGATCGTAACCGCACTTTTTATAACACCATGTCTCCCTCCATGGATATCCTGATTTCCTCCAATTTGGAGCGGCTGCTTTTTGCCCTCAGCGATCAGGACGACAATCAGGTGCGGGAGTATATGAATCAGCTCAATTCCGGCGGCATGTATCAGGTCAGCCCTGCCATACAGACTAAAATGAGCCGCCTTTTTGCCGCCGGCTGCTGTGACGATGCACAGACTCAGAAGGTGATCGGTCGGATGTGGCAGGAACACAAGTATCTCATTGACCCACACACCGCCGTTGCGTTTGACGTGCTGGACCAGTACCGCAAGGAGACCGGTGACAAGACCCCCACTGTGGTGGTGTCCACTGCAAGCCCCTTCAAGTTCTGCGACAGTGTCTTGGGCGCCCTGGGCGTCACCGAGCTGGCGGAGGGGACTGCCATCCTGGATCAGCTGTCCGAACTGACTGGTGTGCCGGTACCTGCGCCTCTGGCCGCGCTGAAGAATAAGACGCCCAGGTTTGACCAGACTGTCACCAAAGAACACATGGTGGACCAAGTGCTGGAGATGCTCAAGTAAATGGCCCTGTTTGTCATTGGTGATACTCATCTCTCGCTGGCCGCCAATAAACCTATGGATGTGTTCGGCGGCGGCTGGGAGGGGTATGTGGACAAGCTGCGGAAGGGCTTTCAGACGGTGGGTTCCGAGGATACGGTGGTTCTCTGCGGCGACCTGTCCTGGGGCATGAGCCTGGAGGAGGCGGAGGCCGACTTCGCCTTCCTGGATAGCTTGCCGGGCGGACGTAAGCTGCTGCTCAAGGGCAACCATGACTACTGGTGGAACACCGCCTCCAAGATGAACCGTTTCTTTGCAGAAAAAGGTTTTACCACCCTGAACATTCTTCATAATAACTGCTATTTTTATGGGGACTATGCCCTGTGCGGTACCCGGGGGTGGTTTTATGAGGAAAAAGGGGATCAGAAGGTATTTAACCGGGAATTGATCCGTCTGGAGGCCTCCTTGAAGGCGGCGGGGGAGAGGAAGAAGCTGTGTTTTCTTCACTACCCGCCCCTCTATCAGGGCTACCGCTGTGCGGAGATCATCGCCCTGCTGGAACAGTATGAGGTGGAGGCCTGTTATTACGGCCATCTTCATGGGGGCAGCCACCGCCTGGCGGTAGAGGGAAGGTACGGTCCGGTAGACTACCATCTGGTGGCGGCGGACTATGTGGAGTTCCAACCGCAAAAAATCCTGGAATAATTGAAAAAAACTATGGCAATTTCCGCGCATATCTGATAATATATAGCGGATAACGCGAAAGCTGCCCCGTTCCGGCCCTATGTCGGACCCCGGGGCCAACAGGAGGAAGTTAACAAGATGAATGTCAAAAGCGTCGAGAAGCAGGAAAAGAGCGCCGTGGAGCTGGTCATTGAGATCGGCGGCGAGGAGTTTGAAGCCGCGGTCCAGAAGGCCTATCTGAAGCAGCGCGGCAGCATCACCGTACCCGGCTTCCGCAAGGGCAAGGCCCCCCGGAAGATCATCGAGGCGATGTACGGCTCCGGCGTATTCTATGAAGATGCCATCAATGACCTCTACCCCAAGGCCTATGCCGACGCCGTGGAGCAGGAGAAGCTGGACGTGGTGTCCTGGCCCAACGTGGAGGTGCAGGAGGTGGGCAAGGACGGCCTGACCTTCAAGGCCACCGTCACTGTCCGTCCCGAGGTGAAGCTGGGCGAGTACAAGGGCCTCACTGCCGAGAAGGAAGAGGTCAAGATCACCGACGAGGACATCGACAATGAACTCAAGCCCTACATCAACCGCGCTACCCGCATGGTGACCGTGGAGCGTGAGGCTCAGAACGGCGACACCGTGGTCATCGACTTCGAGGGCTTCAAGGACGGCGTTCCCTTTGACGGCGGCAAGGCCGAGGGCCACAGCCTGGAGCTGGGTTCCGGTTCCTTCATCCCCGGTTTCGAGGAGCAGCTGGTGGGTACCAAGGCCGGCGACGAGAAGGATGTGAATGTCACCTTCCCCGAGGACTATCACGCCGAGGAGCTGGCCGGCGCCCCTGTGGTGTTCAAGGTCAAGGTCCACGAGGTCAAGGAGAAGCAGCTGCCTACCCTGGATGATGAGTTTGCCAAGGACGTGTCCGAGTTTGACACTCTGGAGGACTTCAAGAAGGATCTGGCTGCCAAGCTGACCGAGCGCCGTGAGGCTCAGGCCAAGCGCGCCTTTGAGGCTGCTGTTCTGGAGCAGGTCATGGACAACATGACGGTTGAGATCCCCGACGCCATGGTGGCCTATGAGACCGACCAGATGGTGGAGGATATGGCCCGCCGCGTCCAGGCCCAGGGCATTTCTTTTGAGCAGTATATGGCCATGACCGGCATGACGATGGATATTGTCCGTGCCCAGGCCGGTACCGCCGCGCTGGAGCGGGTGCGCCGCGATCTGGCCCTGAACGCCGTTGTGGCAGCCGAGGGCATCGAGATCACCGACGAGGATCTGGAGGCCGAGTACAAGCGCCTGGCCGACGAGTACCACATGGAGCTGGAGCAGGTGAAGGCTGCCGCTCCCGCTGAGGACGTGAAGAAGGGCCTGGCCCTTCAGAAGGCCGAGCAGGTCATCTACGACAGCGCCAAGGCAGGCAAGGCTCCCGCCAAGAAGAAGACCACCAAGAAGAAGGCCGAGGTGGCCGAGGGTGAGGCCGCCGAGGGCGAGGAGAAGCCCAAGCGCCGCCGTACCACCAAGAAGAAGACCGAGGAGGCTCCCGCTGAGGAGGCTCCCGCCGAGGAAAAAACCGAGGAATAAGACGCCGTGAGGCGGGCATACTTTGAGGTAAGCCTGCCCAAGGGTGGGGATGGTCCGGGTGCGGGTCTCTGAGAGGGGGACCCGCCCCGACATCATAATAAAGGAGTTTCGCAATCATGAGCTTAGTACCCTATGTAGTGGAGCAAACCAACCGGGGCGAGCGGTCTTACGACATCTTTTCCCGGCTGCTCAACGACCGCATCGTCTTTCTGGGCGAGGAAGTGAACGCCACTACCGCCAGTCTGGTGGTAGCCCAGCTGCTCTATCTGGAGGCCCAGGACCCGGACAAGGATATCCAGTTTTATATCAACAGTCCCGGCGGATCTGTTACAGACGGTATGGCCATTTATGATACCATGCAGTACATCAAATGCGATGTATCCACCATCTGCATCGGTATGGCGGCCAGCATGGGTGCTTTCCTGCTTTCTTCCGGCGCCAAGGGCAAGCGTCTGGCGCTGCCCAACGCGGAGATCATGATCCATCAGCCCTCCGCCGGCACTCAGGGCCAGATCACCGATATGGCCATCCACCTCAAGCGCCTGGAGATCATCAAGAAGCGCATGAACCAGATCCTGGCCGACAACACCGGCAAGAATGTGGCGGAAGTCACTGCCGCCTGTGAGCGTGACAACTTCATGTCCGCTGAGGAAGCCAAGGAGTTTGGCCTGATCGACAAGGTCATCTATTCCCGGTAATCTGCGGGGGAGCGGGGAGGAAACGCCCCGCTCCCTTTCCGGCTTTTTGCCCGTTCCCATCTGAAACCAATCCAGAGTACGACGAGGTAACGATATGCCAAAAAACGACGAGCGCAAAAGCGTACGCTGTTCCTTTTGCGGCAAGCACCAGGACCAGGTGGCCCGCATCATCGCCGGCCCCGGGGCCTATATTTGTAATGAGTGCGTCCACCTGTGCATGAGCATTCTGGACGACAACTACGACCCGGAGGAGGCCCTGTCCCCCGATATCCCCGATGTGATCCCCACTCCCCGGGAGATCCGGGATGTGCTGGACCAGTATATCATCGGCCAGGAAGACGCCAAGGTGGCCCTGTCCGTGGCGGTATACAACCACTATAAGCGCATCTACTTCGGCGGCGGGGAGGATGTGGAACTCCAGAAGAGTAACATCCTGCTCATGGGTCCCACCGGCTGCGGCAAGACCCTGTTTGCTCAGACCCTGGCCCGCATCCTGAAGGTACCCTTCGCCATCGCCGACGCCACCACCCTCACCGAGGCGGGCTATGTGGGCGACGACGTGGAGAACATCCTGCTGCGTCTGGTTCAGGCCGCCGACTACGACATCGAGCTGGCCGAGCGGGGCATCATCTATGTGGATGAGATCGACAAGATCGCCCGCAAGAGCGAGAATACCTCCATCACCCGGGACGTGTCCGGCGAAGGTGTGCAGCAGGCCCTGTTGAAGATTCTGGAGGGTACCGTGGCCAACGTGCCCCCCCAGGGCGGCCGCAAGCACCCCCATCAGGAGTTTATCCAGATCAACACCAAGAACATTCTCTTCATCTGCGGCGGCGCCTTCGACGGCATGGAGAAGATCATCGAGCAGCGTCTGGACAAAAAGACCATCGGTTTTGGGGCGGAGATTCAGAGCAAGAAGGAGAAGGATACCGCCATCTTCAAGGAGGTTCAGCCCCACGACCTGCTGAAGTTCGGCATCATTCCCGAACTGGTGGGCCGTTTGCCGGTGATCACCACCCTGAACGCCCTGGACAAGAACCAGCTGGTGCGCATCCTCACCGAGCCTAAGAACGCCCTGGTGAAGCAGTACCAGAAACTGCTGGAGTACGACATGGTGGATCTCACCTTTGATACCGCAGCCCTGGAGGCGGCCGCTGACAAGGCCATCGAGCGTGGCATCGGCGCCCGCGGCCTGCGTGCGGTGCTGGAGGAGGTCATGACCCAGGTCATGTACGACGTACCCTCCGACCCCACCATCACCAAGGTGACTATCACCGCCGAGAGCGTCAAGGATCATGTGCCGCCAGAGGTGGAACATGACCCGGAGCGTACCCAACGGCCCAGGTTGGGCGGCGCGTCCCTGCGTGCTGAACACGGTGGTAAGGCACCCAAGGGTAACGTGTCCTGAGCAACAACTGACAAAATTAACGCAGGAGACAGGAGCCGGGAGACTGGGCAAAACCGGTCGCCCTCGGTGCTGTCTCCTGTTTTATATCCCTGAGAGGAGGGAATGATATGCAAACCAATCTGCCTGCGGTCATGCCGGCTCTGGCCCTGAGAGGTCTGACCATCTTCCCCAATATGATGCTCCATTTCGACGTGGGGCGGGAAGCCTCCATCAAGGCCCTGGACGAATCTATGACTTCAGGACAGCCCATTTTCCTGGTGGCCCAGCGGGATCTGTCGGTGGAGGAGCCCAAAGAAGAGGATCTCTACCGTGTGGGTACCATCAGTACGGTACGCCAGATCCTCCGCCTGCCTGGCGGTAATGTGCGGGCCATGGTAGAGGGAGTGTGTCGCGGGCGGTTGCAGCACATGGTGCAGACAGTGCCCTACTTTACTGCCCAGGTGGAGGAGATCCCGGAGGAAGCAACCGTGCGTCGCTCCGCCCGCACCGAGGCGCTGATGCGTCAGACCTACGAGTTGTTTGAGAACTACATTGACCTGGCGCCCAAAATGACGCCTGATATTCTATTGTCGGTGCTGTCCAGTGAGGAGCCGGGTTATATCGCCGACTACATCGCCCAGAACCTGCCCATGCGTACCGGGGACAAGCAGGCCATTCTGGAAGAACTGCGTCCCGTCCGGCGTCTGGAGAAGCTGTGCCAGAACCTCCGCCGGGAGGTGGAGATCCTGGAACTGGAACACCAGATGCAGGATAAGGTGCGGGACCAGCTTACCCGCAGCCAGCGGGACTATGTGCTGCGGGAGCAGCTGAAGGTCCTCCAGCAGGAACTGGGGGAGGACGGCCAGGGGGACAGCGAGCTGGAGGAGTACCGTCAGCGCATTGCTCAGGCCAAACTGCCCCAGGAGGTGGCGGACAAGCTGAATAAAGAGCTGGGCCGGCTGGAAAAGCAGCCCTTCGGCTCGGCCGAGGCCACCGTGCTGCGCAACTACCTGGATACCGTACTGGAGCTGCCCTGGGGCAAGCGCACCCGGGAGCGGGTCAATGTGGAGGCCGCCCGCAAGGTGTTGGACGGGGACCACTACGGCCTGGAGAAGGTGAAGGAGCGTATTCTGGAGTTCCTGGCCGTGAAGCAGCTCTCACCTGAGCTGAAGGGGCAGATCCTCTGCCTGGTTGGTCCTCCCGGCGTGGGCAAGACCTCCATCGCTACCAGCGTGGCCCGCGCCATTCATCGGAATATGGCCCGCATCTCCCTGGGCGGCGTCCACGATGAGGCTGAGATCCGTGGTCACCGCAAGACCTATGTGGGGGCCATGCCCGGCCGCATTATCGCTGCCATCAGGCAGGCCGACAGCTGTAACCCCCTGCTGCTGCTGGACGAGATCGACAAGCTGGGCAACGACCAGCGGGGCGACCCCGCCTCGGCACTGCTTGAGGTGTTGGACGCCGAGCAGAACGCCACCTTCCGGGATCACTTCCTGGAGGTGCCCTTCGACCTGTCCGACGTACTCTTCATCACCACAGCCAACACCCTTGACACCATCCCCAAGCCCCTGCTGGACCGGATGGAGGTCATTGAGCTGAGCAGCTATACCGATGAGGAGAAGGTGGAGATCGCAAAGCGCCACCTGATTCCCAAGCAGATCAAACGCCACGGCCTGACCCGCGCCAAGTTCAAGCTGTCCGACGACGCCCTGCGTATGCTCATTCGGGGCTACACTCGGGAGTCCGGCGTGCGCATCCTGGAACGGCAGATCGGCGCCCTGTGCCGTAAGGCTGCAATGCGCCTTGTGACAGCTACTGTAAAGTCGGTAAGCGTTACAGAGAAGAATTTGGAGGAGCTGTTGGGCATCCCCCGGTATCACCCCGACCACATCCCCCAGACCGAGCAGGTGGGCGTGGTCAACGGCCTGGCCTGGACCAGTGTGGGTGGCGAGATCCTGGAGGTGGAAGTTGCCGTGGTGCCCGGCACCGGCAAAGTGGAACTCACCGGTAACCTGGGAGATGTTATGAAGGAATCCGCCCACGCCGCCCTGACCTACATCCGCAGCCGGGCCGCCCAGCTGGGCATTGAGAGCGACTTCTACAAGACAAAAGATATCCACATTCATTTCCCGGAAGGGGCGGTGCCCAAGGACGGCCCCTCCGCCGGCATTGCCATCACTACCGCTATGGTGTCCGCGCTCACCGGGACGCCGGTCAAGACGGGACTTGCGATGACAGGCGAGGTTACTTTACGGGGCAGAGTGCTGCCCATCGGCGGCTTGAAGGAAAAGACGATGGCGGCCTACCGCAACGGCATCCATACCGTCCTTCTTCCGGCTGACAACGGAAAGGATCTGGAAGAAATTGATCCTGCTGTGAAGTTGGGACTGCGGTTTGTTACCGTAGATGAGGTGGATCAGGTGCTGGCGGAGGCTTTGGACTTGAAGCTCAGCACGCCGAGCGACCAGATCTCCCAGCCCTGTGTGCCGTCCCAGCGAACCGAACGGCCCCTTATGCGGCAGTAAGGTGGTCAGAAGGAGGAAATTATGTCTGTCAACCTGCAAAAAGCGGAATTTGTCCGCTCCGCCGCCAAGGTTGCCGACTTTCCCCGGGATCGGCTGGCACAGGTGGCCTTTGCCGGCCGGTCCAATGTGGGTAAGTCGTCGGTGATCAACCGGCTCCTGAACCGGAAGAACTTCGCCCGGGTGGGTGCCGCCCCCGGCAAAACCACCCACATCAACTACTTCCTCATTGATTCCGCCTTTTATCTGGTAGATCTGCCGGGCTACGGCTACGCCAAGGTATCTATGGCTGAGAAGCAGCGGTGGGGGCGGCTCATGGAGGAGTGGTTTGCCGACAGCTCCCTGATGACCCTGGGGCTGATGATCGTGGATGCCCGCCATAATCCCACCGCCGACGACTGTACGATGGCACAGTGGTTCAAGAACAGCGGCAAGCCCTTTGCCGTGGTGGCCAACAAGCTGGACAAGCTGCGCAAGAGCGATATCGAGCCCAACCTGGCCCGCATCCGAGAGACCCTGGAGTTGGACGATGATGTAAAGGTAATTCCCTTTTCTGCTGAGAAGGGAGACGGAAAGCAGGAACTGCTCAATCTGATTCTGGACCATGCGGAGGGACTGGCATGAGATATGTGAAGCTGCTGCGGGACGGCAAGGGCGTATGGGGTGTACTCCAGGGGGACCTGGTGCGCACCTTGACCCGCCCTCCCTTTGAGGAGATCTGTTATGACGGGGAGAGCCTGCCCCTGGAGGCCTGCCGCCTTCTGGCCCCCTGCGAGGCCACCAAGATCGTGTGCGTGGGTAAGAACTACTACGACCACGCCGTGGAGATGGGGGAGGGGGTGCCCGAGCAGCCCATCCTCTTTTTGAAGGCCCCCAATACCCTCAACCACCCGGAGGGGACAATCCACGCCCCCGCCTTTGTGGAGCGACTGGACTACGAGGGGGAACTGGCCTTCGTCATTCGCCGCCGGGCAAAGAATGTAAAGGTGGAGGACTTTGCAGACTATATCCTGGGCTACACCTGTCTCAACGACGTTACCGCCCGGGACGTGCAGAAGGGGGATGGCCAGTGGACCCGTGGCAAGAGCATGGACGGCTTCGCCCCCATTGGCCCCGTGGTCACCGACGAGGTGGACCCCTCCGGTCTGGCCATCGAGACCCGGCTCAACGGGGCGGTGGTCCAGCAGGGGAACACCAGCCAGTTTATGACGGCGATCCCTCAGCTGCTGGAGTTCATTACCGCCTCCATGACTCTGGAGCCCGGCGATGTGGTGACCACCGGCACCCCGGCAGGGGTGGGGCCCATGACCCCCGGCGACACCGTGGAGATCACCGTCCAGGGCATCGGCACACTGCGCAACCACGTTGTATAACATAAGGTCGGGCCGGTGCAGATCATGCGCCGGCCCGACTTGTGTTTTTCGGGGGATTTTGGTATAATCAATCTGAATTTGCACCAGGAGACTAGGGAGCCCGCTCTCCCGACCCGGGTGCAAGCTGTTGGAGGAATGACCATTGGGTTCGTTGCGTGAATTTGCGCAGCATATGGACTGGTGGGGGCTCATTACTTTGCTCATCACCGCCGTGGCCGCGCTCTTGTGCATCACTTTGCATGAACTGTCCCACGGTTATGTAGCTTACCGCCTGGGAGATCCCACCGCTAAAAATGCCGGACGGCTTACCCTTAACCCAATCAGGCATCTGGATCCCATTGGCCTTTTGATGATGGTGGTGGTCAAGGTGGGCTGGGCCAAGCCGGTTCCGGTGGATATGCGCTATTTCAAGCGTCCCAAGCAGGGCATGGCCATTACCGCTCTGGCAGGTCCGGCGGCCAACTTTCTCACTGCCTTGGCGGCGGTGGGCCTGTCTTCTCTGATCTGGCAGTTTGCCCCCATCAACAAGGGGACCCTGCTGGTGCTGTGCTTCCTGTCCAACATGGCCCTGCTGGGCGTGGGTATGGGATTGTTCAACCTGATCCCTATTTCCCCGCTGGACGGGTCCAAGGTCCTCTTTTCCGTACTGCCTGACCGTGCCTACTATACGATTCTGAAGTATGAACGGTATGTGATGGGCCTGCTTGTCGTTCTGGTGCTGTTGGGTGTGTTCAACAAGCCTCTGACGTTCCTGATGCTCCAGTGCCTGCGGGGACTGTGCGCCATCACCGGCATGCCGCTGGAATGGCTGCTCTGGTTCCAGGACGTGTCCGCCATTCTGAACCTGTTTTGAGGTGAGTACCATCGAAACGCCCATTTACCATCTGGAAAAAGTGGTGAAGAACCGGGAGGATCTGGAGGACTTTAACGGGCCTCTGGATCTGATCCTCCACCTGCTGAGCAAAAATAAAATGGAGATCCAGGACATCCAGATCTCCCTGATCCTGGAGCAGTATCTGGAGTGGATGGATCGTCGGCGGCAGATGGACCTGGAGGTGGCCAGTGAGTTTGTCACAATGGCGGCCCAGCTGGTGTACATCAAGACCCGGATGCTGCTGTCCATCCACGACAAGGAGGCTCTGTCCGAACTGGAGCAGCTCATGGCCTCCCTGGAGGAACACCAGCGTCAGGAGGACTATATCCGCATTAAGGCGATAGTACCGGCCCTGTCAGATCGCTACGCCGTTGCACGGGACTATCTGACCAAGCCGCCGGAGACGATTCAGGCGGACAAGACCTATCGCTATGTCCATAAGCCGGAGGATCTGCTGAAAGCCATGCGTTCGGTGCTGGCCCGGGTGGATCACCGCCTGCCGCCGCCCATGACTGCCTTTGAAGGGATTGTGGGACGGGAACCCTACCCGGTGGCGGATAAGGCCGACGAAATTCTGGAGCGGTTGGCCCGGTTCGGGGTTACCCGATTCAGCGCGCTGTTTCGCGGAAACCGCAGCCGTTCGGAGATCGTGGCCACTTTTATTGCCGTGCTGGAGCTGTGTAAAGCCAGACGGGTACGTCTGGCGGGAACGGAGCAGGACTGTACCATTACCAGCACCGGGGAGGATGGGGAGGCGCCTGACTTCTCCACCGACGTTTATCAGCCGTCAGACGGGGGATAATTTATGGAAGTAAAGGAAATTGAATCGGCCATTGAGGGAATCCTCTTTGCTGCCGGCGAACCTGTGGGCGTGGAGCGCCTGTGCCTGACCCTGGATCTGGACCGAAGCACCGTAGACGCCGTTTGCAAGCGCCTGGCGGACAACTATAGTTATGAACGCCGCGGTATCCGGCTGGTACGGCTGGAAAACAGCTATCAGCTGTGTTCCGCTCCGGAATTTGCCCCATACATCCGGAAAGCCTTTGAGACCCGCCGTCCTGCCAAACTGAGCCAGCCCGCGCTGGAGGTGCTGGCCATCATCGCCTATCACCAGACAGCCACACGGGCCTATGTGGATCAGGTGCGTGGGGTGGACAGTTCCTATACCATCGGGCTGCTGCTGGAGCGGGATCTGATCGAGGAGTGCGGCCGCCTGGCGGTGCCTGGCCGGCCCATCCAGTACCGCACCACCCAGACCTTCCTTCGGTCCTTCGGGCTGTCCAGCCTGGAGGAACTGCCCGAGTTGCCCAATATGCCGCCGGAGGACGGGCAGATCACCCTGGAGATGCAGGCGGCGGTGGAGCGGCTGAAAGCGGCGGAAGCAGGGGAGAGCCTGACGGAGATCACCGAGGAAGAGATCGAGGAAGCGGCCCGGGAGTTGGCCAAATCTGAGGAGGAGTCTGGGGCATGATCGTGCTGTTGATTTTGGGAATTGTAATTCTTGCCCTTGTGCTGCTCAGCCTGATTCGGGTGGGCGTGCAGGCGGAATACGTCCAAAATCAATGGGAAGTCAGGTTGTTGGCAGGGCCTGTACGGGTGACGCTTTTCCCCCGGAAAAAAAAGAAGCCCAAGAAATCCCCAAAAGCGGGGCAGGCAAAAAAAGATAAACCCCAAAAACCGCCTCCCACAGCGGGCGAGATCTTTGCGCTGGTAAAACAGCTGCTGCCCATTGTGGCGGATGCGGCGGGACGTTTGCGGAGAAAGATCCGGATCGACGCTTTTTATCTGGACCTTATCGTAGCCTTTGCCGATCCAGTCAAAGCGGCGATGAATTATGGATGGGTAAACGGCGCTGTGGGTATGTTTTGGCCCTTGGTGGAGCAAAATTTTAATGTGAAAGAGTGGCGTATCCGTACAAAAGTAGATTTTACCGCTGAGCATTCCATTGTGAATCTGCATGCGGCGGCCACGTTGACCATCGGGCAGATCGTTGCCTTGGGCGTCCGTGTGGCGTCTCAGGTATTGCCCATCCTTTCCCAATATAAGAACGGGAGCAAATCCCGGCAGGAAACACAGAAAGAGGCGGTTTAAGCTATGGAAAAGCAACATCCTATCGGCGATCTGATGAGCAATATCGTGGATAAGGTCCGTGAGATTGCAGATGCCAACACCATTGTGGGACAACCTATCACCACAGGCGAAGTAACCATTATTCCCGTCTCCCGGCTCAGCGTGGGCGTGGGTTCCGGCGGTACCGAGTTTGGGAGCAAGCACCAGAAGCCGGACGGCGACAACTGCTTCGGCGGCGGCGCGGGCGCAGGGGTGAATCTCATCCCGGTGGGTTTCCTGGTGGTCAAGGGGGATTCGGTGAAACTGCTTCCCGTGGCGCCCCCCGCCGGCACTACTGTGGACCGGGTGGTGGAGATGGTACCTGAGGTCATTGACAAGGTGACCGATTTCATTGAGAAGCAGCAGGAGAAGAAGAAGGCGGCCCAGGAAGCGGCGGATAAACCGGGGTTTGGAGGCGTATACTAACGGCATCAACGTGAGGTGATGCTGTTTTGAAACGCTGCTGCGCCCTTTTCCTGGCGCTGTCCCTGCTGATCTTGCCCGTATACGCAGCGGGATCAACTGTGTCTGCGTCATCCGCCATTCTGATGGATGGGGAGAGCGGACGGGTCCTCTACGAAAAGAACGCCGGCGAACGCCGACCCATTGCCAGCATCACCAAGCTGATGACCGCTTTGGTGGCTTTGGATCTGCATCCAGATCTGACATCAGTGGTGAAGGTGAAGCAGGAATGGACGGGGGCTGAGGGCTCCTCCATGTATCTCAAGCCGGGAGAGGAGCTGACCCTGGAGGCTCTGCTCTATGGGCTGCTGCTGTCCTCTGGCAACGACGCCGCCCTGGCGATTGCCGGGTATTGCGCAGGGGATGTGGAGTCCTTTGTTGCGCAGATGAACAAAAAGGCGGCCCAGCTGGGGATGAACGATACCCACTTTGCAAATCCCAATGGACTGGACGATCCGCAGCACTACTCAACCGCCGCCGACATGGCTATCCTGGCCCGGGCGGTACTGGAGCGGGAGGAGCTGCGGATCATCGCATCCACCCGCAGCATCTCCATTGCCGGACGCAGCCTGACCAATCACAATAAACTGTTGTGGAGGTATGAGGGCTGTACCGGCCTCAAGACCGGCTACACCGACGAGGCGGGACGTACCTTGGTGTCCAGCGCCCGGCGGGACGGTCAGGAGCTGATTGCCGTCACCCTCAACGCTCCCAATGACTGGGCCGACCACGCCGCCCTTTTTGACTATGGCTTTTCTACCTATCCCCGCACCCTGGTGGCGGAGGCAGGGGAGTGGACCGATATCCCGGTAACAGGCAGTCTGTGCCGCTTTACCCGGGTAAGCACCGTATCGGACTTTTACTACCCGCTGGCCCAAGGCGAGACTGTGGAGCGGACGGTGGATCTGCCCCGTCAGGTGGAGGCGCCGGTGTTGGCCGGGTTTCCGGCAGGGCGAGTCACCTTCACGTTGGAGAGAAACGAGATCGCCCAACTGCCTTTGCTGTACCAAACCGGCGCAGTCAACAATGTGGCCCCGCTGCGCTGGTGGCAGCGGCTGTTTGGATGAGAATTGGATATTTTACAGCAGAGGTCTGCCGTGCTGCGGCAGGCCTCTCCTGCGGAAAGGAGACTGGCGGTGGAAGAACGCCTGCAAAAGATTTTGTCCGCTTATGGGCTATGCTCCCGACGGACGGCGGAGACCTGGCTGGCGGAGGGCCGGGTGACGGTCAACGGCCGCATTGCCAATCTGGGAGATAAGGCCGACCCGGATCGGGACGATATTCGGGCAGACGGAAAACCGTTGAAAGAACGCTCGCAGCGTACTTATTTGTTGCTCAATAAACCCAGGGGCTACGTTACTACTCTGTCCGACGAGAAGGGCCGGAAAACGGTGGCCGATCTGGTCAAGGACTGCGGCGTAAGGGTGTGGCCGGTAGGCCGCCTGGACCTGGATTCGGAGGGGCTGCTCATCCTCACCGACGACGGGGAACTGACCCAGCGGCTGCTCCATCCCAGCCATGAGGTGGAGAAGGAATATCTGGTGTGGGTGAAAGGGGATATCCCTTCCGCCTTGCCTGTGCTGCGGGGCCCCATAGAGCTGGACGGCATCCGTCTGAGTCCGGCCCGTGTGGAACCGGTGGGAGATGGGATCCTGTCGGTCACCATCCACGAGGGCCGCAATCGTCAAGTCCGGCGCATGTGCGCCCTGGCGGGCCTTCAGGTGACCCGACTGCGCCGGGTGCGGGAGGGCGCATTGACCCTGGGGCAACTTAGCCCCGGCTGTTGGCGTCCCCTTTCCCGGACGGAAGTGGCGATGCTGGAACAGCTTCCCGATCAGAGTTGAACAGCCTTTTTGCAGGAATTGATAGAATTCTTGCAAAAAAGGGATTGCTTTTCTGCTGAAAAACCGGTATCATATTATTTGTTGAATTTAAGGGTACGCTGCAGATGCGCAGCCTGCTGAACATATCCGGTCTATCCACTGGAATACCGGGGGATAGACCGGAATCTTTGATATCAAGGTTAACGGCGTTATGTCTGCAAGAACTGTGACGTCGGGAGGTAAAGGCTATGCCAAAAGACATTCTCTCCACCATACAGGCTGAAATGAATACCTTTTCCAAAGGTCAGAAGCTGATTGCCAATTACATTCTGGAATCTTATGACAAGGCAGCCTTTATGACGGCCAGCAAGCTGGGCAAGACGGTGAAGGTGAGCGAGTCCACCGTGGTGCGCTTTGCCGCCGAGCTGGGCTATGACGGCTATCCTGCCATGCAGAAAGCCTTGCAGGAGATGATCCGCAGCAAGCTCACCTCCATCCAGCGTATTGAGGTGACCAACGACCGCATTGGCGATCATGACATTCTGTCTATGGTGATGCAGTCGGATATTGATAAGATCCGTCTGACCATGGAGGAGACTGACCGCGCTCAATTCCAGCGCGCGGTGGATGCCATTGTGAAGGCCCGCCATATTTATATTTTGGGCGTACGGTCTGCCGCCGCCATTGCCAGCTTCCTGGGGTTCTACTTCACGTTGATTTTTCATAATGTGACCATCATCCACACCACCTCCGCCAGCGAGGTCTTTGAGCAGATGCTCCATGTGGGGCCGGAGGATGTGGTCATTGGCATCAGCTTCCCCCGCTACTCCCGCCGGACGGTGAAAGCCATGCAGTTTGCCCATGACCGTGGTGCGGAGGCCATTGCCATCACGGACAGTGCAGCCTCGCCGCTTGCGCCCTATTCCTCCATTACATTGCTGGCCAAGAGCGACATGGCCTCCTTCGTGGACTCCCTGGTGGCTCCCCTCAGCTTGGTCAACGCCCTCATTGTGGCAATCGGCCGGAAGAAGAATGACGATTTGTCCCGCACCTTTGAGAGCCTGGAGCGGATCTGGGATGAGTACGAAGTCTATGAGAAGGTGGACGAAAACAGTTGAGTGAGATCGTCGTCATAGGCGGCGGCGCCGCCGGGTGTATGGCGGCTCTGACCGCTGCGGAGCAGGGAGTTTCCGTTACTCTGTTGGAGCGCAATCCCAAGTTGGGCCGCAAGCTGTACATTACCGGAAAGGGCCGGTGCAATGTGACCAATCATTGTACCGTACAGGAGATGCTTCAAAACGTACCGGGTAACAGCCGTTTTCTCACCAGCGCGGTGACCCGCTTCCCGCCCCAGCAGGCGGAGGCATTTTTTGAGGCACTGGGCGTGCCGCTGAAAGTAGAGCGGGGCAACCGGGTATTTCCTCAATCCGACAAGGCTGCCGATGTCATCGACGCCCTGCTGCGGGCTCTGCGTAAGGCGCGGGTGGATATGGTCGAGGATCGGGCCACCGGCCTGATTCTGGAGGAGGGCCGCATCGCCGGCGTAAAAGGGGAGAGGGGGAGATATCCCTGCAAGGCGGCGGTCATTGCCACCGGCGGGGTGTCCTATCCGCTGACTGGCTCCACCGGCGACGGGTATGACTTTGCCCGGGAACTGGGCCACACCATCGTGGAACCACGTCCCTCTCTGGTACCTCTGGTGGCGGAGCAGGACTTCTGCGCCCGGATGCAGGGACTCAGTTTGAGAAATGTAGCCATCCAGGTGAAAAACAGCAAGAAGAAGAGTATATATGCAGAGCAGGGCGAGCTGCTTTTTACCCATTTTGGACTGTCCGGGCCCTTGATCCTCAGCGCCTCTGCCCATATGAGGAGCATGGATCAGGAGCATTATTATGTCATGCTGGATCTCAAGCCCGCTTTGGACCAGGAGAAGTTGGACGGACGCATCCTCCGGGATCTGGACGCGGGAGCAAACAAGGATTTCCGCCATGTACTGGAGGGGCTGGTACCCCGGCTGATGGTGCCTGTGGTACTGGAGCTGACCGATATTCCGGGAGACCTGAAGGCCAACTCGGTGACCCGCGCCCAGCGGCGGCGTCTGGTGGAGACACTGAAGGGTATCCGTATCGACATTGCCGGGCCCCGGCCGATTGCCGAGGCTATCATCACTGCCGGCGGCGTTAAAACATCGGAGGTAGACCCCCATACAATGGCCTCCAAAAAGGTCGGAGGGGTCTTTTTTGCCGGTGAAGTGCTGGATGTGGACGCCTATACCGGAGGCTTTAATTTGCAGATCGCCTGGTCAACGGGCCGGGCGGCAGGGCAGGGGGCGGCTCAGGCCGTTTGTCTTGCCGAGGAGGCAGAGGGATATGAGTAAGCGCAGGAGCATTGCCATCGACGGCCCTTCCGGGGCTGGCAAATCTACCCTGGCCAGAGCTTTGGCCAGGTCCCTGGGCTATCTGTATGTGGATACAGGCGCAATTTATCGTACGGTGGGCCTGCAGGCTTTTCGCAACGGCATAGACCCTGAGAACGGGGACGCGGTGGTGGCCCTGCTGCCCGGCCTTGACATTGGCCTGGGCTATGGGGAGGACGGCGTGCAGCGGATGTATCTCAACGGGGAGGATGTTTCTCAGGTCATCCGGCAGCACGAGATCTCCCGATACGCCTCCTGCGTGTCGGCCCTGCCGGAAGTGCGTTCTTTTCTGCTGGATCGGCAGCGGCAGCTTGCCCGCGAACACGACGTGGTGATGGACGGACGGGATATCGGCACCGTGGTGCTGCCCCAGGCCGACGTGAAGATCTTCCTTACCGCTACCCCTGAGGCCCGGGCCCGCCGCCGCTGGCTGGAATTGCAGGATCGGGGGGAACAGGCCCAGTTTGATACCGTTCTGCGCGATGTGAAGGAGCGGGATCAGCGGGATGCCAATCGCTCCACCGCCCCCCTGCGTCAGGCGGAGGACGCCATACTGGCCGATACCACCGAGCTGGATCTTGACCAGAGTTTGGCGCTGCTGATCCAAATCGTAAAGGAGCGGCTTCAGGCATGAATATCATTTACGTTCTGGCCTATATCGTTCTCTGGCCGGTCTTTCGCATCTTCAAGCCCACCCGCTGTATCAATAAGAAAAACTTTCCCGAGGGGGGCGCGCTGCTGTGCGCCAACCATACCCGGATGAGCGACCCGCTCTTTGTGGCTTATGCCCTGGGGCTCAAGCACCAGATCCACGTTATGGCCAAGGAGGAGGTCATGCACTGGCCTATCATCGGCTGGATTCTGAAGCACGGCGGCATTTTTGGCGTCAAGCGGGGCCAGGCGGATATCGGCGCCATCAAGACCGCTATGAAGTATCTGAAAAACGGGGAACTGCTGCTCATGTTCCCCGAAGGTACCCGTCATCAGGATGGGGATATCGGCGACGCCAAGACGGGGGCCGCTATGCTGGCGGTACGCACCGGGGTACCTATCGTACCCATCTACATGCCGGCAGAAAAAAGATGGTTTCGGTGGAATCCTGTGGTGATCGGGGAACCTTATTATCCCCAGACCGTCGGAAAACGGCCCACACCGGAAGAATATAAGACCATCGCTGAGGATCTGATGGATCGAATTGAGGCTTTGAAACCTCAGGTGGGACGATGAGGGTGAGACTGGCCAAGTCCGCCGGATTCTGCTATGGCGTCCGCCGGGCGGTAGAGCTGGCCGAGCAGGCCGCGCAAAGCGGCCGGCGCTGCGCGATGTTAGGACCGATCATTCATAATAACAGCGTGATTGACTACCTGCAAAAGCAGGGGGTGGAGCTGCTCCAGACGCTGGACCAGGTTCCGGCCGGCGCCGCCGTCATTATCCGCTCTCACGGGGAGAGCAAAGCGGTTCACCAGGCTCTGGAGGAACGGGGCTGTCCTGTGATCGACGCCACCTGCCCCAACGTCTCCCGCATCCATCGTATCGTGCAGGAAGCGGAAAGGGAGGGGCGGCAGGTCCTTATCGTGGGGATGCCGGACCATCCGGAGGTAGCGGCCATTGCCGGCTGGTGCGCCCGTCCTGTTGTACTGGAAGGGGAACAGGCATTGACCAGGTGGCTTGAGGAGGATCCCAAACGGCGGGAACTACCCCTCACAATGGTATCCCAGACCACCTCCACGCACTTTATCTGGACAGAGTGCGTAGAAAAAGCAAAAAAAGAGTGTACAAATTTAAAAATTTTTGATACAATATGTAATGCTACGTATAAACGGCAGTCTGAGGCTCAGGCGCTGGCCGCTCAGTGCGATGCTATGGTCGTCATCGGCGGGCGGGAAAGTTCCAACACCAAGCGACTGGCCGAGTTATGCAAGGCGCTCTGTCCCATGGTCGTTTGGATCGAACGGGCGGCGGAGCTGGAACCTTCCACCCTGTACCGGAAGGCTTCTATTGGAATCACTGCGGGCGCGTCCACGCCTGAGTGGATTATAAAGGAGGTCTATGACAAAATGAGCGATGAAAACATTGAGATCGAGGAATCCTTTGCTGAAATGCTGGAGAAATCGATCAAGACTTTAAATACAGGGGAGAAGGTCACGGGCGTTGTCACTGGCATTACGCCCACTGAGATCTATGTGGATCTTGGCACCAAGCACGCCGGCTACATACCGGTGTCCGAACTGACCGACGACCCTACGGTCAAGGTCGAGGACCTGGTAAAGGTTGGCGATGAGATTGAAACCTATGTCATGCGCGTGAACGACCAGGAGGGTGTTGTCACCCTTTCCAAGAAGCGCCTTGACACCGTGAAGAGCTGGGAAGACGTGGAGCAGGCCAAGGAGGATCACACCACCGTCGAGGGCGTGGTCACCGAGGAGAACAAGGGCGGCGTTGTCGTGTCCATCAAGGGCGTGCGCGTCTTCGTGCCCGCTTCCCAGACCGGTCTGCCCCGTGAGACTCCCATGAGCCAGCTGGTCAAGCAGAAGGTGCGCCTGCGCATCACCGAGGTCAACCGCGCCCGTAAGCGCGTGGTGGGCTCCATCCGCGCCGTTGAGGCCGAGGAGCGTGCCGCCAAGGCCGCCGAGGTGTGGGCCAACATCGAGGAGGGCAAGCGCTACACCGGTACCGTGAAGAGCCTGACCTCTTACGGCGCCTTCGTGGACATCGGCGGCGTGGACGGCATGGTCCACATCTCCGAGCTGTCCTGGTCCCGCATCAAGCACCCCTCCGAGGTCGTCTCCGTGGGCGACACCGTTGAGGTGTATGTCATCTCCTTCGACCCCGAGAAGAAGAAGATCTCTCTGGGCATGAAGGATCGCTCCCAGAACCCCTGGGAGGTCTTCACCTCCAAGTATCAGCCCGGCGACGTGGCCAATGTCCGCGTGGTCAAGCTGATGACCTTCGGCGCCTTTGCCGAGATCGTGCCCGGTGTGGACGGTCTGATCCACATCTCCCAGATTGCCGATCATCGCATCGACAAGCCTGGTGACGTGCTGAGCGAGGGCCAGATGGTGGATGTGAAGATCATCGACATCGACTACGACCACAAGAAGGTCTCCCTGTCCATCCGCGCTCTGCTGGAGGGCGGCGAGGAAGAGGCCGCTCCCGAGGAGGAGTAATTCCGTCACCCAACCGGGGACGCCAGTGATGGCGTCCCCGGTTTTTTACACCCACGCAAGGGATTTTACTTGCAAAGCACAAAAATGAAGTCTATAATGGGTATAAATAGGACAAAACAATGTAAGGAGTGTATAAAACCAGGCGGATCTACTGGGAGGTGGGATCGTGTTTCAGGTAGGGGACAAAATCGTTCACCCGATGCATGGTGCTGGTATTGTGGACAGCATTGTGCAGAAGAAAATCAATGGCGTTGTACGGGAGTATTACATCCTTAAGCTGCCTGTGGGTGGGATGCTGGTCATGATCCCCACAGAAAACAGCGAAGAGATCGGTGTACGCCCGGTAATTGACGAAAAGGAAGCGGACCGTGTCATTGCCGCCATTCCTAACATCGAGGTGGATATGACCCCCAACTGGAACCGCCGTTACCGGGAGAATATGCTCCGCTTGAAAAGCGGGGATCTTCTTGAAGTGGCCCGGGTCGTGAAGGGATTGACTCAGCGGGACGAGGAGCGAGGCCTGTCTACAGGAGAACGTAAAATGCTCCACTCCGCCAAACAGATCCTGATCTCTGAGATTGTCCTGTCCCAGAACGCCAGTTATGAAGATGTGGAAGCGCGCATTAACACAGCGATGGCGTAATAGGATACAACGAAGGGACGGTAAACCGCCCCGCCCATATCAAGCGATAAAAAGGGGCCGGCAGGCTCCTTTTTTGTAAAAGGAGGCAATGCTATGGCGGGGATCTTTTCCCGGCTTTTTCATCGGAATGCCGCCCAGCCGATCCGATGCGGTGCGGTGGTGCCTGCTGCAGGCAGCTCCACCCGGATGGGGCAGGACAAGTTGCTGCTTCCCTTGGATGAGGTACCGGTCATTCTCCGCACGCTGCGGGCACTGGACAATTGCCCTCATATCAGCGAGATCGTAGTGGTCACCCGGGAGGATCTGATCGTGCCTATCAGCGGCTTGTGCCGGGACGCTGCCCTGAACAAAGTTAAGAAGGTGGTGCGGGGAGGGGAGACCCGCACCCATTCGGTGCTGGCAGGCATAGAGGAGTTGAGTCGCGGCGTGGAACTGGCTGCAATTCATGACGGAGCCCGGCCTCTGGTGAGCCAGGCGGTGCTGGATACTGTCATCCGTCGGGCGGAACAGTGCGGCGCTGCCGCTCCTGCTGTTGCGCTGAAAGACACAGTGAAAGTGGCCAGAGATGGTCTGGTGGAACGTACACCTGACCGGTCTTTGCTCTATGCGGTTCAGACGCCTCAGGTATTTCAGCGTGATCTGATCCGAACGGCTCTGATCAAGGCGCTGGAGGATGGGGCGGAGCTGACCGACGACTGTTCCGCTGTGGAACGGCTGGGCATTGGGGTGACCCTGACCCAGGGAGATTACTGCAATCTGAAGCTGACCACGCCGGAGGACGTGGCTATGGCTGAGGCCCTGCTGGCCTGGAGGGAAGAAGTATGAGAATCGGACACGGATATGACGTACATAAGCTGGTGGAGGGCCGGAAGCTGATTTTGGGCGGGGTAGACATCCCTTGGGAGAAGGGGCTGCTGGGCCACTCCGACGCCGACGTACTGACCCACGCCATTATGGACGCCCTGCTGGGGGCGGCGGCCCTGGGGGACATCGGCAAGCTGTTCCCAGACAACGACCCGGCCTACGCCGGAGCGGACAGCCTGGTG
>NZ_CALWOJ010000014.1 GCF_944383115.1 uncultured Flavonifractor sp. | reverse complement strand
TTTTTCCGCTCAAATAGCTCAACCTTCTTTCTCGTCGGCGCAAACTTCACATCCTTCGCGTCCCCGTAAACGGGAACACTCACTCGTGCCGTTGCGCCTCCTCCTCCCCGTCCGACCCGCTTGCGCTGGGCTCGGTCGGGGGTGCGGGCGGGTGTGGGCACCCGCCCCTACAGAGCAATGAAAGATCTGCGCGCGTAGGGGACAATGCCCACATCGTCCCATTTGACCCGTGCAGTCAGCAGTTAAAGAATATCCGCGCCCACGGCCCGCTCCACGGCGCTCTTGACGTTGGCCATGCCGATGCCCAGAGAGCCGTCCTTGCCGGGGATGAGGATGATGGCCGGAGTCAGTTCATCCTTGTACCGGGCCACCTCCGCCGCCATACCGGCGGCGTACTGTTCGGTGAGGTAGATCACCGCGTAATTTTCCTTGGCCAGCTGGTGGAGGGTACGCTTGGCCTCCTCCACGGTCTCGGCGGGAAACACGTCCAGCCCCAGGGCCTTGAAGCCCAGCACGCTGTCCTTGTCCCCCAGCACTGCGATCTTATACTTAGACATAGGCTTCACGCAGCCTTTCCCGGATGGTGTCCCCGTCCAGCCCCGCCATGCGGCCGGACAGAATGGTGCGGATGGCGGTAAACTCGTTCTCTCTGGCGTACAGGTAGCCGATCACCGCCTGCTCCCCGAAGGGGATGCGGCGGGCCTGGGCCAGATAGTTCATCACCGCGTTGTCGCACAGCCGCTCAAAGGCGGTCAGCTCCCCGCTGCCGGGGGCGGTAAGAGCGGCGCCGGCGGCGGCCGCCTCGCTGAGGGGGCCCGCCCGGAACAGGGCGGCCAGATCGCTGCCCTTGCCGGAAGTCAGGGTGTGTACCTCCACGTTGCCGCCGGGGAGGAGTACCTGATTGAGGAAATCGGCGCCTTTGCCCATGCGGGCCGCCCGGACGGCGGAGCGCAGGTTGGTGGAATCAATGAGCAGGCGGACGTACCCCTCCAGGAAGGGGCTGCCCACCGCTTTGGCGGCCTCGCTCATCTCGGCGAAGTAGGCCCGGTCCAGCACGAAGTCGGCCAGCTGGGGATCGCCCCCGCCGCCCAGCAGCTCCCGGGCCTGGACCACGGCCCGCCGGAAGGGGTCGGTGAAGTCCCGCAGGTTGTCCCGCTGGTAGGCCTCCTTGATCTGGGCGGCGGTCCAGCGGCCGCCCTCCATCAGCAGCCGGTCGGCTTCCGCCCCCACGGCGGCGGCCTTGATGAGGGTCTTTGCGTTGTGGTAGTCGTATTTCATCTGGAACACGTCCACCAGCCGCTTGTCGGGCACCGCGCCCTTCAGCTCCTTGTACAGAGCGGCCCGGGCGGCGGAGAGCAGTTCGTCCAGCCCGGCGTGGGTGAGGGCGGTCAGCTCCCCGTAGCCGCACTCGGTGAGGACCTTGGCGGCCTCGTCGTCGGTGCGGGCGTCCAGCATCCGCTCCATCCGCTCCCGGGTAAGGAGACGGTTCTCCATGGCCCGGATACGGGCGGATATGGTCAGATAGTCGGTATCTTTGATCTTAGCCAAATTTATGCCTCCTTACTTGCAAGGAGCGCATCAGTCGAAAAGCACCTTGGCCACCTCGCGGTCCATCTCGCCCCGCTGGAGGCGCACCAGCGTCTCAAAGGTGCAGTTGACCTCCACGTCCCCGTCGCTGAGGATGAGGCCCCCCTTGATGGGCCGTGTCTGCTCGGACATGGTGAGCCGTCCGTCGCCCAGCTTCTCGTTAGCCTGGGTGACCACGGCCTTGCCGTAGCGGGCCCGGTCCTTCTGGGAGAAGATGACCGCCTCCCGGCCGGTGGAGGAGGCCTTCACCGCCAGATCGGCCAGCAGGTTCACATACTCCTTGTCGGGCAGATTCACCAACTGCTCCAGGGCCAGGTCGTAGGCCTTGGAGAGCATCTCCTGCTTGGCGGCCAGCTCCAGCTTGCGGGCGTCCAGCTGGGCCACGCTGGCCAGCCGCTCCACCCGCTCGTCGGCGTTGCGGCGGCCACGGGAGAGGATCTCCTCGCTCTCCCGCTGGGCCTGAGCCTCATACCGGGCCGTGATCTCGTCGGCCTGACGGCGGGCCTCGGCGTTGATGTCGTCGATCTCCCGTCCTGCGTCGGCCGCGATGCGTCCGGTGATTTTTTCAATTCCGTCCATAGTCTACCTCTTGCTTAGAAGCCGAACATGATCATCAGGAAGGAGATGAGCAGGGACAGGATGGCGTAGAACTCCACGATGATACACAGCACCATGCCCTTGGACCAGTCGTTGGGGTTCTTGGCCACGATGTTGATGGAGGCAGCAGCCACGCGGCCCTGAGCGATACCGGAGAGCAGACCGCCGAGAGCCATGGGGATGCAGGCGGCCAGGACGATGAGGCCCTGGGCAATGGTCAGCTCACCCACAGTGCCGCTGAACAGGCCCATCTTCATCAGGGCCAAAAAGCCGATCACCAGGCCGTACAGGCCCTGGGTGCCGGGGATAACCTGCAGGATCATACACTTGGAGAACTGGGAGGGGTCCTCGGCCAGCAGGCCGGCGCTCGCCTCACCGGCCAGGCCGGTGCCCTTGGCGGAACCAACGCAGGCCAGGCCTGCAGCAAGAGCGGCGCCCAGGAAACCAAAGAACGCGCCAGCGTATTGGGTCAGAAATTCACCGAATGTCATGTTACTCTTCCTCCTTAATGTCGACATACTTTGTCGCAATGTTCAGGGGCCGCCAGGGGCGTCCGCCCTCTTCATAGAACTGCTTGAAAAATTCCAGGTATTGCAGACGGGACGTGTGGACGTAGGTGCCGATGACGTTCAGGCCGATGTTGAAGGCGTGGCCGATGATGAAGATGATGAAGAAGATGGGGATGCCGATGGCCGGGGGCATTCCGCCGCCGGGCATGGCGCCCAGGATGTTGAACACCTGGCCGATGACCGAACCGGCCAGCATCATCACCATCAGACGGGAGTAGGAGAGGATGTCTCCGAAGTAGCCCGTCACGCCGTTGTACACCGCACCGATGATGGCGGTCACCTTGCCGAAGCCCTTGGCCGTCCGGCCCTGGCCCAGCAGCATCAGGCAGCCGATGATGAGTACCACCGGATAGCCCGCCACGTTGCCGATACCCGCCGCGAAGAGGCCGATACCCGCGAAGATGACCCACCAGGTACCGATATCCAGCACCGCGTCCACCACCTGGCCCCGGCGGCACAGCATCCAGAACTTCACGATCATGCCCACCACGATCTGCACAAAGCCCACGGCCAGTGCAAAGACCAGCACGGTCATGGGGTCGCCCATGACGTTGAGCAGGGGGCCGGGTACCCCCGTCGCCCCGTCGGGTACCGACAGGAAGGGGATCACCGGCTGGGGCAGCCCCAGCATACTGGTGAACTGATACAGGAAATCGGAGAAGAAGCCGCCGGTAAAGAAGCCGATGACGGCAGAGGCAATGCCGCACATAATCATCAGCCGGATCAGCTGCCCGAAGCCTCCCTTGGGCCGGACCTTCCAGTTGATGAAGGCACAGGCCCCCGCCAGGATCAGGCCGTAGCCCAAATCGGCAAACATGAACCCGAAGAAGAACACATAGAAGGGCATCATCAGCCCGTTGGGGTCCACGCCGTCATAGGCGGGCAGGGAGTACATCTCGGTGATGGTGGTCAGCGGCTCGGTAAAGCGGTTGTTTTTCAGCTTCACCGGCACCACCGGGTAGTCCTCCGGCTCCGGGTCCTGGGTCTCCCAGCAGCAGGTGTACTGCCCCAGCCGCTCCAGCAGCTTGCTCTCGTCGGGGACAGGCACCCAGCCCTCCAGGAAGAAGGCCGCGTCGCTGTCCAGCAGGCGGCAGCGGGCCTCCTCCCGGGCGATCTCCTGATCCGCCCGGTCCAGACACCGCTCCAGCGCGCCTTTTTTGGAGGCGTATTCCCCCACCCGGGCCACGGTGTCCTCCAGCTCTTTGGCGGCGGCAGCCAGCTGGTCGTCCAGCCGCTTGTCGTTCTCCGCCGCCGTCCCCGTCCAGCCCCGCAGGGCGGAGCGGGAAAAGCCGTATTCCTTCAGCACCGCCTGGCAGTCCTCCTCCACGCTGCGGTGGCAGAGGAACACCAGATACTTCAGTTCGTTATCCGCGCCCGCCCGCATCAGTTCATACAGGTCGGTGACGGCCCCCAGGGCCCCCTCAAAGGCATCCAGATCGGTGGCGGCGGCCACGGCGCCGAATTGTACCGCCACCTCCGCCGTGGAGGAAGTTTCCAGGGGAATGTCCAGCGCCAGCCAGGGGGCCAGCGCCAGCTTCTGTGTGCGCAGTTTGTTCTGCTCGGCGTACAGGGCGGAGATCCTCCGCTCCAGGGCCACCAGCTGCCCGGCGTCCGCCAGGCCGGTCCGGTAGGCCTCGTCGTCGAAGAGTTCTCCCTCTGTGATCACCGGTCTGGGGGTGAGAAGCCCGCCCTTCTGTTTGGGGCCGTATTTCTTCAGGGCCTTCAGGGCGTTCTCCACGCTGGAACGGGCGTCTTTGGCCTCGTTCAGCGCCCCGGTGTCCGGCCGCGTGAGACGGGCCCAGTGGGGATCGTCGGAGCGATCTCCCGGCTCGTCAATCTGGACGCAGCCCAAATGCTGAAGCTGCCGCAGCATGGCTTCCCGCTCGGCACGCATGCCGATCAGCCGCAGCCGCTTCATTTTCACAATGGACATCAGCTCTTCACTACCCTTCTCACGATGCTCTCGGCAGCCTGGGCCAGGCGACTCTCCGCCTTGGCGCGCAGCGCGTCGCAGGCCGTCTGCGTCTGGGCGTTGACCTCAGCGGCGTGCTTGGCCGCCGTTTCCTCCGCCTCCCGCATGAAGGCGCGGGCCTGAGCCTCCGCCTGGGCGCGGGCCTCCGCCAGCCGGGCCTTGCCCGCCCGTTCGGCCTCCGCCACCGTGCGCTTGGCCTCCGCCAGGGCTTCCGCCTTGCGCTGCTTGTTGGTCTGCTCGGCCTCGGTCACCTGCTTGATCGCTTCCAGAGACATACTCTCACCGCCTTTCTTCTGCCCTTGTCTCTATGGACAAGTTTCCCGATGTTACCTGAATCATACTTCAATCCCCCGCTAATTGCAAGTTTAAAATTATCAGTTTAGTTTTTTATCTGCATTTTTTTGAGGCTAAAATATTCTTATTTTTTCGCTTATCTTTGCTATATGCTGTTAATCTTTGATTTTTTTGCATTATTTTCTCATCTGCCTCCGCTCGTTAATTTATTAACAAAAAATTTTGTTGATTTTTACTATGCCCTCTTTGCCCGCAAAAAAACACGCCGCAGATTTCTGCGGCGTGTTTTGGCGTCTGTGGGTTCAGTCGTCGCTGAGGTAGTAGGGCTTCATCAGGCTGGGCTGCTCGGTGGAGTCCTTCTGGCCGTTGGAGCGCAGGACGATCTCCGGCGGACGGCCGGCGCGGCCTCTGCCGCCGTGCTTCTTCCGCCCGCTCTTGGGGGCGGGGGGCTGAGGGGGCTGCTGCTTCTGGGCCTTGGGCTGTTTCTGGGCGGCCTTCGCCTGACTGGTCTGCTGCTTGGGCCGCTTTTCCTTCCGGTTCTCCGTCTTCTCGGGCCGGGGCGCAGGCTTCCGGGGGGCCAGCAGCCGGGCGGTGGCGTCCATGATGATGTCGCTGGCCAGGGGGTCGGGACGGCGGAAGTCGGCGAAAGCCGGCTCAGGCGCGGAGGGCCGGGCGGGGGAGGTGGCCGTCAGGGCCTCCTCCAGGGTGGCGCTGTTGCGCACCCCCCGCCTGGACTTCTTCTTTTGTTCCGGCTGGGCGGGGACGGGCTGCTCCACCTTCCGGGCGGCCTGGGCCTTCTTCTCCGCAGCGGCGGCCTTGTTGGCCGCATCCCGCTGGCGGCGCTTCTCCTTGGCGGCGGCCCGGGCCTCGGCGTCCTCCGGATTGACCACCCGGCCCTTCTTGTCCTTTGGCAGCGGTTCAAAGACCTCCATAGGCCAGGGGTGGTCTTCCACCACCGGGATGGCTTTGCCCAGCAGCTTCTGGATAGCCTTCAGTTCCTCCTTCTCGTTGACGTCACAGAAGGAGATGGCGGTGCCGCCCCGGCCCGCCCGGCCGGTACGGCCGATGCGGTGGACGTAGGTCTCGGGCACGTCGGGCAGGTTGTAGTTAAAGACGTGGCTCAGCTCGTCGATGTCCAGCCCTCGGGCGGCGATGTCGGTGGCCACCAGGGCGGTGACCTTGCCGCTCTTGAAGTCGGCCAGGGCCTGCTGCCGGGCGGTCTGGCTCTTGTTGCCGTGGATGGCGGCGGCGGCGATGCCCGCCTTCACCAGGTCCCCGGCCACCTTGTTGGCCCCGTGCTTGGTGCGGGTGAATACCAGGGCGTTCTTCACGTCGGGCTCCAGAATCAGGCCGGCCAACAGCTTGGTCTTGTTGCCCCGGTCCACATAGTAGAGCTTCTGGTCGATGACCTCCACCGGGGAGGACACCGGGTTCACCGCCACCTTCACCGGGTTTACCAGCAGGGAGTCCACCAGTCCCTGGACCTCGGGGGGCATGGTGGCCGAGAAGAAGAGGGTCTGCTTCTTTTGGGGCAGCCACTTGAGGATCTTGCGCACATCGTGGATAAAGCCCATGTCCAGCATCCGGTCGGCCTCGTCCAGCACAAAGATCTCCAGGTTTTCCACATGGATAAAGCCCTGGCCGTGGAGGTCCTCCAGCCGGCCTGGGGTGGCCACCAGAATGTCCACCCCCTTTTTCAGCTGCTCCACCTGGGGGTTCTGACCCACGCCGCCGAAGATGACGGCGGAACGCAGGGGCAGGCGGCTGCCGTAGGCGGCAAAACTCTCCTGGATCTGGAGAGCCAGCTCCCGGGTGGGGGTGAGAATGAGGGCCCGGATGGGCCGGCCCTTGGCCTGCCGTGCGGACAGGCGCTGGAGAATGGGGGCGGCAAAAGCGCAGGTCTTGCCGGTGCCGGTCTGGGCGCAGCCCAGTACGTCCCGCCCGGCCAGGGCGGGGGGAATGGCCTTTTCCTGAATGGGGGAGGGGCGCTCATACCCCTGTTCGGCCAGCGCCTTCAGGATGGGCTTGCTCAGGCCGAGTTCCTGGAATGTCATGCGGTTCGTTCCTTTCACAAATTTGGCCCCCTCCGCGCCGGGGGGCGTAAACGACAAAAAACCTTCTGCCGCGCGGCGGCAGGAAAAACACGACGAAGCCCGCCGGCCAGCCGGCGGGCAATTCGCTCGTGTGGATTCCCTATTGGTTATTTAGTATAGCACATTTTTTAAAAAATACAAGGGGCGGGCCTCAGCCCAGCCGCGCCAGCACCGCCGCTACCGTCTGCTCCAGGGCGTTGCCCCCGGCCACCTCCACCGTCAGGTCGGCGTACTTGCGGTACAGCGGTTCCCGGGCGGCGTACACGTCGGCCAGGGTCTGGCCGGGCGCCATCGCAATGCCCCGGGTGGTGATGTTGCGGATGCGCCGCTCCAGCTCCTCCAGCGGCACATGGAGATACACCACCAGCCCCAGCTCCTTCAGCCGGCGGGCGCCTCCCTCCCGGCAAACTGCGCTGCCGCCGGGGGCAATGACGGTGCGGGTACAGTCCAGATCCCGGATGACGGCCTCCTCCACATCCAGAAAGCCCTCCACGCCCCGCTGCTCCAAAATCTTTTGCAAAAGAGCGCCCTCCCGCTGCTGAATCAGCAGGTCGGCGTCCAAAAAACGGTAGCCCAGGCTCTTGGCCAGCAGCACCCCCACGGTACTCTTCCCAGAACCGGGCATCCCGATCAGGGTGATGTTGTTCCGTTCCACAGCGGGACCATCCTCTCCAATTCCATGATTTGACGGGGCTTTCAGACCCCGGCCTCCGGCGGGCGCAGCAGGCCTGTTCCGAAGGGCGTAAAAAAGTCTTGCAAAACTAGAACATATGTTGTATACTTGACTCGAACGAAAGTTCTATACATGGCCGGGGAACTTTTTCCCCCGCTGTCCCGTCATAAGTGTGCAGGGCGGTTATAAAGTCCGTTTTATGGGACAGCACCACCCCTATACTGGGATCAGACGCCGGAACAACAGGAGGGAAACGGTATGGAAACCATTTTTGTCAATCTGGATGCGCGACGGATCACAGTATGCGGGAACGAGGCGGGCCGCAAGGCCTGCGTGGGGCAGGAGGCGGTATGCTATACCGTGCTGCCCCGGCGGAAGTCCGCCCGCCCGGAGGGAAAGGTGCTGGATTTTGAGGCCTGCCGCCGGGCGCTGGGAGGGGAGCCGCTCCCCGAGCAGGAGCTTCCCCCTGTGGAGGAGGCTCCGGAACCCCGCCGCCGGAAGGATCTGCTTCTGGCCGCCGATCTCATCGCCTCGGCGGGTGTGCTGGCGGCGGTGATCGCCGTAGCGGCCCGGTTTTTCCTGGGGTGAGACGGACGGCGCCCCTCCGGCATTACTGGCCGGGCTTGGATTTCCGCCCGATCAATACAGAGACAACCAGCAGCGCCAGCACCAGCCAAAACACAAAGCTCAGCCCAAATGTATAGGTTCCGTGGGGATTGACAAACCCCTGCTGTACCAGGAACAGAAAGGAATGGCAGCCAGATGATGATTGTCTCCACTGTCCGACACCAGCGGGAAAAATACGGCCAAAATCAGTGCAAGCAGCTGTAAACCATAGAACAAATAATCGCAAAAGGTCAGTCGAAAGCGGGTTGCGAGTTGTTGGCCAGCGGCTTGAGGTGGCTGTTCAGAAATATTTGGGCGATTTTGCGCAGCCACACTGCCAGCGGCCACAGGAGCGCCGCAAAAGGAGCAGAATGCGCTTTTCTCCGGGATCTGTTTCCCGCATTTGGAGCAAAACACATAGGCCCCCCCTTTCTAAAGGTTTTGATACAACATATTTTACCAAAACTTTTGCGATGGTTCAATGTAAACTTAAAAAAGAAAGAGACAGGACGTACGTCCTGTCTCTTTCTTTCTGGAGCAGGTGACGAGGCTCGAACTCGCTTCCGTACCCACAAAAGCTATGCTTTTGCGGGGCCCCCGACCTCTTTGATTAAAAAAACGCGGTCACACCGCGTTTTGGGTGGAGGTAGCGAGTTCCTGCCCAAGATACAAATTCCAAAATAAAACGGCACCCCAGTTGGGGTGCCGTTTTATTTTGGAGCAGGTGACGAGGCTCGAACTCGCTACCTCCACCTTGGCAAGGTGGCGCTCTACCAGATGAGCTACACCTGCAAGCGACGGATGTTATTATAGCAGCCCATCCCGCCGCTGTCAAGAGAAATCTCTTCTTTTTTTCGTCTTTTTGGATCACTCCGCCTGGCCCGGCCAGGTATAGCCCCATTCGGTCATCTGGGCGGTGGTCCAGGTCTGGCCGGTGCTGCGGCTCAGATCCACCCATACCATCTCTCCATTTTGATCCAACTGGTTGAAGAAGTGGGGCTGTCCCCCCAGCGTGCCCTCCACAATATGTCCCTCCAGCGCCAGGCCGTCACACAGCAGCTGGAAGGCCAGGGCCAGCCCCTCGTCGTCGGCGCCCTCACCCAGCAGAGCATCCCAGGCGGTGGGGCCGCCGCCCTCCAGGTCCACCTGCACCGTTCCCGGCAGCATGGCCATCAGCAGGGCCAGCCGCCGGCCTTCGGCCTGGTGCTGGAGAGGAGAGAGAAGGGCGTCCGCCCGCTCCTGAAGCTGTTCGCTCTTCTGCCGCAGCGCCGCCGACTCTTCCGAATAACGCAGCAGGATCTCCACGATCCGCTGGCTGCCGGTCTCGGGATAGAGGGTCACCGAACACTCCGGCATCCCCAGGGCGGCGGCCGGCGTATCGTAATAGGCCTGACGCACCAGTTCCTTTACCGTATCGGCGTCGCCGGTGAAGGCGCCTACCCGCAGGGCCAGCTCCGGCTGAAAGTCCGCCAGAGCGTTGGCTGCCTCCTCCCGGATGGCGCTGGTACCGGTGATATTCACCAGGCTGCCGATCTGCTCGGGAGAGCGGCGGTAGGAGATGGTGATGGTGGCCTCGTAGGTGGTGATGATAGTGGTATAGTCGTTTTTGATAAAGTCTACCGCGTAGGCGCCCAGCGGGTCCTCCTGAGCCACCTCCAGGCAGGCCCGGTTCAGGTCCTCCTCCACGTCGCCGTTATAGTCGGTGAGCTGGATAATCCCCTCTTCCATGCCCTGAGACACAAAGAACAGCACCCCGTTCACCAGTTCGGAATAGGTACTGGCCTTCACCGTAGAGGCATCCTCTCCCAACACCGGATGCTCCGCGTGGGGCTCCACCACCGTGTAGACGGACCCAGACAGAGAACAGCCCGACAGCAGCAGGGCCAGACTCAGCGTCCATGCCCATACCCTCCGTTTCACCGCCGCGCCTCCTTTCTCAGGTCAATAGCCCAGATCCTCGTCGATCAGTACCACCTCGGCCCGGCCCACTCCGGTGGGCTTTTCCCAAAGCACCGTCAAGGCCCGGCAGATCCGCTCAGGACTGCTGCAATCATAGCACTTGTCCCCCTTTGCCGCGCAGGGGGTGGCTTTCTTCAGACGCTGGGCGTTCTTGGGGGAGGCGATGTTGCGGGCCCGCCACAGGGCGGCGTCGTAGTCGGGGGAGAGCTTGTTGCGGCCTACGATAAAGTAGACCTCCTCATGGCCGAAGATGGTGGAGGCCACCCGGTTGCCGGTACCGTCAATATTGACGATCTCCCCGGTCTCCGCCAGGCCGTTCACCGAGGTCAGGTAGACCGGCGCGGCGGCAGCCTCAGCAAAGCTGTGGCCGTTCCAGTGGCTGTACACCGTGGCGCAGGCGCTGAGCTTCTCGGACAGGCCCATCTCCTGCAGGGTGACGGAGCCGCCGTGACCTACCGTTTTCCCCGCCAGCTTGCCGGTCAGGTATTGGGCCGCCTCCGCCGCCGTGGCAAAGCAGGTCACATCAAAACCCTGCCGCTCCAGATTGGCTTTTACTTTGGTGAAATCCGTCATGGAAACCCTTCCTTTCTCTATGGCCCGCCGGGGCTTAGATGTCGTCTTTGCTGTAGGTGCGGAAGCCCTCCCCCAGCACGTCGTGGGCGTCGCACACGATGAGGAAGGCGTGGGGATCAATCTCGTTGACTTTCTCCTTTAAAGGCACGATCTCCTTCTGCTTGAAGGCCACCATCAGCACCTTTTTCTGGTCCCCGGAGTAGGCCCCCTCTCCGTGGAGGATGGTGGCCCCCCGGTCCATGGCGATCACCGCGTCGGTGATCGCCTTGCAGGAGTCACTGATGATATAGGCCACCTTGGAGCTGTCCAGGCCGTAGAGTACCATATCCATCACCTTGGAGGTGATGAACAGGGACACCAGGCCGTACAGGGCGCTCTCCACCCTGCCAAAGGCGATGGCGGCCAGCACGATGACGATAAAGTCGGGGATAAGGACCAGGGTGCCCATGGGCAGCCAGGCAAATTTCAGCTTGAGCAGCCGGGCGATGAGGTCGGTACCGCCGGTGGTGGCTCCCTTGGAGAATACCAGGCCGATGCCCGCCCCCAGCAGGGCCCCGCCGAAGATGGCGGCCAGCATGGTATCCATGGGCGGGAACTGGTAGATCATGTCCAGCACGTCGATGGCAAAGGAGCTGAAGGTCATGGCATACAGGGAGGATACCAGCAGGTGCCCGCCAATGAACTTCCACCCCAAAAAGAAGAGGGGCACGTTCATCACAAACACCGTGGTACCCACCGGCAGAACGGGGATCAGGGCGTTGAGTACCTGGCCCAGGCCGGTAAGGCCCCCCATGGCCACCAGGTTGGGGGCGTAGAAAATGTTGTACGCCAGGGCGTAGAGCAGGGAGCCCAGGGTAATGACGGCGTAGCTTTTCACATAGTAGCTGAGCGTGTGTTTCAACAGGGATTCCTCATTTCTCCCGCCGGTTTACAGCAGGCTGATCTGTTCCTCCCCCCGGTCCTCCTCCTTGAGCAGGGCCCCCGCCGCCGGCAGGGACCTGGCCCGGTAGCGGGCGGGGTTGACCACGGTGGTGTCCGCCAGAGGCGCGGCCTTCTCCACCTTCCACCGGGGCTTGAGGTTCATCACGTTGACCCCCTGGGTGGAGCGGGTGGTCTTGGGGGAGAGGGCGGCGGTGTGGAACACCAGGCACCGGCCCTCGGTGGAGGTGACTGCCACCTCCAGGTCCTCCTTGATATGGAGGGCGGCGGCCAGGGGGGACTTGTCGGAGTAGGCCCCCGTCAGTTTCCGCCGCTTGGTCTGGGTCTGGTAGGCGGCCAGCTCCACCCGGGCCACCTTGCCGTTTTCAAAGAAGAAGAGCAGGTGACCGGAGTAGTCGCTGGTCAGGCAGGCCCACACAAAGCCCTCGCCGGGGTCCATGCCCAGCTTGGTGGGCAGAAAATCGCCAAGCACGCTGGCCTTGGCGTCGTCAAACTCGCTGAGGCTGGCCTTGTAGCACTGCTGCTGGTCGGTGAACACCAACAGCATATCCCGGTTGCTCCCCTCCCAGTACAGCCAGGGGCCGTCCCCCTCCTTGTACTTCTGCTCGCTGCTCATGCGCAGGGACTGGGGGGTGATCTTCTTGAAGTAGCCCTCTTTGGAGCAGAAGACGTGGACGGCGTAGTCGGGGGTCTCGTCCTCCTCCGCCTCGGCGCCGGCGGCCTGATAGTCGTAAACGATCTCGGTGCGCCGGGGAGTGGCGTACTTCTTCTTCACCGCCGCCAGCTCGGTGGCAATGATCTTCTTGATGCGGCCGGGGTTATTGACGATGTCCTGGAGGTCGGCGATCTCCTCCTCCAGCCCGGCCACCTCCTCAATGCGCTTGAGGATATACTCCTTGTTGATGTTGCGCAGCTTGATGTCGGCCACATATTCCGCCTGGATATTGTCGATGCCGAAGCCGATCATCAGGTTGGGCACCACCTCGGCGTCCTCCTCGGTCTCCCGGATGATCTTGATGGCCCGGTCGATGTCCAGCAGGATCTTTTTCAGGCCCTTGAGCAGGTGGAGCTTCTCCTGCTTCTTCTTCATCACGAAATAGGTCCGCCGGCGCACGCCGTCCATCCGCCAGGCGGTCCACTCCTCCAGGATCTCTCCCACGCTCATGACCCGGGGCATCCCGGCAATGAGGATATTGAAGTTGCAGGAGCAGGCGTCCTGGAGGGTGGTGGACTTGAACAGCTTGGCCATCAGCTTGTCCGGGTCGGTACCCCGCTTCAGGTCGATGGTGATTTTCAGGCCGTTCAGGTCGGTCTCGTCCCGCATGTCGGCGATCTCGCGGATCTTGCCCGCCTTGATCAGCTCGGCCACCTTGTCCATGATGGCCTCCACTGTGGTGGTGTAGGGGATCTCGTACACTTCAATGAGGTTCTCGCTTTTGAGGTAGCGCCACCTGGCCCGCACCTGGAAGGAGCCCCGGCCGGTATCGTAGATCTGCCGCAGGGCGGCCTCGTCGTACAAAAGCTCGCCGCCGGTGGGGAAGTCGGGGGCCTTCAGGTACTCCATCAGGTTGACCTTGGGATCTTTCAGGAAGGCCGCCGCCGCGTCACACACCTCGGCCAGGTTGAAGCCGCACAGGTTGGAGGCCATGCCCACGGCGATGCCCTGGTTGGCGCTCACCAGTACGTTGGGGAAGGTGGTGGGCAGCAGGGTGGGTTCCTGCATGGACCCGTCGTAGTTGTCCACAAAGTCCACCGTGTCCTGGTCGATATCCCGGAACAGCTCGGCGCAGATGGGGTCTAAGCGCACCTCGGTGTAACGGCTGGCCGCCCAGGCCATGTCACGGGAGTACACCTTGCCGAAGTTGCCCTTGGAGTCCACCAGGGGGTGGAGCAGGGCGCCGTAGCCCCGGGAGAGGCGCACCATGGTGTCGTAGATGGCGGCGTCGCCGTGGGGATTCAGCTTCATGGTCTGGCCCACCACGTTGGCGCTCTTGGTGCGGGCGCCCCCCAGCAGGTGCATCTGGTACATGGTGTACAGCAGCTTCCGGTGGGAGGGCTTGAACCCGTCAATCTCCGGAATGGCCCGGGAGACGATGACGCTCATGGCGTAGGGCATATAGTTGAGCTCCAGGGTCTCGGTGATGGGCTGCTCCAGCACCTCGGGCCGCAGGCCCATGACGTTGGGGTTGTTGACCTTTTTCGCCCCCTCCTGGGGGTCCTTTTTCTTAGCCATGTTCTTTCATCCTCTTACGAAATATCCGCCAGCTCCAGATATTTATACCCGTTCTCGGCGATGTGGTCCTTCCGGCCCTGGAGGTTGTCGCCCAACAGCAGGTCAAAGACCTGGGCGGTGCGCGCCACATCCTCGGGCATGACCTTGATGAGCCGCCGGGTCTCCGGGTTCATGGTGGTGAGCCACATCATGTCGGGCTCGTTCTCGCCCAGACCTTTGGAGCGGTTGATGGAACACTTCTTGCCCGCCAGCTCGCCGTTTACGATGTCGTTCTTCTCGGCGTCGGAGTAGGCGAACCAGGTCTTTTCCTTGTAGTTGATCTCGTACAGGGGGGACTCGGCGATATACACATAGCCCCGCTGGATGAGGGTGGGAGTGAGGCGGTAGAGCATGGTCAAAATCAGGGTGCGGATCTGGAAGCCGTCCACGTCGGCATCGGTACAGATGACGATCTTATTCCACCGCAGGTTCATCAGGTCAAACTCCGCCAGGTCCTTGGCGTGCTTGTCGTGGACCTCCACCCCGCAGCCCAGCACCTTCAGAAGGTCGGTGATGATCTCGCTTTTGAAGATCTTGGCGTAGTCGGCCTTGAGGCAGTTCAAAATCTTGCCCCGGACGGGCATGATGCCCTGGAACTCCGCGTCCCGGCTCAGCTTGACGCTGCCCAGAGCGGAGTCGCCCTCCACGATATACAGCTCCCGGCGGGTGGTGTCCTTTGTACGGCAGTCCACAAACTTCTGCACCCGGTTGGAGATGTCCACATTGCCGGACAGCTTCTTCTTGATGTTCAGCCGGGTGCGCTCGGCGTTCTCACGGGAGCGTTTGTTGATCAACACCTGCTCGCCGATCTTGGCGGCGTCGAAGGGGTTTTCGATGAAGTAGACCTCCAGCTGGGACCGCAAAAACTCGGTCATGGCCTCCTGAACAAACTTGTTGGTGATGGCCTTCTTGGTCTGGTTCTCGTAGGAGGTCTGGGTGGAGAAGTTGTTGCTCACCAGCACCAGGCAGTCCTCCACGTCGGCCCAGGTGATCTTGCTCTCGCTCTTCTGATACTTGCCCTGGGCCTTGAGCCAGGCGTCGATGCCCCCCACGAAGGCGGACTTCACCGCCTTCTCCGGGGAGCCGCCATGCTCCAGCCAGGAGGAGTTGTGGTAGTGTTCAATGATCTGCACCGTGTTGGAGAAGCAGAAGGACACGGAGAGCTTCACCTTGTACTCGTCCTTGTCCGCCCGGTCACGGCCCCGCCGCTCGGTCTGCCAGAACACCGGCTGGGTCAGGGGGTTGTCCCCCGCCAGCTCCTTCACATAGTCCTGAATGCCGTTTTCGTACTTGAAGTCGGTGGTCTCGAACTTGCCCCCCACCTGGTTGCGGAAGCGGAAGGTGACCCCGGCGTTGACCACCGCCTGCCGCTTCAGCACGTCCAGGTAGTACTCCACCGGAATGTCGATGTCGGTGAACACGTCCAGGTCGGGCAGCCAGCGGAATTTGGAGCCGGTCTTTTTGCCGGAGTAGGGCTCCTTTTTCAGGCCGCCCACGTTCTCGCCCTTCTCAAAGTGGAGGGTGTACTCAAAGCCGTCCCGGTGGATCACCGCGTCAAAGTAGCGGCTGGCGTACTGGGTGGCGCAGGAGCCCAGGCCGTTGAGGCCCAGGGAGTACTCGTAGTTGTCGCCGGAGTTGTTGTTGTACTTGCCGCCGGCGTACAGCTCACAGAACACCAGCTCCCAGTTGTACTTCTGCTCGGCCTCGTTCCAGTCCACCGGGCAACCCCGGCCGAAGTCCTCCACCTCGATGGACTTGTCCTCGTACCGGGTAAGTGTGATGAGATCGCCGTGGCCCTCTCTGGCCTCGTCGATGGCGTTGGACAGGATCTCAAACACCGCGTGTTCGCAGCCCTCCAGCCCATCGGAGCCGAAGATGACCGCCGGGCGCTTGCGGACCCGGTCGGCCCCCTTCAGGGACGAAATGGAGTCGTTGCCGTAACTTTTGGGGGAAGAACTTCTTGCCATTGGCCTCTCCTCATATCCTCAAAGATGCCGGCCCTGGAGCCGGCGCTGTTTGATACGCATACAGTATTATATTACCCCAAATCCAGCCAAAGTGTCAAGAAAGGCCGGGCCGCGTGAACCGCGGCCCGGCCCTGTTTTCATGCGGCCAGATCCTCCAGTTCCGCAAGCGCCTCCCCCTGGGAGTCGGCGGAAAACCGGAAGGCCCCGGCAGCGTCGTACACCTCAATGTGTCCGTTTACATAGCGAAGTTCAAATTCCATAGGTCAGCGCTCCTTTCCTGTGTTGTCATACACAGGATACCGGATCAACTGTCCTATAAAACGGACTATTCTTTTAAATCAACCAGAAATTGTTCCCAGGCCTCCGGGTTTCGGACAAAATACCGGGGGCACTCCTTGCCGGTGACGTCGTAGTGGCGGATCACCTGGTCGGTATCCAGGTGGTACTCGTCCATGAGCCAGCGGACCAGCTTGATGAGGGAGTCATAGGTGGCCTGGGTAAAGGCCCCGGTGTCGTCGGGGTGGCAGCACTCGATGGAGATGGTATCCACGTTCCGGGGGCCGGTGCAGTAGGCAATCTCGTCCAGGGGGACGTTGCAGAGGATCTCCCCGTCCAGGCCGATGAGGAAGTGGCTGGAGGCGTAAGTCTCCCCGGTGGTGGCCAGGTTTTTGAAGTAGCTGTTGTTCTGGGCCGCTGTGGTACCCGGATTGCCCACATAGTGGACCACCACGCCGTTGACCTCCTCCAAAGGCTCGCCGGGCCGGGAGTAGGGATTGACGGGGAGCAGCTTTTCGGTGACCCAGTCGGGCAGGTTGCCCGAGGGCTGGGGGCCTGAGAAGGCCAGCCGCCAGATCAGGAAGGCTGCTCCCATCAGCACCAGAACGACAAGGGCGGGCAGCAGAGGGGAACGGCGGCGTTTTTTGACGCGGGTGGGCATGGGCTTGTCCCTCCTTTTTGAGGTAAAACGCAGAAACACAGGCCCGCCGCCTGTTGCGGGCCTGTGTTTCCAAGATCTGAAAAAGAGAGGAAAGAGAGGAGTGGTATGTCTCAACCACGGTTCTTATCCTAACCTCTCACTGTGAACCCGTTTTGAACCGGATATGAACGTTTTGTAAAGCCTGATATTGGTTATTTCGCCAGGGTGCGGGCCACGTCGGCCAGGTAATTCTGCTCCAGCTCCTCGATCTTGCCGGCGTCGCAGGCGGCGGCCACGGCGGGATCCATGGGCAGCCGAGCCAGCACCTTCAGGCCCAGGCCGGCGGCCACCTGGTCGATGTGGCTCTCGCCGAAGATGGCGTGGCGCTTGCCGCAGTCGGGGCACTGGAAGTAGGAGTAGTTCTCCACCAGGCCCAGCACGGGGATGTGCATCATCTCGGCCATTTTGACGGCCTTGGTGACGATCATGCTCACCAGGTCCTGGGGGGAGGTGACCACCACAATGCCGTCGATGGGCAGGGACTGGAACACGGTCAGGGGCACGTCGCCGGTTCCGGGAGGCATATCCACGAACATATAGTCCACGTCCCCCCAGATCACGTCGGTCCAGAACTGCTTGACGGTACCGGCGATGACGGGGCCCCGCCACACCACGGGGTCGGTCTCATGCTCGGTGAGCAGGTTGAGGCTCATGATGCCGATGCCGGTGCGGGTCTCGGCGGGGTAGATGCCCAGCTCGCTGCCCTCGGCCCGGGTGTGGATGCCGAAGGCGGCGGGGATGGAGGGGCCGGTGATGTCGGCGTCCAGAATGGCCACCTTCTTGCCCATGCGGCGCATGGCCACCGCCAGGGAGGAGGTCACAAGGCTCTTGCCCACGCCGCCCTTGCCGCTGACCACGGCGATGACCTTGCCGATGTGGGACAGGCCGTTGGCGGGAACGTGGAGATCCTGGGGAGCGGTGCGCTCGCCGCAGCTTTCGCCGCAGGAGGAACAGTTGTGGGTACATTCAGACATGGTATTTTTCCTTCTTTCCTATGTTGTTACCAGAGATTTCAGTAAAAATAAGTCCGCAGGCGAATTCATTTCGCCGCAGGACACCGCTGCTTGCTCCGCCACCGGCGGGCAACCACCCGCGTGGGCGCGGGTGAGGGGGGTATCAGCCCCGCTGTGCCGCCTGCGGCGCGGCGGGGCTGTATCTAGGGGGGACAAAGTCCCCCCTAGACTTTTATTAGTAACTGTACGTTCCGCCGCCGATGAACTCCCGAATGAGGGACTCGGGAGGGACCAGAGCCGGGTCCACCGGCTCAAAGTACCGGAAGGAGTCCACCAGATCGTGGAACTCATGATAGCGGGGGTTGTCGGCGGGGATCTGGTCCACCGCTTCCCGCAGGGCGTCGGCATAGTTGGCGAACACCGACACCTCGTAAGGCAGGGAGGAGTCGATGATGATATTGGCCCGGTTCTTGAAGGGGGAGATGTAGGTCTTTTCGCCCCGGCGCACATTATACCACATCAGAAGGGTCTCCAAAAGGTCTGTGCCCCGGAAATTATAGTCACGGACCGACCGGCGGGAAATGCGCATCCAGGTGCCCTTAAACCGCAGGTCCTCCCCCTCCAGTACGTTGGAGCGGGCGGAGATGTACAGGCCGGTGGCCTCCGGGTGGCGGCCGAAGATGTCGTCGTTGAGGGCGTGGATGCCCTCAAAGATGGCGATCTCGTTTTTGTCCAGCTTCAAAAAGGTGCCCCGGCTGTCGTTGCGCATCTGGCGGGCAAACTCGTACCTGGGCACCACCACCCACTCGCCCCGGGACAGCTTGGAGAAGGTCTCGTCCAGCAGGTCCAGGTCCAGCAGCAGGGGGGACTCGTAGTCGATGTCCCCCTCGGGGGTGCGGGGGGCGGTCTTGCGGTTGAGGGTTTTATAGTAGTTGTCCATGGAGATGGTGTGGGTATTCACACCCCGGCGCTCCAGCTCCTGCTCCAGCTTGAGGGCGGTGGTGGTCTTGCCCGAGCCGGAGGGGCCGGACAGCAGCACGATGGGGCTTACCTTCATCCGCTCCAGGATGCGGTCCACCGCGGAGTCAATGCGGCTTTGATAGGCGGCGTCGCAGGCCTCCAGAAATCCTTTGGGGTCGGTACGGACGCTCTCGTTGATCTCTTGCAGCTGATAAGACATGGCGAACCTCCTTACAGGCCGTTGTGAAAGCGGGCCACCTGCTCCTTCCCGGCGCAGACGGCGTCAATCTTCTCGACATACTCCTTGGGGTACTTGGGGTTGGCAACCCGCTCGATATAGCCGGTGGCCGGGTTGACCAGCTTGGTCACCCCGCCGCCCCCCAGGGAGACGATGGTGTGCAGCTCCTCCATCATGCAGATGTTGTAGAGGCTCTCGGTGCCCGGCAGGCACCAGCCCACGTTCTCAAAGGAGCCGGACATATACTTCTGACGGTAGAGGTAGTAGGGGATCTGCCCCGCCCCACCCAGGGCAGACCAGGCGTACTCCAGCATGGCGGCCACGTCGTCGTCCGAGGGAACCGCACTTCCTTCTTCCATCAGCCGGGAGCCCTTCTTCATGGCCAGGGTATGGACGGTGATATTCTCCGGCGCCAGGGCCAGCACCTGATCCAGGGAGGAACGGAAGCCGTCCACGCTGTCGGCGGGCAGACCGGCGATGAGATCCATGTTGACGCAGGGGATGCCGCTGTCCCGGGCCAGGGCGTAGGCCCTGCGGATGTCCTCAGCCCGATGGGCCCGGCCCATGGCGGCCAGCACATGGTCCTGCATGGTCTGGGGATTCACCGACACCCGGCCGCAGCCCCGGCGGAAGAGGACCTCCAGCTTTTCCCGGGTAATGGTGTCGGGCCGTCCCGCCTCCACCGTGTACTCGGTGCAGCAGGACAGGTCAATGGAATCGGCGAGGCCCCCCATAAGCCGGTCCAGCTGAAGGGCCGACAGGGTGGTGGGGGTGCCGCCGCCGAAGTAGACGGTGCGTACTTTCAGGCCTGCCCCCGCCAGCATCTGGCCGGTGGCCTTGATTTCCCGGGAAAGGCAGTCCAGAAAGGGGTCGATGAGCTTGAGGGCCCGGCCCACGTCGGCGGACACAAAGGAGCAGTAGGCGCACCGGGTGGGGCAGAAGGGAATACCCACATAGAGGGACACCTCCTCCGGTTTCAGGCTCCGCTGGGCCTCCAGACTGGCCCGGGCGCAGTCCATGGCCAGCCGCCGCCGCAGGGGGGACACCCGGTAGGTGTCTTTGAGTACCTGCTCCGCCTGGGACGGCGTGGCTCCCGCCAGCATGGCCCGGGTAGGGATCTTCACCGGCCGCACGCCGGTCAGCGCCCCCCAGGGGGGCTCGTTCCCCCGTGCGGCCACCCCGGCGTCGTAGAAGGCCAGCTTCAAAATGCGCTGCAACGCCCGGCTGGTGGAGAGGCGGTCGGCCAGCTCTTCCAGTTTACACCGGCGGCTTGCCCGATATGTCCTACCCCGCCAGGTCAGTTTTGCCGTGGCGGTGGCCCACAGCCTCCCCCGGCTGAGGGAGAGAACCAGGGCGTCCTCCGCCGGGGCGGGGGGCTGGGCGGGGTACTCCGGCCGCTGGTCGGGAAACAGGGTCAGCAGCATCTGCTCGGCGGCGTATTTGTAGTCGTGGCCGTTGAGATATAGTTTCATAGGACGGCCTGCTGCATGTAGTAGTTGCCCTTCCGCTCGGCCTCCAGGGTGGACAGATCCATGTGGCCGGGCAGGACGTGATAGTCACCCGGCAGTCCGGCCAGCCGTTTCAGGGAGGCCATCAGCTCCTCATAGCTGCCGCCGGGCAGGTCGGTGCGGCCCATAGAACCCTGGAACAGGGTATCGCCGGTGAAGAGGGCGTCTCCCGCCATCAGGCACACCCCGCCGGGGGTGTGGCCGGGGGTGTGGATCACCTGCACGTCGATGCCTCCCACCTTCACCACGTCGCCGTCGCCGTAGGGCTTGGGGTCGGTCCCCAGCGGGGGGAACACCGGGCTGCCCAGCCGGGCGGCGTCGTCGGGATGGAGGTACACCGGGATGCCGGGCAATGCCTTGAGCAGCCCCGCCACGCCGGTGGTGTGGTCATAGTGGGCGTGGGTGAGGAGGATGAGCTTGATCTCCACCCCGTCCTCCCTGGCCTGGGCCAGGATGCGGTCGGCCTCGTCGCCGGGGTCCACCACGGCGGCGGTATTGGTATGCTCGTCCTCCAGCAGGTAGCAGTTGGTGCCAATGGGCCCCACCTGTAAAACGCGAATTTTCATAGGTTGTCTGCCCCCTTCTTTACATGGTATCGGTGTCCAGCAAAATGGTCACAGGGCCGTCGTTCTGAGAATAGACCTGCATATCCGCCCCAAATTCGCCGTGCTGGACCTCAAAGCCCCGGCTTGCGCACTCGGCCATGAACTTCTCATACAGGGGGATGGCGATGTCCGGCTTGGCGGCCCCGGAGAAGCCGGGGCGGCGGGACTTGGTATCGGCGTAGAGGGTGAACTGGCTCACCACCAGCAGGGAGCCCCCCACCGCCTCCAGGTTCAGGTTCATCTTCTCGTTCTCGTCCTCAAAAATACGCAGGCCGCACACCTTGTCGGCCATCTTGACGGCCTGGGCCTCGGTATCGCCGGGGGCCACCCCCAGCAGCACCAGGAAGCCCTGGCCGATCTCGCCGTTTACCTTGCCGTCGATGGTGACGGAGGCATTCTTCACGCGGGTCACAACTGCACGCATCGTTTCAATTCCTTTCTGATTTACCGGTATTCCCGGACAAATCCCTTGGCAAAAATGGGGTCGATATCAAACACCGCCCGGTCTCCAGCGGCACAGTTCAGGTCGGTCACATCCACGATGGTCTCGATGGCGCCGATGCCGCCGATGACCCTGGCCTTCTGGCCGTTGATCCGGATGGTGATCTGCCGCTGGGCAAGCCACCGGCGCAGGGCGGAGAAAAAGCCCCCCGCCCAGGGCCGACCCATACCGAAGCCGTTCTGGTAGCCCACCGGCAGCACCGCCACCCGGGTGTTCTTTTTCAGGGGCGCGGGCGTATTGCCCCCCACAATATGGCCCTTGGGTACCCAGCGGGTTTCCTCCACCTTCACCTCGCCGTAGCCCACCCGGCGCAGGCCGTCCCCTCTGGCCCGGCGGCACCGGCCCATCAGCACGGTACCCGCCCGGACACCCCCCAGCCGGGCGTCGGGATGGTGCATCAGCACATAGGACCCGGCGGCGTGGACGGTACCCGTCTCAAACCCGGCGGCGTGGATGGCCTCCACCGTTTTGGTGAATTCCGCCACCTGGGCGGACAGGGCCTTGCCCTTGCGGCTCTTGGTGTACAGCTGGGTACACACCCCGGACACGGCAATGTTGGGCAGATCCCGGAAGGTGGACAAAATCTTCTCCGGCTCGGCGGAGAGAAAGCCGCCGAAGCCCATGCCGGTGTCGATCTGGATGTGGGCCTCGGCCACGGTGGAGCGGGCCTCCGCCACCCCGTTGAGGGCCATGCCGCTGTCGTGGGAGCCCACGGTGCAGATCACGTTGAGATCCAGCAGCCCCTCCAGCTCCTCCCGGTCGGTGGTGCAGCGGAGCATGAGGATCTCCTCCTCCACAAAGCCCGCCTTCCGCAGGGCGGCGGCCTCCGCCACCTCGGACACGGCAAAGCGGCCGATGCCCTCGGCCCGGAGGGCGCGGGCCAGTTCAATGAGGCCGGCTCCCTGGCCGTCCCCGGTGACCACGCCGTAGATCACGGCGCCCCCCGCCCGCTCCTTGACCACGGAGATATTATGTTTCAGTGCGTCCCGCTCGATGACCAGGGTTTTCATGGCTCCGCCGCCTTTCCGTGGATAGTCTCTACCATTATATACTCCCCGCCGAATCCAGTCAATGAAAAGGGGACAGGCCTTGTGTTTGACCCGGAAAAGTGCTATGATTATGTATTGATACAGACTTTTCGGGAGGAACCGTTTTGAACCGACAGACCACCAAAATTTCCCCCGCCGACGTGGCGCGTCAGCGGGACTTCTGCCAGAAACTCCATGAGCGCAACGCCGCCCGCCCCACGCCCCCGCTGGCCTTTGTGGATACCTACGGCTGCCAGCAGAACGAGGCCGACTCCGAGCGACTGCGGGGCTACCTGCGGGAGATGGGCTACGACTTCACCGACAGCGAGGCGGAAGCCGACCTGATCCTCATCAACACCTGCGCCATCCGGGAACACGCCGAAATGCGGGTGCTGGGCAACGTGGGCGCCCTGGTCCACACCAAGCGGGCCAAGCCCAACCAGCTCATCTGCGTGTGCGGCTGCATGGCTCAGGAGCCCCACCGTGCCCAGAAGATCAAAGAGAGCTACCGGCAGGTGGACCTGGTGTTCGGGCCCCACGCCCTGTGGCGGTTCCCGGAACTCCTGTACCGGCTGGTGACCCGCCGGGGGAGAATCTTCGACATCGCCGACGAGCCCGGCTCCATCGCCGAGGGCATCCCGGTGGTGCGCCAGGACAGGGTGAAGGCCTGGGTATCCATTATGTACGGCTGCAACAACTTCTGCACCTACTGCATCGTGCCCTACGTCCGGGGCCGGGAGCGGTCCCGTCAGCCGGAGGTCATTCTGGATGAGATCCGGGGCCTGGTGGCCGAGGGGTACAAGGACATCACCCTGCTGGGCCAGAACGTCAACTCCTACGGCAAGGATCTGGACTCTCCCTGTGACTTTGCCGACCTCTTGAAGGCGGCCTCCGAGATTCCCGGGGACTTCCTGCTGCGCTTTATGACCAGCCACCCCAAGGACGCCTCCCAGAAGCTCTTTGACACCATGGCGTCCTCCCCCAAGATCGCCCCCTGCTTCCACCTGCCCTTCCAGGCGGGCAGCGACCGGGTGCTGAAGGCCATGAACCGGGTGTATGACCGCTCGGGCTACCTGGACAAGGTGCGCCGGCTGAGAGAGGCCATCCCCGACGTGGTCATCACCTCCGACGTGATCGTGGGCTTCCCCGGGGAAACGGCGGAGGAATTCGAGCAGACCATGACCCTGCTGGACGAGGTGCGGTTTGACGCCCTCTTTACCTTTATCTATTCCCCCCGTGTGGGCACCCCCGCCGCCAAGATGGAAGACCCCGTCTCCAAGGAGGAGAAGGCGGCCTGGTTCCAGCGGCTGGTGGAGCGGCAGGACCAGATTTCCGAGGAAAAGCACGCGGCCTATATTGGGAAAACGGTGCGCTGCCTGGTGGACGGGCAGGATGACAAGGGCCTCACCGCCCGCACCTCCGGCAACCGGCTGGTGCGCCTCACCGGGGAGGAGTCCCTCATCGGGCAGTTTGTGCAGGTCAAGATCACCGGGGCCAACAAGTGGTCTTTGATGGGGGAGAAGGTGTAGGGGCCGATGCCCACATCGGCCCGCAAAGGAGGGTTTCCCAATGCCCGATTATCCCGTCCGTAAGAATCTCCGCTTAAAAACCTGGGATTACACCTCCGGCGGCACCTATTTTATTACTATCTGCACCAAGGACCGCCGCCATACGCTGTCCACCATCGTAGGGGGCGATGCCTACATCGCCCCGCAGATCAGGCTCACCCCTCTGGGACAGCTGGCAGAGCGCCATCTGTCCTCTATCCCCGGCATCATTAAATTTGTGATTATGCCCAACCACGTTCATTTTCTGGTAACCCTGGAGAGCGGGCCGATGAAGGCATCGGCCCCTACGCTGACCAACGTGGTGCGTTCCTTTAAGACTTTGGTGACCAAAGCCTGGGGCACACCGGTCTGGCAGCGGGGCTATCACGACCACATCGTCCGCAACACCGATGATTTTCAAACCATTTGGACCTATATTGACCAGAACCCATTAAAATGGGAACTGGATCGCTACTATACTGAGACAGAAAAGGAGCGCCCGCCATGCCGTCGGAACTGACTCCCATGATGCGCCAATATCTGAAAATGAAGGAACTTCACCCGGACTGCATCCTCTTTTTCCGGCTGGGCGACTTCTACGAGATGTTCCAGGAGGACGCCAAGCTGGCCTCCAGGGAGCTGGATCTCACCCTCACCACCCGGGACCGGGGCAAGCCGGAGGATCAGCGCACCCCCATGTGCGGCGTGCCCTACCACAGCGCCGACGCCTACATCGCCCGGCTCATCGCCAAGGGCTACAAGGTGGCCATCTGCGAGCAGATGGAGGACCCCGCCACCGCCAAGGGGCTGGTGGACCGGGACATCATCCGTATCGTCACCCCCGGCACCGTCATCGCCTCCTCCATGCTGGAGGAGGGCCGCAACAACTTTATCTGCGCCGTCTGTGCCGACTCCGCCGGGGCGGGGCTGTGCTTCTGCGACATCTCCACCGGCGAGATCTCCGTCACCTCCTTTACCGGCCCCGACGCCAAGGAACACCTGTGCAACGAGCTGGGCCGCTTCTCCCCCCGGGAGGCCATGCTGTCCGACGGGGCCTACAGCGACGCCGCCCTGCTGGACTTTCTCACCAATCAGCTGGGCTGCCGGTGCGAGAACGGCGGGGAGGCCCGCTTTCGGCCCGATTCCGCCCGCGCCCTGGTGGAGGAGCAGTTCACCGGCGGCCTGGATCAGCTGCCGGAGGGGGACGACCACGCCCTCCAGGCGGTGGGCGGCCTGTTGAGTTATCTCTACGAGACCCAGAAAACCGACCTCTCCCACATCACCACCCTGACCTGGTTCACCTCCGGCCAGTTCATGGAGCTGGACCTCACCGCCCGGCGCAACCTGGAGCTGACCGAGACCCTCCGCTCCAAGGAGAAAAAGGGGAGCCTGCTGTGGGTGCTGGACAAGACCCGCACCGCTATGGGCCACCGGCTCATCCGCACCTGGATGGAGCGGCCCCTGCTCTCTCCCGGCGCCATCAGCCGTCGGCTGGGTGCGGTGGAGGAGCTGGTGGGCGACCCCATCGGCCGGGAGGAGCTGAAGGACACCCTGCGGGAGATCACCGACCTGGAGCGGCTCATCGGCCGCATTGTGTACGGCACTGCGGGTGGCCGGGACCTGGCGGCCCTGGCCGCCGGCCTGGGCAAGCTGCCCCGGCTGCGGGAGCTGCTCTCCCCCTACTCCGGCGCCCTGCTCACCTCCCTGGCCGCCGGCCTGGACGATGTGCCCCAGCTGCGGGAGCTGATCTGCTCCGCCATCTGCGACGATCCGCCCTTCTCGGTCCGGGAGGGGGGCTTTATCCGGGACGGCTACGACCCGGAGGTGGACCGGCTGCGGAGCATCCTCACCGGCGGCAAGGACCTGGTGGCCGCCGTGGAGGCCAGAGAGAAGGAAAAGACCGGCATCAAGAGCCTGAAGGTGGGCTTTAACAAGGTGTTCGGCTACTACATCGAGGTATCCAAATCCTACTACGACCAGGTGCCGGAGGACTACATCCGCAAGCAGACCCTGGCCAACTGCGAGCGGTTCATCACCCAGGAGCTGAAGGACCTGGAGCATGAGATCCTGTCCGCCCAGGACCGGGTCACCGCCCTGGAGTATCAGCTCTTCTGTGACCTGCGCTGTCAGGCCGCCGCCCGGGTGGGGGAGATCCAACGCTCCGCCGCCGCCGTGGCCCAGGTGGATGTGCTGGCCTCTTTTGCCGCCGTGGCCGCCGAGAACGGCTACTGCCGCCCGGAGGTGGATCTGTCCGACGCCATCGAAATTTCCGAGGGCCGCCACCCGGTGGTGGAAAAGATGCTGAAAAATGCCCTCTTTGTCCCCAACGACACCCGGATGGACGGAAAAGACAACACGGTGGCCATCATTACCGGCCCCAACATGGCGGGCAAGTCCACCTACATGCGCCAGGTGGCCCTTATCGTCCTGATGGCCCAAATGGGTTCCTTCGTCCCCGCCAAGTCCGCCCGCATCGGCATCGTGGACCGGGTATTCACCCGCATCGGAGCCAGCGACGACCTGAGCGCCGGTCAGTCCACCTTCATGGTGGAGATGACCGAGGTGGCGGAACTCTTAAAAAACGCCACCAGCAAGAGCCTGCTCATCCTGGACGAGATCGGCCGGGGCACCTCCACCTACGACGGTATGTCCATTGCCCGCGCGGTGCTGGAGTACTGCGCCGACAAGAAAAAGCTGGGGGCCAAGACCCTGTTTGCCACCCACTACCATGAGATCACCGCCCTGGAGGGGGTCATCCCCGGGGTGAAGAACTACAACATCGCCGCCAAGAAGAAGGGGGACGACATTCTCTTCCTGCGGAAGATCGTCCCCGGCGGGGCCGACCAGAGCTATGGCATCGAAGTGGCCAAGCTGGCCGGGGTGCCTGACAAGGTCATCACCCGGGCCCGCCACATCCTGAAAGAGCTGGAGGCAGGCGGGGTGCAGACCCCCCAGGCCCCGGCGGCTCCCGCCCCCGACCAGGTGTCCCTGCTGGACATGGGGGGCGGCGAGGTGGCCCGGCGGCTGCGCGGGGTGGATCTCAATACCCTCACCCCCATCGAGGCCATGAACCTGCTCTTTGAATTGAAGCAGCTGGTATAAAACCGACCACAAAGGAGGACCGCGCCATGCTCACCGGACGACGCCGCCCCTGGCGGCCCCAGATCACCCGGGCGGAATGCTACCGGGGCTGGGTCTTTTTCGCCCTGTATGTGTTTTTGTTCCCCTGGCTTATGGGCTGGGTTCAGCGGTCCTATGAGGGGGAGTTCCCGGTGGCCGAGGCCAACGCGGTATACTACCTCATTATTACCGCCCTGACCTTCCTGGTGTTCTGGTCCTTCCTGCGGCATGGGTTCCACCTGCTGCTGGACTGGTTGCCGGAAAATTTGTTTGCCTTCGTTACCGGCCTGGTGGGGGCCGAAATACTCTCCTTCCTGGTGGGGCTCATCCCTCTGCCGGTGCAGAACCCCAACCTGATGAGCTACCCCGAGCAGTATGCCTTTGCCCCCGGCGCCACCGTCCTCATCCTGGTGGTGCTGATGCCAATGGTGGAGGAACCCCTGTTCCGGGGCCTGCTTTTCAGCTCGGTGCGGGGCTACAGCCGGGTCCTGGGCTATGTGCTGTCGGTGGCGGTATATGCCTTCTACTGCACCGTCCAGTTCGTGTATGCCTTTGGCACACTGGATCTGCGATATCTGCTGCTGACGATCCAGTATGTGCCTGGGGCCCTGGCCCTCACCTGGTGCTACGACCGGGGGGGCTCCATCTGGAGCGCCATTGCCCTGCACATGGTCCTCAATGGGTTTACGCTGCTGGGGGCGCTGAGCTGATCCCGCGGGGCGTCGGGGACGCCGCCCCCTACTCCCAACCATGTAGGGGCGGGCCTCCCGGACCGCCCGTTATCTCTCCCTTTAGAAAGCAGGTATTTCTATGCCTCACATCCAACAACTTGACTCCCATGTGGCCGACCTGATTGCCGCCGGTGAAGTCGTCGAGCGGCCCGCCTCCGTGGTAAAGGAACTGATGGAGAACGCCATCGACGCCGGGGCCGACAAGCTGACGGTGGAGATCCAGCACGGGGGCATGGCCCTCATCCGGGTCACCGACAACGGCTGCGGCATCGAGGCCCACGAGGCCCCCACCGCCTTTCTCCGCCACGCCACCAGCAAGCTGCGTACCGAGTACGACCTGGAGGCCATCGGTACCCTGGGCTTCCGGGGGGAGGCCCTGGCCGCCATCTCCGCCGTGTCCCGGGTGGAACTGCTCACCCGCACCAACCATTCTCCCCTGGGCGCCGCCCTCTCCCTGGAGGGGGGCGTGTTGGTGGATCAGCAGGAGGCGGGCTGTCCCCAGGGTACCACCATGGTGGTGAAAGACCTGTTCTACAACACTCCCGCCCGGCTCAAGTTTATGAAGAAGGACTCCGCCGAGAGCGCCGCCTGCTTCGCCATGGTGCAGCGGCTGGCCCTGTCCCACCCGGAGGTGAGCATTAAGTTCCTCCGGGACGGCAAACAGGATCTGCTTACCCCCGGCGACGGCCAGCTGAAATCGGCGCTGTACGCCGTGCTGGGCCGTGACCTGGCCCTGGGCTTTACCCCGGTGAAGGGCTCCGGGGAGGATATGAGCGTCACCGGCTTTGTGTCCCTGCCCACCTGCTGCCGGGGCAGCCGGGGCTATCAGCACTTCTTTGTCAACGGCCGGTATGTGAAAAGCCGCACCATGATGGCCGCGCTGGAGGAGGCCTACGCCAACCAGAAGATGGTGGGCAAGTTCCCCGGTTGCGTCCTCCACCTCCAGACCAGGCTCAACGCCGTGGATGTAAACGTCCACCCCACCAAGCAGGAGGTCAAGTTCGGCAGCGACAAGAAGGTATTCGACGCGGTGTACTACGCCGTGAAATCCACCCTGGAGGCCGACCGGTCCCGGCCCTCCGCCCTGGCGGACAGTCCCCGGCTGGCCCCCAAGGCAGCCCAGGACACGGTGACCCTCCACCAGACCACCTTCCGCACCATGACGGCGGAGCCGCCCCGCAAGGCGGAGGTCAAGCCCGCGCCGTCTTTGCCCCTGCGGGACTTCGCCGCCCGGCCTGCCCAAACCGCTCAACCTGTGCGGGCGACCACAAGGGTCGCCCCTACGGTGGTCGAAAAGGAAGCCGTTCCCACCATTCCCCCTGTGGAACCCCAGACTCCCATCCAGCCCGAACCGGAAGCGGGGCCCCCGCCGGAGCCCAGCGCCAGCGGGTCCGGTGGGGAGAGGAGGCGCAGCGCAGAGAGCGAGCTTTGCCGTGAACGGCAAAGCGAGGGATACGCAGCTTGCGCCGACGAAATACCCTGGCGCATGGCGGGGGAGGTCTTAAACACCTACATCATCGTGGAGCAGGGGGACAAGGTGCTGCTCATCGACAAGCACGCCGCCCATGAGCGGATGAACTTTGACCGGCTGAAGGCGGCGGGGTACACCCCCATGGTCCAGGCCCTGCTCACCCCGGTGGTGTTCACCCCTCCGGCGGAGGAGGGGGCGGCGCTGCTCTCCCAGCTGCCCCTGCTGGAGCGTTTCGGCTTTGAGGCGGAGGACTTCGGCGGCGGGGCTATCATTGTCCGCACCGCCCCCGACGATGTGGACGCCGCCGCCATTCCCGACGTACTGCTGGAGCTGGCGGGCAGGCTCATCACCTGCGGCACCGCTGACCCGGACGCCGCCCGGGACGCCCTGCTCCACACCATGGCCTGCAAAGCCGCCATCAAGGGGGGCCAGAAAAACGGGGAGGCCGAGCTGCTCAAGGTGGCTAAAGCTGTTATGGCGGGGGAAGTCAAATACTGTCCCCACGGCAGGCCGGTGGCCATAGAATTGACCCGCCAACAGATTGAAAAACGGTTCGGCAGAGCGTAACTCCCCGGGAAATGTGGTCGCTTCCCCAGGATTCGACTTAAATTATCCAATAATTGGTATATATTGGATGCATCTCAGAGAAAAAGGAGTGCATCCATATGCAAAAGACACCCAACCTGCAAGATTTGTTTCTGCTTCGCGCCCGGCGTACCCGGGCCAATGTCACCGCCTTTTTGATGAACGGCTATCAGCTCAAGGGTCAGATCGTGGGCTATGACGCCTTTGTGGTGGTACTTATGACAGGGGACAAGCAGCAGGTGATCTACAAGCACGCCATCTCCACCATTGTGCCCGAGCGGGCCATCTCTCTGGAGCGGGAGGAGCATGGCGACTGATAAAAGGAGCGCCTATGAAGCAAGGTTCTTTGAACGCCCGTATCGTCATGCTGGTGGTGCTGGCCGCTGTGGTCATCACCATTGCGGCCTCCGCCCTGAGCAGCCTGCGGGATCTCTATCCCACGGTAACGGCTTACAGCTATGCGGTGGACGATAGTTTGGAAGCCACCGGCTTTCTGGTCCGGGCGGAGACCGTTCTCCCCGGCCAGGGGGGTACCGTTGAGATCCTGCCCGAAGAGGGGGAAAAGGTGAGCCTGGGCGAGACGGTGGCGCTGCTCTATCAGAGCGACGCCGGCCTTACCCAGCGGGAGACCCTCCAGCAGCTGCTGCTGGAGCAGGAACAGCTGGAGTACGCCCTGGCCCAGACCGGGGGGAGCGGAGATTCCGCCCAGCTCAGCAGCCGGGTGGCCGATGCCATTGCGAGCCTGCGGGGCGCCGTGGCCTCCGGAGACCTGACCGGTCTGGAGAGCCAGACCATGGAACTGAAGAGCCTGGTATACAAGCGCAGCTATACCTTCGGGGAGGAAGAGGGGGACTCCGCCGCCGCCCTCCAGGCCTCTCTGGACGAGGTAAACGCCCAGATCAACACCCTTACCGCCCAAACCTCCCAGAATACCAGCCGGGTGACCGCCGCCCAGTCGGGGATCTTCTCCGGCCTGGTGGACGGGTATGAGAGCCTCATCACTCCGGCCATGCTGGAGACCCTCACCCCCGCTCAACTGGAGGAACTGGCCAGGCAAAAGCCGGCGGAGGATCCCACCGCCATCGGCAAGCTTATTACCAACTCCACCTGGTACTTCACCTGTACCCTGTCGGAGGGGGACGCCGCTCGTCTGGTGGAGGGACGCACCGTCACCGTCCGGTTCTCCCGGGACTGGTCGGGTGAGGTGGACATGAAGGTGGAGCGGCTGAGCGACCCGGAGGGAGGGCAGGTGGCGGTGGTGCTGTCCACCGACAAGTTCCTGTCCGACACCACCCTGCTGCGGCGGCAGACGGTGGATCTGGTCTTTGACACCATTACCGGTATCCGCCTGCCCAAGGAGGCCCTGCGGGTGGATCAGCAGACCGTCACCGACAGCGAGACCGGGGAGCAGTCCCAGATCTCGGTCACCGGGGTGTACGCCCTGGTGGGCCAGCGGGCTGAATTCAAGCAGGTCACCGTGTTGGCAGAAGAGGATAACTTTATTCTGGTGGAACCGGTGACCTCCACCGTGGCCTCCCAGGCCAAAAAGGCCCTGCGGGCAGGAGATCAGATCATTATCTCCTCCGGTGAGCTGTACGACGGCAAGGTCATTGCGTAATCCGGCATTTTGTGTGTTTATTTTTTGGAGGTGCGTATCATGTCCCTGGAAGAGAAAGTAGCACAGGTCAAGGCCAACATCGCCGCCGCGGCCCGGGAAGTGGGCCGGGACCCGTCCGAGATCACTCTGGTAGCCGCCACGAAAGTGCAGACCTCGGATACCATCCGGCAGGCCATTGCCGCCGGCGTCACCATCTGCGGAGAAAACCGGGTGCAGGAGATGACCGCCCATCTGGCCGACGACGCCTATGCCGGGGCCGCGCTCCATTTTATCGGCCATCTTCAGACCAACAAGGTAAAGCAGGTGGTGGGCCGGGTGGATCTCATCGAGTCGGTGGGTTCGGAACATCTGCTGGACGCCATCCAGGCCCAGGCCGCCAAGCTGGACCTGGTGCAGGACATTCTGCTGGAGATCAATATCGGCGGGGAGGAGTCCAAAAGCGGTATTTCCCCCGACGAGCTGCCCGCCCTGGCCCAGAAGGCGGCGGCCTGTCCCAACGTGCGCCTGCGGGGATTGATGGCCATCCCCCCCGTGGCCGAGGGACCTGACGGAAACCGGCCCTTTTTTCAAAAAATGCGGCAGCTTTATGTTGACATAAGAGACAAGATGTCGGATAATGGAACCACAATCGACTGTCTTTCTATGGGAATGAGCGGCGACTATGAGGACGCCGTCCGGGAGGGCGCCACCCTGGTGCGGGTGGGCACCGCCCTGTTTGGTCCCCGCCCGCCCATGCACCAAGTATGATCGGATCTTAGGAGGTAACCGAATATGGGATTGTTTGATGAACTGCGGCGGCTGGCCCGCCCCTACGAGGACGAGCCGGAGGACGACTTTGAGGACGATTTTGAACCCGTCTCCCGCAGCGAGCGGATGGACCGTACCGGCGGCGAGCGCAAGAGCGCCAAAAGCCAGGCCGTCCAGGACTCCACCGGCAGCCTCTATTCCACCGACAGTGATCGCCGCAGCAACAAGGTGGTCAACATCCACACCACCACCCAGCTGCAGGTGGTGCTGGTAAAGCCCGAGCGGTTTGAAAACGCCAGCGAGATCGCCGATCATCTGCGTGAGAAGCGCACCGTGGTCCTCAACCTGGAATCGACCAACAAGGACATTGCCCGCCGCCTGCTGGACTTCCTGTCCGGCGTGGCCTACGCCAACGAGGGCAAGATCAAGAAGGTGGCCATCTCCACTTACATCATCACGCCCTACAACGTGGACATTCTGGGCGATCTGATTGATGAACTGGAAAACAACGGGCTGTATTTCTAAACGCTATACGCGCAAACCACATAAAACAGGGGGAATTGACCTATGCTGACGCCGCAGGAAGTCTCTGAACACGCCTTTACCAAGGCGTTTAACGGCTATAACATGACAATGGTGGACGAGTTTCTGGACGTCCTGACGGCGGATTACACCACCCTGTACAAAGAAAACGCCACCCTGAAGGCTAAAATGAAGGTGCTGGTGGAGAAGGTGGAGGAGTACCGCTCCACCGAGGACGCCATGCGCAAGGCCCTGATGACCGCCCAGAAGATGGCCGATGACCTGGTGGCCGAGGCCGAGCAGAAGCGCAATCAGCTGCTCCAGAACGCCGAGGCCGACGCCAAGGCCCGGGTGGCCGAACTGCAGCAGTCCATCCGGGACGAGCAGATGCGTCTTATGGCCGCCCAGCAGTCCACCGCCGCCTATGTGGGCAAGCTCAAGGAGCTGCACCAGCACGAGATGGACTTTTTGAACGGCCTGTCTCAGGTGACCGCCGCCCCGCCCGCCCCCGCCGACCCGGTGGAGGACGCCGTGCGGGATATCGGCGCGCAGGTGGAGCGTCTGCTCCAGCAGGAGCAGGAGGACGCCGCCGAAGCGTCCGCCCCCAAGGGGGAAGCGGCCCAGGAGAGCAGCCTCTATGACGAGCTGATGGAACTCAGCGGCCGCAAGGCCGCCGCCCCCCGTCCGGCGGAGCCGGAGGAGGACGAGGACGAGGTGGACGAGGTGGAAGAACCCACCCGCCGCATCGACTTTGACAATCTGCAATTCGGCAAGGATTACGAAATCCGCTGAACCTCTTGACAGAATCCCTGCAAACGGGTAAGATACTGGGAGACGCCGAAAAAGGGCGTCTCCCAGTGATTTTTATCTGCAAAACGCTGTGACGAGGACGAGTACCGCCCCCAACCCTGCGCAGAGAGCCGCCGTTTTGGTGCAAGGCGGACAGGACGGGCCGGGAAAATCACCTCCGAGCATGGCCGCTGAACTTTAAGTAGGCAGCCGCGGCTGGCCCCGTTAC
>NZ_CALWOJ010000013.1 GCF_944383115.1 uncultured Flavonifractor sp. | reverse complement strand
CCCGCCAGGGCGGAGGAGCCGGCGTTCACCAGCAGGCAGTCGGAGTGGCCGTGGTAGCAGCCCTCAAACTTGATGATCTTGTCCCGGCCGGTGGCCCCACGGGCCAGCCGGACGGCGGACATCACCGCCTCGGTACCCGAGTTGACCATGCGCACCATCTCGATGCCCGGCACCAGCTCCACCATGAGCTGGGCAATCTCCACCTCCCGGCGGGTGGGGGCGCCGAAGGACAGGCCGTCCTTCACGGCCTTCTCCACCGCCTCCCGGATCACCGGGTGGTTGTGGCCCAGGATCATGGGGCCCCAGGAGCAGACGTAGTCGATATACTTCCGGCCGTCCTCGTCCCAGATGAAGGGGCCGTCGGCCCGGGTGATGAAACGGGGGGCCATGCCCACCGCCCGGTAGGCCCGCACCGGGGAGTTGACCCCGCCGGGCAGTACCTTGACGGCCTGCTCAAACAGTTCTTCCGAGCGTCCCATCAGCCGATGTCCCCTTTCTGAATGGCCTGAGCCAGTTCCTTGGCGTAGTAGGTAATGAGCATGTTGGCGCCCGCCCGGAACACGGACAGGGCGGACTCGCACATGATGCGGTACTCGTCGATGAGCCCCGCGGCGGCAGTGGCCTTGATCATAGCGTACTCACCGGACACGGAGTAGGCGCACATGGGCAGGTCGTAGGCGTCGGAGCATTCCCGGATCACATCCAGATAGCTGAGGGCGGGCTTGACCATGATGATGTCGGCCCCCTCCTCAATGTCCAGGGCGCACTCCTTCAGGGCCTCCTTCCGGTTGTGGGGGTCCATCTGGTAGCCTTTCCGGTCCCCGAAGGAGGGGGCGGAACCTGCCGCAGACCGGAAGGGTCCGTAGAAGGCGGAGGCATACTTGGCGGAGTAGGCCATGATGGGGGTGGTCTGATAGCCGTGTTCATCCAGGATGGCCCGGATGGCGGCCACACGGCCGTCCATCATGTCGGAGGGAGCCACCATGTCGGCTCCAGCCTGGACGTGGGACAGGGCAGTCTTGGCCAGCACCTCCAGGGTCTGGTCGTTGTCCACCTCATGGCCCCGGAGGATGCCGCAGTGGCCGTGGTCGGTGTACTCGCACATGCACACGTCGGTGATGACATAGAAGTCGGGATATTTGGCCTTGATGGCCCGGATGGCCTGCTGCACCACGCCGTTCTCATCCCAGGCGGAGGAGCCAATGGCGTCCTTATGGGCGGGCAGGCCGAAGAGGATGCAGTGATTCACCCCGGCAGCCAGGCACTCCTCCACCGCCTGGCACACGCTGTCGATGCCATAGTGATTCTGGCCGGGCAGGGCCTCGATGGGCCGCACCCCCTGGAGGGTCTCGTCCACAAAGATGGGGTAGATCAGGCTGTCGGGGGACATGCGGGTCTCCCGGCACAGGCGGCGCACCGCGTCATTGCCCCGCAGGCGGCGGGGCCGTTGGATCAGTTCCATATCAAACACCTTCTGTTATCAATTCCACCAGTGCGTCCATGGTGGCCTCACGGGCCACCCGCACCGGAATGCCATACTTCTGCGCTTGGTTGGCAGTCTGAGCCCCGATGCACATGCCCACCATACGGGAGAAGTTTGCGTCCTCCCCCACGGAGGAGACGAAGCCCTTCACGGTAGAAGCGGAGGTAAAGGTCACCAGCAGGCCCTCCGTCCCCTCCACCGCCGCCCGCAGCTGCTGAGAGCGGGGATTGTCATATACCGTGCGGTAGCTGGCCACGTCGTCACAGGCAATGTTACGCCTTGCCAGCCCCTCTGTCAAGGCGGGGGAGCCCTCCTCCGCCCGGAGGGCCAGTACCTTGCCGGTGGCGGGCAAGCCTTCTCCCAGGTGGGAGGCGTCGTACACCTCCGGCACATAGTCGGGCCGCAAGCCGTGGGCGGCCAGGGCGCGGGCGGTGCCGGGGCCGATGGCGGCCAGCTTCACCCCTCCCAGGGCACGGGTGTCCTTGCCGTGGCCCTCCAGCCAGTTCCACAGGGCCTCCACCCCGGCGGGGCTGGTAAGGGCCAGCCACTCATAGTCACAAAGCCGCTCCATTGCATTGTCTACAGCGGGACAGGGATTCAGGGGCACGGTGGCAATGCAGGGGTACTCCCACACATCGGCCCCCAGGGCGCGCAGCCGGGCGGATAGGGTGCCCGCCCGCTCCCGGGGTCTTGTGACCACCACCCGTTTCCCCTTCAGGGGCAGCTTGTCAAACCAGTCGAAGTCCTCCGCCAGGGCGCATACCTTGCCCACCACAATGACGGCGGGGCTCTCCACCCTGGCCTCCTCCGCCACGGCGGGCAGAGTGCCCAGGGTGGCGGAAATGCGCCGCTGGGCGGGGGTGGTGCCCCGCTCCACCACGGCGGCAGGCATGGTGGGCTCCATGCCCGCGTCCAGCAGGCCCTTGCAGATTTGGGGCAGGGCGGACACTCCCATCAAAAAGACCAGGGTGCCGCGGGTGCGCACCAGGGCCTCAAAGTCGATGTCCAGCTCCTTCCCCGCCCGCTGGTGGCCGGTGACGATGTGGAGGGAGGAGCAGCAGTCCCGGTGGGTCACCGGGATGCCCCCGTAGGCGGGGGCGGAAATGGCGGAGGTGATACCGGGTACCTCCTCAAAAGGAACGCCGTGCTGGGCCAGTAGCTCCAGCTCCTCGCCCCCCCGGCCGAAGAGGAAGGGGTCGCCCCCCTTGAGGCGCACCACGTTCTTGCCCTCCAGGGCCTTGTCCAGCAGGATCTGGTTGATCTGGTCCTGGGGTACCGGGTGGCGGGAGGCCTGCTTGCCCACGTCGATCTGTTCCGATTGCTCGGGCATCAGGGCCAGGATGGCGGGGCTGACCAGCCGGTCGTACACCACCACCTCCGCTTTCCGGAGGGCCTCCAACCCCTTCCGGGTCAGCAGGCCGGGGTCGCCCGGGCCTGCTCCCACCAGCGTCACTTTTCCAGGCATGGACTTCCCTCCTTCATGCGGTTTGCCAGCGTCTCCGCCAGCGATGTACCCTGCGCCCTGGGGCCGGAGATCCGGTCCCGGAACACCTGCCCGGCCTCGTCCACATAGAGGCCGGTGAGGGTGATGGTTTCCCCCTCAATGACGGCATGGGCGGCGATGGGGGCGGAGCAGCCCCCGTCCAACGCCCGGACAAAGGCCCGCTCGGCCCGGGCGCACAGGGTACCCGCCTCATCCACCACGCCGCTGAGATAGCTCAGATCCTCCCCGGCCCGGGTCTGGAGAGCCAGAATGCCCTGCCCCGCCGCCGGGATCATCTCCTCCACGGTGAAATACCGGGTGATGCGCTCCTCCAGACCCAGCCGTTTCAGACCGGCAGCTGCCAGCACCAGGGCGGAGTACTGGCCCTCGTCCAGCTTGCGCAGCCGGGTCAGCACATTGCCCCGCACCGGAGCCACCGCCATGTGGGGGAACAGGGCCTTGAGCTGCACCGCCCGCCGGGCGGAGGCGCAGCCGATGGGCTTGGCGGGGTCCAGTTCCGTCGCCCCCTGGGGCAGCACCAGCACGTCCCGGGGGTCCTCCCGCTGGGAGAAGCCCGCCAGAGGAACGGCCGGGTCCTCCTCCATAGGCAGGTCCTTGCAGGAGTGTACCGTCAGATCCACCCGACCGTCCAGCAGGGCGGCGTCCAGTTCTTTGACAAAGAGGCCCTTGCCGCCGATCTTGTCCAGGGTGCGGTCCAGGATCTTGTCGCCGGTGGTCTTCATGGTCACCAGCTCCAGGGTGATCTCCGAATGATGGGCGCGAATGGCCTCCATCACCAGCTCCGACTGAATGACAGCCAGCTTGCTCTCCCGGCTGCCCAAGCGTATGGTCTTCATTCCAATCCCTCCAGTACGGCCCGGATGGCCTTGGCGGCCCGGGCGGTGCGGGCGTGGTCGTCTCCCCGCCCGGCCACTCCGGCCACAATGTTGTCCCCGGTGCAGACGGCGGGGAAAAAGAAGGTACACTCCTCCGGGGCGTCGGCCACGCTGACGGGGATACCCAGGGCCCTGGCCTCCTCCCCCACGGCGCGGTTGACCTCCCGGCAGTCGGTGGCAGCCACGGCCAGCTCCGCCCCGGCCAGATCGCCGGGGGCGTAGGGCCGCCTCTCCCACTGTATGCACCCGTCCAGGGGTTTACATCTGGGGGCGATGACGGTGACCTCCGCGCCAAACCGGGAGAGTACCTCCGCCCGACGGCAGGCCACCGCGCCGCCGCCGATGACCACCGCCCGTTTCCCCATCAGGTCAACGAACAGAGGGAACCGCAGGTGTTTCTCCCCCGGCACAGCCCACCGGGGCTTGGCTGCGGTGTGTACTTCGATCTTGGCGGCGCACCGCTCCAGATCCTCCGGGGTCAGGTTGTCCTTCAGCCCGCCGGAGAGCAGATCCACCGCCCGGCTCACCGCCAGCTCCACCAGTTCCCGGGCCTCCGGCCCTTCCAGGTCGGTGGACAACACCCGGGCGGCTACCGCCTGCTTCACCCGCTCCAGGCCGGGCAGGCAGTTTTTGTAGTTCTCCCACTGGTTCAGCCGGTCCAGATACTTTTCCACAATGGCCGCCGCCTCCGGCGGAAGTTCCCGGCTGGTATCCACCCCCAGATCGTCCACATTGTAGAGGGTAAAGCCGGGCAGGGTAGCCACCTGGGGCTCGATGTCCCGGGGGATGGCCAGGTCGGCCAGCACCCTGGGCGGCCGGGACAGCTCGGCCAGCTCCCAGGCCGTCACGGTGTAGTGGGGGCTGGTGGTGGCGGAGAGTACCAGATCCATCCCCTCCATCGCTTCATAACGGGCCTCGTAGGGGGTGACGGCGCACCCGGCGGGCACCACCGTCTCCCCGTGGTGATAGCTGCGCAGGGTCACGGTGACGGCACATCCCGCCTCGTAAAGGAGGGAGGCGGCCAGACGGCTCATCTCCCCGTTTCCGATGACCAGGGCCTTCCGGCCCCTCAGGCCTCCCAGATGGGCGCCCAGCTTGTCCACCGCCGACCGGGCCGCCGAACGGGGTACCCCAATGAAGCGCACCTTGGTTTTGATCTCCTTACCGGCGGCGGCGGCATTGCGGAACAGGGTCTCCAGCATCCCGTCCGCCGTCCCCACCTCCCGGGCAGCCTGGACGGCGCCCTTCACCTGGGTGACGATCTGATCCTCCCCCCAGATCTGGGAGCGCAGGCCGCCGGCCACCTCCATCAGGTGGCGGGCCGCCTCCTCCCCCGTCCGGGTGACAAAGGCGGCCTCAAAGGGGGCGTACTCCACCCCCGCCTCATAGCACAGCAGCCGCCCGGGGTCGGGCAGCGGCCCCTCCCCGCAGGACAGGTACAGCTCGGTGCGGTTGCAGGTGGACAGCAGCACGCAGCCCGCCACCCCTTCCCGGCGGGACAGGCGGCGGTCCAGCTCCAGCACCTGGTTGCGGGTAAAGGACAGCTGTTCCCGCAGGTCGATGGGGGCGCGGTGCCAGTCCAGGCCGGTCATGATGAGCTTCACGCCTGCCCCCCCTTTTTCACCAGCACCACCGAGAAGTAGCCGCTGCCTTCCTCCAGGTCGGCAAAGCGGGGGCACACCAGTTCCCCCTCCATGCCGCAGTTGGCTACCAGGGAGGCCTTGTCCAGCAGGCCGTGGGCGGCCAGGGTCTCCTTCAAAGCGCCAATTTCCTTGCCCGCCTTCATGAACACCAGGTTGGCGTCCAGGTCCAGGCAGTCGGACACGTCCTTATGGGAGGCGGGGACAATGAGCAGCCGCTCGCTCTTCTCGCACAGGGCCATGTTCAGCTTGGCGGCCACGGCGCAGAAGGAGGGGACCCCGGGGATGATCTGGGCGTCGTATCCCCGGGCCACCACTTTTTTATGGAGGTAGAGGTAGGTGGAGTACACCGTGGGGTCCCCCAGGGTGATGAAGGCCACGTCCTTGCCCCCGTCCAGGGCGGCGCATACCAAGTCGGCGTTGCGCTCATAGGCCCCGTCCAGGGCGGCGTGATCCCGCACCATAGGGGCCTCGCAGGTGAGCAGCTCCTTGCCGTCGGCCAGCTCACCCACGATATTGAGGGCGGTCTTTTCCCCCCGGCCTGGGTCGGGCACAGCCAGCACCGCTGCCTGGCGGATGATGCGCTGGGCCTTTATGGTGATCAGTTCCGGATCGCCGGGGCCAATCCCCACGCCGTACAACATTCCTCTCATTGGTTTTCCTCCTTCAGCATGCGCAGGATCTCCCGCCGGGCCGCCCCGATGGTGGCGGCGGACCGGTCGGCGTCCAGGCCGTCCACATCCCGCAGTACCTCCATCAGGTGGGCGATGCGGGGCAGACGGAGATGATTGGCCCGCAGGGCCGCCGGGTCGGCAAAGAGCTGCTCCGGCGTACCCTCCATCAGCACCTTGCCGCCCCCCAGCAGGTAGGCGTAGTCGCAGTACAGGGGTACGATATCCATGTCGTGGGTGGCGATGAGTACCGTCATGCCCAATTCGTCCCGCAGGCGAGTGAGCAGCTTCATGATGTCGCTCACCCCCTGGGGATCCAGGCCGGCGGTGGGCTCATCCAGAATCAGTACCTCCGGCTCCATCACCAGCACTCCGGCGATGGCCACCCGCTTCTTCTGGCCGTAGGACAGGGCGTGGGTGGGTTTGTCCCGCAGATGGGACACCCCGGTACGTTCCAGGGCGTCCTCCACCCGGCGGCGGACCTCCTCCGCCGGCAGGCCCAGGTTCACCCCGCCGAAGGACACGTCCCGGTACACGTCGGCGGAAAAGAGCTGGTCGTCCGGGTCCTGAAATACGATACCCACCCGGCGGCGCAGCTCCAGCAGGCCCTTCTTGTCATAGCGCACCGGCTGTCCGCCCAGCAGCACCTTGCCGCTCCTGGGGGTAAGTACCCCGTTGAGGCTGAGAAACAGGGTGGACTTGCCCGCCCCGTTGGCCCCCAGGATGCCGGTGACCTTGCCCTGTTCCGCGGCGAAGGTGATGTGGTCCAGGGCCACGGTGCCGTCCTCATAGGTATAACAGAGATCTTCCGCCTGGATGGCCTTCATCCCAGCAGCCTCCCTTCCACAAACCAAATGGCAATCTGCCCCGCCGCCGTCAGGACGGCCAGGGGGAGCAGCCCCCACCCCGGACGGTAGGCGTCATTCAGAGTGGTCAGGCCGCCGGTATAGCCCCGGGACTCCAGGGCGGTATAGATCCGCTCCGCCTTCCGCCACGCCCGCAGAAACACCATGGAAGCCAGCATGCCCAGGGAGGACACCGACCGGCGGAAGCCGCGGTAACCCAGCCGGGAGTCCTGGGCAGTACGGATGTTGGCCGCCGTCTCCGCCAGCACGAAAATGAAGCGGTAGATCAGCTCCATCAGCTCCACCAGCAGCTTTGGCACATGGAGCTTTCCCAACGCCATGGTCAGATCGGTGACCGGGGTGTTGAGGGCCAGAAAATACATACACCCCACCGCCCCCAGGGCCTTACAGAAGATGCGCCCGCCCAGCCACAGGCCGTCGGCGGTGAAGCCCCACAGGCTGTCCCCCACCGGAATGGCGGCCACCACCGCCGTACCGGCGGGATAGGCCCCCGCCACAATGGTGAGGCAGCCGATGACCAGGAAGATCAGGGGCACTTTGAGAAAATGGAGGTACACCCTGGGGGACAGTCCCCCCAGGGCGGTGATGAGTACCCCCATCAAAATCAGGGTGGCAATGCCCACCGCCACGCTGTCGCAGCACAGGCAGATCACCAGGGCCACCACCGTCAGCAGCAGCTTGGGCAGCGGCGACACCCGCCGCAGGCAGGACTGATAGGCGTAGCGGTCGGTGCCCATATCAGCCTTGCCCCTCCGCTTTCCGATCCGGCTTTTTGGTGATGCGGCCCAGCACAAAGCCCACCACGCCCGCGCCAATGGCAGCCTGGAGGGCAAAGAGCATGGACTCCACCTCGCCGCTGGCGGGCTCCAGGATAGGCTCAAACCAAGGCTCATAGTCGGGATTGAGTTCGGTAATGGCCTCCTCGGCCTGGCCGTCCGCCCCGCCGAACTCGGCGTCGGGCAGCAGCCACAGGGGTACAGCGGCAATGACCGCCACCAACAGGATCAAAATCAAATTTTTCTGCCAAACTTTCATATCCGTCCCCTCCTTACAGCACCTGCAGCTCATGCAGCTCGGTCTTGCTGTACTTCTCCAGCACGTTGAAGATCACCACCGTGAGCAGGCCCTCGGCAATAGCCAGAGGGATCTGGGTGACGGCAAAGATGGTGAGGAACTTCACCATGCCGCCGTTGATGACCCCCAGCTGCACCGAGGTGACCACATAGGTGAACAGGTCGCCCAAGGCGGCGGCGGCGAACACCGCCACGGCAGCGGGGGCCTTGGTCTTCCGCAGCAGCTTGTAGACCAGCCAGGACAGGATGGGCCCGGCAATGGCCATGGAAAAGACGTTGGCGCCCAGGGTAGTGAGGCCGCCGTGGGCCAGCAGCAGGGCCTGGAAGAGCAGCACGATGAGCCCCAGCACCGTCATGGTGAGGGGGCCGAACAGGATGGCCCCCAGGCCCACACCGGTGGGATGGGAGCAGGAGCCGGACACCGAGGGGATCTTCAGCGCCGACAGCACGAAGGCAAAGGCGCCGCACATGGCCAGCAGGATCTTGGCCCTGGGGGCCTGATCGATCTTCTTCTTGATGGAGAAAAAGCCGGCCACCACGAAGGGCACGCACACCGCGCCCCAGCCGATGGCCCAGGGTACGGGCAGCATACCCTCGGCAATGTGCATGGCGGAGGCGCTCATGGTCATCAGACCCAGCAGCGCCGCCAGCACCGCCGCGGCGCGGACGGTTTTGTTGGCAGTTACAGTCCTCATAGTCGTTTCATCCTTTCCTATCACTCGTAGGTGGGTGGTTTCCGGTCCGGGCAAGGTTTTCCGGCTTGAGCCTCTCTGCCGCCGTGCGTCTTCCCAGGTCTCCCCAGTGACATGGTGCGTGGCGGCTCTTCTCTTACGGCAGCGGGACTGCGCGGGAGTTCCACCCGACTTCCCTTTTCCCGATCCATTTCTTTATTTCAAACAGGCTTACGCCTGGAGTTGTTCCCCTTCTTTGGCGTGCTTGACAAAGAGGGCCTGGATGCTGGGGAACTCCCCCAGCCCTTGGAGTACGCAGGTAACGGCGTATCCCTCCCGCTCCAGCAGGGACTTCCAGGAGTCCTCCTCCTCCCCCGCCAGGTCGTTCTTGGCGTGATCCCCCGCCACGATCATCAGGGGCCGCAGCTCCACTTTTGTGGCTCCCAATTCTTTGATACGGCGCACCGCCTCCCCAAAGCCGGGGTAGCCCTCCACCGTGCCGATGACCACATCCTTCCGGCCCAGGTCGTGGAACACATATTCCAGCAAGGCGTAGCAGGAGTTGGCAAAATGCTCGGTGCCGTGGCCCATATAGAGGATGGCCTTGCCGGTCTGAGGCTGGGGCAGGTCGGAAATCAGGGCCCCCGCCGCGTCCAGGTAGTCTCCCGTCTCGGTGAGCAGAGGCCGGCCGAAGGCCAGCTTCTCAAATCGGCCTTCAAAGGGGGCGGCCTGGGCCATCATTTTGTCGTACTCGTCGCCGTTCATGATGTGGGTGGGCTGGACCAGCACGTCGGTGTACCCCTCCGCCGCCAGCTTCTCCAGGGCGGCGGGCACGTCGTCGATGTGGGTGCCCTCCCGCTCCAGCTTTCTTAAAATCATGCCGCTGGTGAAGGCCCGGCGGAGGGTGCGCGCCGGAAAGGCGGCGGCCAGGGCCTTCTCGATGGCGGCAATGGTCTTTTCCAGGGTGTCCCGGTGGCTGGTGCCGAAGGACACCGCCAGAAGGGCTTGTGGTTTCATATCTTTCACTCCCGTGCGTTGTTGCTGGCCTGGTATAACAGGGCGTTGCAGATGGCGGCGGCAATGTTGCTGCCCCCCTTGCGCCCCCGGGCCACGATGTGAGACACATTCATGGTGAGCAGCAGTTCCTTGCTCTCCACCACGTTCACAAATCCCACCGGCGCCCCGATGACCAGGGCGGGGGCCATTTTGCCCTCCTCCATCAGCTCACAGGCCCGCACCAGGGCGGTGGGGGCGTTGCCGATGGCCAGCACCAGAGGGCCTTCCAGACGGGCCGCCCGCTCCATCGACACCGTGGCGCGGGTCTCCCCCCGCTCCTTGGCTTCGGCCGCCACGTCGGGGTCGGACATAAAGCACACCGCTTTCCCGCCAAACTTCTCCAGCACCTTCTTGTTGACCCCGGAGAAGGCCATCTGGGTGTCGGTGACGATGGTGCAGCCCCCCTTGATGGCGGCGATACCCGCCGCCACCGCGCCGGGGGAAAACACCAGATTGTCGGCATAGTCAAAGTCGGCGCTGGTGTGGATGGCCCGCTTGATGATGGGCAGCTGGTCGGCGGGGAATACCCGGTCGCCCAGTTCCTCCCCAATGATCTCCATACTTCTGGCCTCAATGTCGGCGGGAGCCACCCGCTGCAACTCGATTTTTTTCATGGGTCATTCCTCCCCGTTCAGGATGCGGTAGATCCGCTCCATGTCCAGACTGGCGCGCAGGCCGTCCGCCAGCTTGTCATACTGCCGCTGGGCATACTCCTGCCAGTCCACGCTGGCAGCCTGGCCCTCCAGACCCTTGGCCTTCATCAGGGCGTTCACAAGGGCCTCGGCCACGCCGGCCTTGTCAAAGATGCCGTGGACGTAGCAGCCCCACACGTTGCGGTTGCTGAGGCCGTCGGTGTGTGCCTCCCCGGTCTGGGTGGTAAAGCTCACCAGCGGCGGGGCGTCGCACTGGGTTTTCCCCATGTGGATCTCGTAGCCCTCAAAGGCCACGCCCGCCAGTTGGGAGAAGATACCCTCGGGGGCGGCAAAGGTACCGGCCACCCGGGTTCGGGTCTTCTCCCCCTGGAACACGGTCTGGGCGGGCAGCAGGCCCAGCCCTGCCAGGGTGCCACCCCCCTCCACCCCGTCCGGGTCGGAGACGGTACGGCCCAGCATCTGATAGCCGCCGCAGATGCCCACCACCGCGCCGCCTTTGGCGGCGTGCTTCAAAATGGCGCTTTCCAGGCCGCTCTGTCGCAGCCAGCGCAGATCGTCCATCGTATTCTTGGTGCCGGGCAGGATGATGAGGTCGGGGTGGCCCAGCTCTCCCGCGCTCCCCACATAGCGGAGGGAGACCTCCTCCATCCGCTCCAGGGGGTTGAAATCGGTAAAATTGCTGAGCCGGGGCAGGCGGATCACCGCCATGTCCACCAGGCCCACTTTATCGGATCTGGACAATCGGGCGGACAGGGAGTCCTCGTCGTCCACGTCCACCTCCAGCATGGGTACCACGCCCAACACCGGCTTGCCCGCCAGTTCCTCCAGCTGGGTGAGGCCGGGGCGGAGTATCTCCACATCCCCCCGGAACTTGTTGATGATGAGGCCCTTTATCAGGTCCTGCTCATCGGGGGAGAGCAGCTTCACCGTGCCGTAGAGGGAGGCGAACACACCTCCCCGGTCGATGTCGCCGCACAGCAGCACGGGGGCCTTTGCCATGCGGGCCATGCCCATGTTGACGATATCATCCTCTTTCAGGTTGATCTCCGCCGGGCTGCCCGCCCCCTCGATGACGATGATATCATACTCCGCCGCCAGGGAGGAATAGGCCTCCATCACGTCGGGAACGAGATTTTTCTTATACTTAAAGTAATCTCCCGCCTTCATAGTACCCCGGGGAATCCCGTTGACGATGACCTGGGAGCCCACGTCGCTGGTGGGCTTGAGGAGGATGGGGTTCATCCGCACGTCGGGAGCCACCCCCGCCGCCTCGGCCTGCATGACCTGGGCGCGGCCCATCTCCAGCCCGTCGGGGGTGATGGCGGAGTTGAGGGCCATGTTCTGGGACTTGAAGGGGGCCACCTTGTAGCCGTCCTGTTTGAAGATACGGCACAGCCCCGCCGCCAGCAGGGACTTGCCGGCATTGGAGGCGGTACCCTGAATCATGATCGCTTTTGCCATTACAGCACCTCCCTGAGGGCGGCCAGCAGCCGCTGGTTTTCTCTCTCGCTCCGGATACACACCCGGTACCAGTCCGGGCCCAGGCCGTGGTAGTTGGCGCAGGAGCGGATCAGCACGCCACGCGCCAGCAGTCTCTCTTTCAGATCTGCCACGCCGGGCAGCTGGAACAGGAGGTAATTGGCCTGTCCGGGAACCACGGTGCAGCCCGCCTGCTCCAGCCCGGCGGACAGCTTGGGCCGGGCTTCCTCCACCAGGGTACGCCCCTCCGCCGCCCAGTGGGGGCAGCGGGTGAGGGCGGCCACGCCCGCCGCCTGGGCGGGGGTGGAGACGCTCCAGGGCTGGGCGAATTTACCCAGGGCCTCCCGCAGCCCCCGGTTGGCCGTCAGGCAGTAGCCCAGCCGCAGCCCCGCCATAGCGTAGCTCTTGGTGAAGGCCCGCAGCAGCACCAGGTTGGGGTAGTCCTCCAGCCAGGGGGCCAGCCCCGGCCCACCGGCGGCCAGAGGCAGGAAGCACTCGTCCACCGCCAGCACCGCGCCTACCGCACCGCACCGCCGGGCGATGGCCAGCAGCAGATCCTCACCGATCAGTCGCCCGGTGGGGTTATTGGGGGTACAGAGGAACACCAGATTCACATCCGGCCCGATGGCATCCAGGAAGCCCGCATCCAGGTCGAAGTTTTTGTTCTGATCCAGGGCGTACCGCGCCACCTCACAGCCCACGCAGGCGAGGGCCTGCTCATACTCGGAGAAGGTGGGGGCAGTGACCAGAGCCTTTCGGGGTCTCAGCGCAAAGGCCAGCCGGAAGATCAGGTCGGCGGCCCCATTGCCGCACACCACCTGCTCCTCCCCCACCCCATCGTGGGCGGCAATGGCCTGCCGCAAATCCCGGCACAGTGGGTCGGGATAGGGGGCCGACTGGTCCGCCGCCTGCCGGGCGGCCTCCCGCACAGCGGCAGGCATCCCCAGAGGGTTCAGGTTGGCGGAAAAGTCCAGGACCGCCCCGCCGTAGGCGGCCTGGGCGGTGCGGATATCCCCGCCGTGGGTGTAGACTGGCATAACAACGCTCCTTTTCGTAGACCTTGTAGGCATCCGCCCTCAGGGGAACAATAAAATCAGCAGGGGCACCCCGCAGAAGAGCAGCAGGGCAAAAAAGGCGGTGGCGTATAAGATCCGGCCGGAGCGCAGGATATCCAGAGGCTCAATGGGCCGCTGATCGTCCCCAATGTAGGGCTTCTCCACCAGCTTGCCGAAGTACCAGTTGGGCCCCGCCAGCCGGAGCTGGAGAGCGCCGGCACAGGCGGCCTCGGTGTGGGCGGAGTTGGGGGACTTGTGGTTCTTCCGGTCCCGCCGGAAGATGCGCCAGGCGTTCTTCCCGTCGTATCCCGCCGCCGCGCCCCCCAGGCACATGAGGACTCCGGCGATCCGGGCGGGGATGAAGTTGAGTACATCGTCCCACTTGGCCGCCGCCCGGCCGAAGTACAGGTATTTGTCGTTCTTATAGCCCACCATGGAGTCCATCGTATTGGCGGCCTTATAGAACATCCCCAATGGGGCGCCGCCGATGGCCAGGAAGATGAGGGGGGCGATTACCCCGTCGGAGGCGTTTTCCGCCACCGTCTCCACCGCGGCCCGGGCCACGCCGGCCTCATCCAGGGCGGCGGTATCCCGGCCCACGATCATGGACACGGCATACCGGGCCTTGTCCAGATCCCCGGTTTTCAGGGCATCGTATACCTTGCGGCTCTCGGCGGCCAGGGACCTGGTGGCCAGCAGCTGATAGCACAGCACGCTCTCCACCCCCAGGGCCAGCCAGGGATTGATCAGCCGGCACCCCCACAGCAGCAGCACCGTCAGAACCGTGGGGATGGTCAGGGTGAAGACCACCAGCACCACGCCCCCTGCCAGCTCACCACCGTGAGACTTGGGGAAGAGCTTCCGCAGCAGCTTCTCCAGCGCCGAGATGAGGGCGCCGATGGCCCGCACCGGATGGGGGGCCCAGTGGGGGTCCCCCAGCAGCAGATCCAGGCAGAAACCGATGAGCAGGGCTGTCAGATGGCCGATCCACCAGTTCATCCTTTGTATTCCTCCAGCACGGTCAGCTCCAGAGTGTCCGGGTCCAGCGCCATCCGAAACCCGCCGCAGTTGGGGCACATCCAGTCGTAATACTCCCGCTCCGGGCGGCCATACTTGGACAGCAAGCCCATCAGCGCCCCGCCGTGGGACACCACGCCCACCCGCTCATAGCCGTGGGCAGCGGCGTCTTTCACCAGCTCTGCCAGGGCGGCAGACACCCGCTCCACCACCTGCTGGGCGGTCTCACCCACCGGCATGGCGGCAAAGTTCAGCCGGTCGCCCTGGCCGATCCAGGCCTGGTACAGGGGGTCGTCCTTCAGCTCCTGGTGGTTCTTCCCCTCAAAGGGGCCGAAGTCGGTCTCCCGCAGCCCTTGGATCACCGTCATTTCCGTGTCCGGCCACAGCAACTGAGCTGTCTGACGGCACCGCAGCAGCGGGCTGCGGTAAATATGCTCCACTCGGGGCAGGGTGGGACTCACCCGCCGGGCCAGTTCCTCCCCCTGGGGGGCCAGCGGCACGTCCAGCACGCCTACAAACCGCTTCTCCAGGTTGCCCTGGGTGGTGCCGTGCCGGATGAGGATCAGTTCCATGATGTCTCTCCTTTCAGGGTCATGGGCAGGCCGCAGAAGACCCGCTCCACCCGGCCTGCCCGGGCCGCCAGGCGGCAGCACAGCCGCCCCACGGCCTCCCGCCAGGCCCGCTGGGCCGGGTCCACCGGTACCACGCCGCACCCCACCTCGTCGCAGATGAGGATGATCTCCGGGTTGGCGGCGAGCAATTCCCCCTCGTCCAGGTGGGGCCACTGCTCCAGTCCGTCAAAAACCGGTTTTTGTTTGGCTTCCTCCGGGGTGTGGGCCACCTGGTCGGGGCCATATCCCGTTTTTCGCAGCACATAGTCCAGCTTGCCCTGGCCCGCACCGCCGATGATGAGGATCATATCAGCACCTCGATTTTCTGAGCAACTACCGCCGCCAGCACCATAGCCAGCTCGCACAGCTGGAGGAAAAAGCCGGCCAGATCGCCGGTAACCCCTCCAAACTGCCGCTGGCTCATGACCCGATAGTACAGGCAGGCCAGTCCTGCCCCCAGCAGGGCGGCGCCGCCGGTCCACAGGTCCAGCCACAGCATGGCGGCCACGCAGGCCACCACCCAGATCACCATGACGCCACGGGCCTTGGCGGTATCCATGGTGTCGGTAAAGGTGGCCAGCATGCCCGTCCCCCTGGCGTTGGGCAGCGTAACGGCAAAGAGGCCGGACAGGCTGCGGGAGAGGGCAGGCCCCAGAGCCAGTACCAGGGCGGCCCGTCCCGTTGCCGCCACTTCACTCCAGCAGGCGAAGAACACCAGCAGATAGAGGGCGCAGCAGATGATGGCGAAGGCCCCGGTGTGGGAGTCCTTCAGGATCTCCAGCTTGCGCTCCTTGCTCTGGTGGGAGGACAGGGCGTCGCAGGTGTCGCAGAACCCGTCCAGGTGGATGCCGCCGCTGAGGGCGATGGGGATGAGCAGGGCGAAGGCGGCAAAGAAGGCGGGGCCAACGCCCAGATACCGTGCCAGGGCCATCCAGCCGTACAGCACGGCGCCGATGACCGCCCCCACCAGTGGAAAGAAGCACAGGGCCCAGGACAGGGCCCGCTTCTCCCACTCCACCCGGGGCATGGGCAGTTTGGAGTACATGGCAAAGGCAATGATGAGACTTTTCACACACGTTCTCCTTTCCACGCCACCGGGATACCGCACACCACTTCGTAAACCTGATCCGCTTTTGCGGCGATGGCCCGGTTCAAACCGGCCAGCCCCTCCAGCCAGGCCAGGGTGGCCGGGTCATAATCCATGCCGTCGGAACACAGTTCGTTGGTGACCACCACCAACAGCCCCGCCCGTGCGGCCACTTGCTCCACCCCGGCCAGCACCCGGTCAAAGCCCCCTTCTCCCCCCTCCGGGGAGAAATACTCATTGGCCCACAGGTTGGACAGATCCTCCAGCAGCACCGCAGCCCCCTCCGGCACGTCCCGCCGCTCCAGGCCCGCGGGGCATTCCACCGTGGCAAACCCCTTACCGGCGCGCATCTGCCGGTGGCGCTCCACCCGGCGGGCGCTCTCGGCGTCCCATACCCGCATGGTGGCCAGGTAAATTCTGTTCTTCCGTCCGGAGGCGGTCACCAGCGATTCGGCAAATTCCGACTTGCCGCTGCCCGACCCGCCGGAGACTAAGATCAGCATAACGTATTCTCCATTTCGTAGGGGCGACCTTTATGGTCGCCCGTCTCAGGTCAAGGGCTGGTACGCCTCAATATCCGTGGCCTCAAAGGTGGTCATCTCCCGATACACCGCAAGGCCCATATCCAGCAGGGGCATCACCGCCACCGCGCCGGTACCCTCCCCCAGCCGCATACCGGCGTAGAGGAAAGGTTCCAGACCCAGGTCGGCCAGCACCAGTTTGCTGGCCGGCTCGTCGGAGGCGTGGGAACCCAGCATATAGTCCTTAGAGGTGGGACAGATGCGGGCGGCAATGAGGGCGGCCACCGAGGAGATAAAGCCGTCCACCAGCACCGGCACATGGCACATGGCCCCGCCCAGGAACACCCCCGCCAGACCCGCCAGGTCCAGGCCGCCCACCTTGTGGAGGACGTCCAGCGGATCGCTGGGGTCGGGCTTGTTGACGGCGATGCCCTGCTCGATAGCGCGGATCTTCCGCACCAAACCCTCGCTGGACAATCCCGCCCCCCGGCCGGTCATATCCACCGGCGGACGATCCAGAAATACCGAGGCCACGGCGGAGGAGGTGGTGGTGTTGCCAATGCCCATCTCGCCGGTACCCAGCAGGCGTACGCCGCTGGCACACAGGTCGCGGGCCACCTCCACCCCCACCAGGATGGCCCGCTCCGCCTCCTCCCGGGTCATGGCGGGACCCTGGGACAGGTTGGCGGTACCCCGGCGGATGTTCTTCTGCAAGATCCGCTCCCCGTGGAGAGGAACGGCCACGCCGATGTCCACCGGCACGATCTCCACCCCGGCGGCCCGTCCCATGGCGCACACGCTGGTATCGCCGGTGGACATATTCTCCGCCACAATGGCGGTGACCTCCTGGCCGGTCTGGGTGACCCCGTCGGCCACCACGCCGTTGTCGGCGCACATGACCACCACCGCCCGGCGGGAGATATCCACGTTGGGGGTGCCGGTGATGGCCGCCATGCGGATCACCGCGCTCTCCAGCGCACCCAGGCTGCCCAGGGGCTTGGCAATGGAGTCCCAGCGGGCCTTGGCCTGGGCCGCCGCGTTCTGGTCGGCGGGGGTGATGGAACGGATCACTTCTTCCAGCGTCATAGCAATGCCTCCTGTCGGCGGCGTGCCGCCGCCACGAAATTGCGGGCCATCTCAACTCTGGCCCAGAAATGAAAGTGGGGAAAACCGGCGTACAGCGTAGGCGCATGAACACCGCAGTCCCACCCGCGATTGCTCAACGGCTTCTGGGCCCGGAAGCTGTCGCCGGGGTGCTGGCTGTCCCAGTAGTGGAACTCGTGGGCGGGCAGCTCTTCCCCCGCCCGACACAGCAGGCCGCTTGTCCGGGCGGTGAGGGTCACATAGCCGAACCGGCCCAGCTTGCCGGTATTCCAGGCCCTGCCGGGGATGACCCCCGCCATAGGCCAATCAGTTCCATTGGCATCCGCTAAGGTTTCATGCAGATACAAAAAGCCGCCGCACTCAGCCACGGTGGGCAGGCCGTTTGCCACCGCATCCCGGATGGCAGACAACATGGCGGTATTTTGACTGAGCTGCTCCGCCAGCAGCTCCGGGTAGCCGCCCCCCAGGTAGAGCCCGCAGGCGCCTTTCGGCAGATTTTCATCCTCCAGGGGGGAGAATTCTACCAGCCTGGCCCCCAGCTGCTCCAGCAGCTCCAGGCCGTCGGCATAGTAGAAGCAAAAGGCCTTGTCCCGGGCCACGGCGATCACCGGCACTCCCTCCACCGGCTCCGGCAGGGTCGGAGGTCCGGCGTTCAGGTCGGGGGCGGAGGCGGCCAGGGCCAGCAGGCCGTCCAGATCAATAGTTTTCTCCGCCTGGGCGGCCAGCTTGTGGAGCTTCTCCTTCAGGCCCGCCACCTCGTCGGCGGTGACCAGGCCCAGGTGTCGGCTCTCCAACGCGCAGTCGGGCAGAGGTGGCAGAAAGCCATATACCTTTACACCTGTCTCCCCTTCGATACACTCCTTCAGCCGGGGGTAGAGCATGGGGGACACCCGGTTCAAAATCACGCCCTGGATGCCGCTGTCCGGCCGGAAGGTTTTCAGGCCGTGGATCACGGCGGACAGGGTGAGGGCGCTGCCCCGGCCGTCGGCCACCAGCACCGCCGGGGTGTGGGTGGCTTTGGCCAGGTGATAGGCGCTGGCCTCATGGCTCATGGCGATGCCGTCGTAGTAGCCCATGACCCCCTCGATGAGGGCCAGGCCTGCCCCGGCGCTGCCGCGCTCCAGCAGATACCGGGTTTTGTCCTCCCCCAGGAAGAACAGATCCAGATTGCGGCTCTTGGCCCCGATGACCTTGCTGTGGAACATGGGGTCAATGTAGTCGGGGCCACACTTGAAGGCCACGGGATTGATTCTTCCATCCACCAGGGCCTGCAAAAGGGCGCAGGTCACGGTGGTCTTGCCCCCTCCGCTGGCGGGGGCGCACAGCAGCAACCGGGGGGTACTCATACACGTCCCTCCCCGGAGAAAATCCACACCGGGTTCTGGGCGTCCATCAGGTGATACCGGCCCGCCTGCCGGGTGCGGGTGGCGGACACCTGCACCATATCCGCCCCCTCCAGGGAGGCAAAGAGCCGGGCGGCCTCAGCCACTGTCTCCAGGGTGACTGCGGTACACACCACCCGGGCGGCGGGATTTTTCCGGAAGATGAGATGCAAAATCTCCTCCAGCTCCCCGGAGGTGCCCCCCAGAAAGACCCGGTGGGGGGCGGGCAGATCCTCCAGGGCCGCCGGGGCGGTACCGGGGACCACCACCAGATTGCCGGTGTGGAACCGGGCCTTGTTCTCTTCCAGCAGGGCCAGGGCCTCCTCCTTCTTCTCCACGGCATACACCTGCCCGGCGGGGCAGGCCAGGGCGCACTCCACCGACACTGAGCCGGTGCCGGCTCCCACGTCCCATACCACGTTGTCCTCCTCCAGCCGCAGCTTGGTGATGGCCAGGGTGCGTACCTCCTCCTTGGTCATGGGTACGTCTCCCCGGAGGAAGGCCCCGTCGGGCAGGCCGGGGGAGTTGAAGGGCCGCACCACCGGGTCGGGATTCTCGGCCAGCACCACCGACAGGTCGGCAAAGGACTGCTCCGCCAATTCCGCCGCGGTACCGGTGACAATGCGCTCGTCGGAGTAGCTCAGCCGCTCTCCCACCGACACCTGCACGCCGCCCAGGCCTCGGCGGGTCAGCTCCTTGCAGATGTCCTCCGCCTTAGTGGCCCCGCCGGTGAGGGCGAAGGTACGGCTGTTGCGCTGGATCTCCCCCACCACGTTGTGACTGCGGCCGTGGGCGCTGACGATCTTCACGTCCTGCCAGCTGGTGTGCAGCCTGGCGCAGAAGTAGCTGAGGGATGAAATGCCGGGGATGGTGACCACCTCATGGTTCCCCAGCAGAGCCCACAGTTTTTTGGCCCCGCTGTAGAAACCGGTGTCCCCGGAGAGCAGCACCCCCACAGGCCCCTGCTGCTGCTTTTCGATGTATTCGGCAATGTCGGCGGAGGCGATGAGGGGAACGCAGGTGTGGCTCTCCTGAAAACGCTCCAGCAGCCGGGGGGCGCCCACCAGGGTGGGACAGCTCTGTACCGCCTCCAGGGCCTCCAGCGTCATGGTGCCGGGATTGCCCATACCCACGCCCACGAGATAGACCTTCATGCCTGTGCCTCCTTCAACCTGTCCTGGATCTCCTCCAGGGTGAGCCCGGTCTCAGCCCGGGGCCGCTCCACCACCAGCAGGGCGCACCCCGCCTCCCGGGCGGCCTCCGTCTTCTCCCGGAACCCGCCGTAGCCCCCGGTGTCCTTGGTCACCAGGGTCTTGATGTCATATTGTTTCAGCAGGGCTACATTCAGTTCCTTGGAAAAGGGGCCCTGCATACAGATGATGTTTTTGGGCGAAAAACCCAGCTTCAGGCAGCGATCCAGGGAGTCCAGGGTGGGCAGCACCCGGGGATAGCACCGCTCCACCAGGCCGGGCTTGGCAAAGGCATCCAGCTCCTTGCTGCCGGTGGTGAGCAGTACGTTGCCCGGCAGCCGCTCCAGCATATACGCCGCCCCGGCCATGTTTTCCGCCTTGTGGCACAAATCCTCCCCATCGGACTGGCGCACCAGCCGGAGGAGGGGCAGACCGGCCCCTTCCGCCGCCGTCTTGATGTTGGCGGTCACCTCCACGGCGTAGGGGTGGGTGGCGTCCACCACATGGGTGAAGGGCCGGGCGGTCATCAGAGCCTCCATCTCCCCCCGGTCCATGCGCCCCACATGGGCCTCCGCCCCAGCGGGGAGCAGGGTCTCGCCGTAGTCGGTGGCCACGCACACCAGGGTGGGGATCTTCTGATCCAGCAGCCACCGGGCCAGCTCCCTGCCCTCGGCGGTGCCGCCGAAGAGCAATACCTCCATCTTACTCCCCCCGCTGGAGGTAGCCCCGGGGGGTGACCATCTTGCCGCCCAGCCACCTGGTCTGGCTGTTGCCGATGAACACGGTGGTGAACATATCCACCTGGGTGTCCCGCAGCCGGGACAGGGGACACATCACCGCCGTCTCCCCCTCCCGGCCAATGTTACGCACATAGCCGCATACCGTGTCCGGATCCTTGTCCCGCAGCAGGATATCGCAGGCCCGCTGGAGATAGTCGGGCCGGTTCTTGCTGGAGGGGTTGTAGAGGCAGATAACGAAATCCGCCTGGGCAGCGGCGGTCAAACGCCTCTCGATCTTCTCCCAGGGGGTGAGCAGATCGGACAGGGAGATCACCGCGAAATCGTGGGTCAGGGGGGCGCCCAGCACGGCGGCCCCGCCGCAGGCGGCGGTGATGCCGGGCACCACCTCGATCTCAATGGGGTCGTACTCCTGGGCCACCTCGTAGATAAGTCCCGCCATGCCGTACACCCCGGAGTCGCCGGAGCATACCACCGCCACATTTTTGCCGGTGAGGGCGGCCTCCACGGCGGCCCGGCAGCGGTCCACCTCCCGGCGCATGCCGGTGGACAGCACCTCTTTTTCAGGGAAATCAGGCTTGACCAGCTCAATATAGGCGGTATAGCCTACGATGAGGTCGCACCCTTCCAAAGCGGCCCGGGCACGGCCGGTGAGGTCGGCGCCTCCGCCGGGGCCCAGTCCGATGACTGTTACTTTCATACAATCTTCCTTCCCGCCACCGCCACGGTGACGCCGTTTTTCGCCTGTTTGGGTACCAGAATGGCCCCGCCGGCACATACCGCCGCCCGCTCGCACACGTTGTCCACCCCGGTGACTCCTTTTACAAAGTCGGAGGGGGTGAAGTTCCCTTCCGCCGCCGCCAGCTCCGCCGCCGAATAGACGGTCAGGGGCAGGTTGTGGGCGGCGCAGAAGGCCAGCAGGCCGGGCTCGTCTTGTTTCAGATCAATGGTGGCCACCTGGGCCACTGCCTGGGGTTCATAGCCGGACAGGGCGGCCTCCGCCGCCGCTTCAATGGTCTCTGCCGGGGTGCCTCTCCGGCACCCGATCCCCAGGATCAGCCCTCGGGGGGCCAGACGCAGGGTGCGGGGGAAGGGGCCGGCCCCTGTTTTCCAGGTGACCCACACTCCCAGTTCCGCCGGGGCCTCTGTCAGCCCTTCCGGGCAGGGGTGGCCGAAATCGCTGGCAAAGCCCACGCCCTTCCCCTCCAGCAGGGCGGCGGAGATCTCCTTGGCCCGCACCCGGTCGGTGATGACCATGCCCCGCTCTCTGGCCCACACATCTACGGCAAACAGGCCATTGACGTCGGTGGCAGTAGAGACCGCCGCCTGGCCGCCTGTAAGTGCGGCCACTTTCAGGGCCAGCTCATTGGCGCCCCCTACATGGCCGGACAGTAGGGGGACGGCAAACCGCCCCGCCTCGTCCACGCTTACCACGGCGGGGTCGGTGAATTTATCCTTCACATGGGGGGCAATGGCCCGGACGGCGATACCTGCCGCCCCCACAAAGATGAGGGCATCCGCCTCGGTCCAGGCTTTTTCCGTCCAGCCCTCCAGGCTGTCGTAGGCCTCCGCTCCCACCTCAGGGGCGAACCGGGCGGGCACATGGAGGGTGGCCTCCAGCGCGTCGGCCAGAGTACGGCCCAGGGCCGCCCCCCAGCTGGTGAACGCGATGATGGCCGCCGTCACTGGCTGGCCTCCCGGAATTCGTGGGTAAAGGTGGGGTCGTACAGCTTGGACCGTTGGTAATCGTTCCCCAGAAAATAACCAATGGTAATGAGCGCCGTCTTGGTGACCTGGTTCTCTTTGGCGGTTTTGGCCAGAGTGGACACAGTGCAGCGGTACACCTTCTCCTCCGGCCAGGTGGCCTTGTACACGATGGCCGCCGGGGTGTCGGGGGCATAGCCCCCCGCCATCAGCTCCTCCTCCACCTGCTCCAGCAGGCCGGTGGACAGGAACAGCACCATGGTGCAGCCGTGGGAGGCCATCTTGCGCAGCTCTTCCCCCTCGGGTACCGGCGTACGGCCCGCCATGCGGGTAATGATAACCGACTGTGATACATCGGGCAGAGTATACTCCGCGCAGAGGGCGGCGGCGGCCCCTGAGAAGGAGGACACACCGGGGGTCACGTCATAGGGGATGCCCAGCTTGTCCAGTTCATCCATCTGCTCCCGGTGGGCGCCGTACAGGGAGGGGTCGCCGGTGTGGAGCCGGACGGTGGTGCCGCCTCTGGCCTCGGTCTCTTTCATGACCGCAATGACCTCTTCCAGGGTCATCTTGGCGCTGTCGTAGACCTGGCAACCTTCCTTTTTATAGTCCAGCAGGGCGGGGTTCACCAGGGAACCGGCGTAGATAATGACGTCCGCCTCACCCAGCAGCTTGGCTCCCCGGACGGTGATGAGATCGGCCCCGCCGGGGCCCGCGCCGATGAAATGTACCATAATCGAAACTCCTGTCTGTATCGGCGGGCGACCGTAAAGGTCGCCCCTACGATTGATGTTGATGCAGGGCCAGCAATTTATCCGCCCCTGTTGTCTTGCCCAGCAGTCCGTACTGGTTGGAGAAGAACACCGCCGCGATGGCCAGGTCGGGCCCGGCCCGGTGGTGCAGCACCTCCTCCAGAGCCTGGGCGATGGAGGCCATCACCGGCTTCAGCAGCCCCTCCTCTTTCAGCAGCTCTACCCCGGCATCGGTGGTAGGGCAGGCAAAGAGGGCTTTCAGCAGCGCCGGGCTCCCGCCCGCCAGGGCAGCGTGGGCGGTGAGGGTCTCCCGCCGGCCGTCGGCCTCCTTGGAGTGGGTGTTCATGTTCCCCGCCGCCACCTTGATCAGCTTGCCCAGGTGGCCCACCAGCAGGAAGGATCGGAAGCCCAGCCCGGCAGCGTGGTCGATGGCGTGACCCAGATAGTTGCTGCAAGTGCAGCGGTGGGTCAAGTCCAGGCCCAGAGTCCCCTCCGCGAAGGAATCCCCGTAGTTGCCGGGGGTGACCAGCAGATCGGTGACGCCTGCGGCTTTGGCTATATCCTGCTCCAGGTAGAGGGAGTCGATGAGGGCGGCCTCGCTCATGGGGCGGACGATGCCGCTGGTACCCAGGATGGAGATGCCCCCTTCAATACCCAGCCGGGGGTTGAAGGTGTGGGCGGCCAGGGCCTCCCCCTCCGGCACCGAGATGGTGACTTGCAGCCCGCCGGTATAGCCCGCCCGGGCCGCTTCCTCCTCCGCCTGCCCGGCGATCATCCGCCGGGGGGTGGAGTTGATGGCGGCGGCGCCCACCGGTTGGTCCAGGCCGGGCCGGGTCACCCGGCCCACCCCCCTGCCGCCGTCTATGGTCACGCCGGGGACGTCGGTTTTCTCCACCCGGGCGAAGATCAGGGTACCGTTTGTTACATCCGGGTCGTCCCCGCCGTCCTTCCGCACGGCGCAGCTGGCCCAGCCGGGTCCGGCGGTCTGTTCCAGCAGAGGGACCTCCACCGTCACCCCCGCCGGGGTTCCGATGGTCACGGCGGGCAGCCGCTCGCCGGTCAGCAGCAGACGGGCCGCCCCTGCCGTGGCCGCGGCGGCGCAGGCGCCGGTGGTATAGCCGCAGCGCAGCTTCCGGCTCCCCACCGGGATATACAGTTCCAGCACAGGCGCACCCCCTTGTAACCAAAAAGGCCCTCCCCAAACTGGGGAGGGCCTTTTTCCTTTGAAAAAATGCCGCACCTCTCCACCTCAGAGCTACGCAATACGGTATCCTCTGCAGCGGGTCTCCTGGCTTGCGCTTCCTCCTCCGGCGCACCTTCTCAGCCCGATGGGCCAATGGTTCTCGCGCCTTCGTCCACGCTTACAGTAGAGGTAAGACTGCGCCGGACTTTCACCGGCTTCCCCTTACGCGGCAATGCCGCAACTGCGGATACGATAAAGTTCTCCGTTTATTATATCAGCCTCCAGGGGAAATGTAAAGGCGATTTTTGTCAGGCAAGCCCATGAAAGGGGGAGCGTGTCATAACAAAATTGGTCAATTTGACCCCATGCCGCTCCACCTGCTGCGCCCGCTCCACCCGCCAGCCCCGCTTTTCAAAAAAGGGCCGGGCGGTTAGCGATGCGTGGGTGAGACGGGCGCGAGGCAGCGCGTCGCACAGGGCGGTGGCAATGCCCTGACCCTGGTAATCCTTATGCACATACAGCCGGTCCAGGTAGCCGTCGTCGGCCAGGTCGGCAAACCCGACGATGACGCCCTCCCACTCCGCCACCAGCGTGGTATGGGCCTGGAAAGAGGAATCCCACGCTGCCAGATCCACCCGGCCGTCAGCCCAGGCGTCCAGCTGCGCGGGGGTATAGTCCCGTCCGCACACCTCATGGACCGTCTGATAAAAGAGTTCCGCCAGAACGGGACAGTCCGACGGACGGTAGGCACGCAGCGCCGCTCTCATTCCCGGTGCCCCAGGTTTTTGGCCTTGTCCCACAGCAGCGCGCCCAACTGGCACACCTTCAAAAGCACGTGCATCACCGGGTAGGCCAGGCCCAGGAACACCGCCAGCACCAGGAAGGACTGGACAGTCAGCTCACTCAGGCCGAAACTGGACCCAAACCAGATAATGGACACCGCAGAGGAGGCGGTCATGGCGATCATCAGCACCCGCCGCTTCCAGTCGAAGGGCTTACACACCTGATAGAGTACCATCAGGCCGATGGACACCAGCAGGATGGCGGACATGGTGGACAGTTCGGCGGTGGTAAAGCCGAAAGCCAGGTAGAAGGCCTCCAGCCCCAGTACGATGAGCAGATCGGTAAGGCCGCCGGGCAGGGCCGCCCGGAACACGTTGGTAAGGAACTTTCCCTTTACCAGGGCGTGGTTGGGTTCCAGCGCCAGGAAGAGGGAGGGTACCCCGATGGTGACTGCGCTGAGGAAGGAGATCTGCAGGGGGGTCACCGGGTAGGGGAAGGTGGCAAACAGGGAGATGATGGACAGGAAGAAGGAGAAGATATTCTTCACCAGGTAGAGGGCGGCGGCCCGCTGGATGTTGTTGATGACCCGCCGGCCCTCGGCCACCACCTTGGGCATGGCGGAGAAGTCGGAGTTGAGCAGCACCAGCTGGGCGGCGTGGCAGGCGGCCTCCGCCCCCGAGGCCATGGCGATGCCGCAGTCGGCGTCCTTCAGGGCCAGCACGTCGTTGACGCCGTCGCCGGTCATGGCCACGGTATGGCCCGCCCGCTGGAGGGCCTGGACCAGTTTGCGCTTCTGGTCGGGTGTGACCCGGCCAAATACGGTAAATTCCCGCACCGCCCGGTCCATGTCGGCGTCGCTTTTCAGCACTGCCGCATCCACATATCGCTCCGCGCCCTGGATACCCGCCTGGCGGGCCACCTCGGCCACCGTCACCGGGTTATCCCCCGAGATGACCTTGACGGCCACCTTCTGTTCGGCAAAGAACTGGAAGGTCTTGGGGGCCGATTCCCGCACCCGGTTGGCCAGCATCACCAGGGCCATGGGACACACCCGCCGGGGGTCCAGCCCAGTCTGGTCGGGCACGCCCTGATACTCGGCGGCCAGCAGCACCCGGTAGCCCTTGGCGGACCAGGGGTCCACCTGCTCCTTCAGATCCCCGTACCGGGGGCCCAGGATAAACTCGGGGGCGCCCACCACATAGGCGCCGTGGCCCACAAAGACGGCGGCGCTCCACTTGGTGGCGGAGGTAAAGGGGATGGTTCGCTCGGCATGCCAGAGGGAGTGCCCGTGGAATTTCTTCTGCATGGCCCGGGCGGTGTCGTTGTCCGCCTCGGAGACCTGATAGAAGGCGTTGAGGATCTCGGTGACTTCGGTCTCGGCGTACTTTTCCTCGTCCAGGTACACCACCTCCCCCACCTCCATACGGGGTTCGGTGATGGTACCCGTCTTATCCACGCACAGCACGTCCACCCGGGCCAGGGTCTCGATGCAGTTCATATCCTGGGCCAGCACCTTGCCCCGGGCCAGCCGAATCATGCTCACCGCCAAAGCCACGCTGGTGAGCAGGTAGAGGCCCTCGGGGATCATGCCGATGAGGGCGGCCACCGTGGAGATCACCGTCTCCCGGAAGGTGCGGCCCACAATAAAGTATTCCTTGGCAAACAGGGCGATGCCGATGGGGATGAGCAGGATGCCGATGACCCGGATCAGCTTGTCCAGGGAGGACATCATTTCGCTTTTACCCACGGTGACGTCCTTTTTGGCCTCCAGCGTCAGGCGGGCGGCGTAGGAGTCGGCCCCCACCTGATCCAGCCTGGCCCGGCAGCGGCCCGCCACCACAAAGGAGCCGGAGAGCAGCTGATCCCCCGGCTTTTTCACAATGGCGTCGGCCTCGCCGGTAATGAGGGCCTCGTTGACCTGCACCTGGCCGGCCAGCACCGTGGCGTCGGCGGGGATCTGGTCGCCGGAGCAGAGTTCCGCCACGTCGTCCCGCACCAGATGGGAGGCAGGCACCGAGCCCAGCTGCCCCTCCCGCACCACATTGGCCCGGGGGGCCGCCAGCAGGTTGAGCTTGTCGATGGTCTGCTTGGAGCGCAGCTGCTGCAAAATACCGATGCCCGTATTGGCCATAGCGATGAGCAGGAACAGCAGGTCCTCCACCGAACCGACAACGATCAGCAGAGCGGCCAGCACCACAAAGATGAAATTGAAGAAGGTAAAGACGTTGGCGCGGACAATCTGCCCCACCGTCTTGGTGGGGGACTCCACCGGATCGTTGGCCCAGCCGTTCTGCTGCCGCTCCCGCACCTGAGCCATGGTGAGGCCCACATTGGGATCGGCGCTCACCCGGGGTACGTCCCGACGCAGACGGGGGGCCTGCTGGGGGGCCGGATGCTGTTTCTGCTTGCCTTTCATGTATTCGCCCTCAATACTGCTGAATTCCGCCTATAGGCGGCCCATTGTCAAAATCTTGTCACATTATAGCCGATTTCCCCACTGCATACAAGGCCGCGGGGCAAATCTTAACCAATTCTCCACAATTTCTTAAGCCGGGCGCATGGGACCTTCTTTCCTCCGCTATACTGGAAGCAAAGGAGGGGTATCTATGGAGCAATTATCGGACAAAATGCAGACCTTGCTCCGGCTGGCCCTGTGCGGCGGCGGAGCAGTCCTGCTATATGGCGGCGCGATGAAGCTGCCCGCCCTGGAGGACCGCCGGGCCTGGCTGGAAGAACACAAGCTCCAGGTCATCGCCCTGGGCGCGGCGGCATTGTTTGGGCTGTCCCTGCTGGTCCTCCCCCGCCCGGAAGGAGGGTCGGAACAGGAGACGCCCGACTACTGCGACGGCTATGAGCCGGTGGAGTGAGCCGCGCTGCATGCGCAAACAGGGTCCGCCGTTCGGCGGGCCCTGTTTGGATTTATCGGAAAAGTGGCAGCAGGGCCGCGCCGATGATCCCAGCGTCGTTGCCCAGAGCCGCCCGCACCAGGCGGGTACGGTGGACGCTGTTGCGGGCGTAGTCCTCCCGATTCAGGATGTAGCGTACCGGAGCCATCAGGGTCTCCCCCTGGGCGGAGGGGCCGCCGCCGATGCACACCACCTCCGGCTGGAAGATGTTCACTAGACTGGCCACGCCGCAGCCCAGGTAATCCACATACTCGTCGATGACCTTCCCGGCGGCAGCGTCGCCCAGGGCGGCGGCGTCAAAGGGGGTGCGGCCGTTGACCGCCTCCAGAGTACCCGCCAACTCCCACAGCTTGGAGTCGGGGTGTTCCTCCATGACCTCCCTGGTGCGCTTGATGAGGGCGGTGGCGGAGCAATAGGCCTCAAAACACCCCTTCCGCCCGCAGGTGCAGGGGCGGCCGCCATGCTCAATGACAAAGTGGCCTACCTCCATACCGGCATAGTTGAACCCGGTATACAGCTTGCCGCCCAGGACGGCGCCGCCCCCCACGCCGGTACCCAGCGTAATGGCGATCATGGACTGGCTGCCCTTGCCGGCCCCGGCGGCAAATTCACCCAGAGCGGCGGCATTGGCGTCGTTTTCCAGGTAGATTTCCTTATCCAGCCGCTCCGCCATCAGAGCGGTGAGGGGTACGTTGGAAAAGTCCAGATTGGACCAGAACCGGATCACGCCGGTGTCCGGCTCAATGGTACCGGGAGATCCGATGCCCACCGAGGCAATGTCGCTCATGGACAGGCCCGCCTGCTCCACCGCGGCCCGGGAGGCGGCCGCCATCTGATCGGCCACCTGTTCCGCCGGCACGCCCCGGGGCGTGGGCAGGCTGACCTTCTTCAAAATCTTGCCCGCTTCATCCACCACAGCGGCGGCCACGTTGGTACCGCCCAGATCAATACCCAAATAGTACATCATCCCGCCTCCTTTTTCTTTCTCCCTGATTATAATGCACCCGGCCCGGCGGCACAAGAGAAAAAACGGCGTCCGCAGACGCCGCTTTTCAAGTCACGATAGGCCCCCGGGCCCGCTTAGGGAAGGCAGTCGGGTCCTCCGCCCTCCGCTGGCGCCTGGTACGCAGATGGACCGTCAGGGCGACCACGGCGCTGATCACCAGGAAGGAATAGAAGCTGATGCCCCGGGATACCAACACAGCGGGCGTCACCAGGCTGGAACCAAAGAACAGGGCCATTGCGGTGACAAAGCCGCCCTCAGAGGCGCCCACAGCGCCGGGCAGCGGCAGATTGGCCACCGCCAGGGTCACCAGGGACTGGGTGGCAATGATCTCCAGCGGGCTGCTGCCGGAAAGGCCAAAGGCATAATAGACCGCCACGGGCACAAAAAACAGGGCGGTCAGCTGCACCACAGTGATGAGCAGCAGGGCAGGCATCATGCCGGGGTTCTGCTTCACGCACTGGGCGCCCTTGCGGTACTCCTCCATTTGTTTTTCCAGCCGCTGGCGGGCCTTCTCCTCGTTGCGGATGATATGGGTCTTGACCAGCAGCTTGAGTATGCCGCCGGTGAGCTTGCGGGCGGCGTTGGGCAAAAACATCAGGGAGAGCATCCCTACCGTCAGGCTGCCGTTGACCACCACGCCGTAGAGCAGCAGCAGGCCCAGCCCGCCGCCCAAATTCTGTACCAGATTAAAGTGGGTGAGGGCGGCCGTCAGGGCGTAGGCAATGACCACCGCCTGGTAGCACACGGCCACCAGCATCATATTCAGCGCCCCGTGGGCGGCGGGAATCCCGTCTTTGGACATGTAGTAGACCTGAGCGGGCTGACCGCCGGTAGAGGAGGGGGTAATGGCGCTGACGTAAAAGCCCACAAAGGAATAGCCCAGGCAGCGGCGGTACAGCACCTTATGGCCCAGCCGTCCCAGAATGATCCGGGAACACAGGGCCTCGCTGCCTACAAACAGAAACATCATGCCCAGCCCAACCAACAGCCACAGGGGATTGAGCTGCCGCAGGGTGCTGGCTAGCCGCGAGAAGGACATATCCCGGAGCAGCATATAGCCGGTAAAGGCCATCAGTGCCAGGATCAGCCCGATACCGACCAAGCTCTTCCGTTTGTCCATCAGGCGCACACTCCTTTTCCCGCGGTCAGCCGGGCCAGGATATGGGTCAGGCTCTCCTGCTCCAGCTGCTCCTTCAATGCGTGCATCTTAGCCGACATATCGGCCAGCGTATAGTCGTCATAGATCAGTTCCCGGATGGCGGTCAGGCACTCGTCGGGCTCCTTGGCCGCCACACGGCCCAGCCCCCGCTTCACCAGGAAGCGGGCGTTGTTCTTCTCCTGCTCCAAAAAAGGCTCCCAGGCCAAAATGGGCAGTTCGGAGAAAATGCTTTCAAACATGGTGATCCCGCCGGGCTTGGTCAACACCAGATCGGCTTTGGCCATATACTCATATACCCGGTCGGTGAAGCCCACCACTTCAATATGCTCGTATTTGTCCACCAGGCGGTCGTAGAGTTTCTGGTTGCGGCCGGTGATAATGGTGGTATGTACCCCCGGCAGCCCGTCCAGCGCCTCATAAAAGGAGTCCTTCTTGGGCATCATGCCCAGGCCGCCGCCCATGATGAGCAGATTGCGCTGCTGACGGTCTCCCCGGTGGACGGGCAGCTTGAACTCCGCCCGGACGGGAATGCCGGTGACGTAAATGATGTCCCGGTTGACGCCCTTGGCCACCAGCCGCTCCTTGATCTCCTCGGTACCCACCAGATAGCAGTCGGTGGCACGGTGGATCCACTCGGAATGGCTGGTCAGGTCGGTGACGCAGGTCACCAGAGGCAGATCACTCCCCGTCTCCCCCTTCCAGCGGGCCACCATGCGGGCGCAGATGGGATGGGTGGCAATGATCACGTCGGGACGGCGGGGCTCAAAGATCTCCTCCACCCGGTCGGGACACTGCTCGTCGTTCAGGGGCCGCTCGTCAGAATCCTTGTTCTGGGTAAACTTATAATAAAGGTTGAACAGGCCGCTGCCCCGGGTCACCAGGACATTGAACCATTTATACATCGACTCGTAATTGTGGTTGGTGTAGGCGATCAGGTCCATTACTTCCACCTGCGCCTCCGGGAAAGCCCGCAGCAGCTGCTGACGCAGCGACATGGAGGCCGACCAGTGGCCCATGCCGAACTTTCCCGTTACGATCAGGATATTCACGCCGCTCCCTCCTCAAAGATGCTCTTTCTCATGCTCCAGTATAGCGGGCGTTTTTTTAGAAAATTAGAGCCTGTTTCTTAAAAACATATTAAGAAAAAGAAACAGATTGTCATATCTGCCACTCAATCTCCTCCGGCAGCGGCTCGTTTCCGGCGGTACACGCCGCCGCCCGCCAGTCCACTCCGCCGTATGCACGGAACCGAAGGCCCTCCAGCTCCCCCTCCTGTCCGGGCAAGAGCAGGGGTACCGTCACGGTACGGGGCGCCTGCCGCAGGCCGGTCCCCAGGCACTTGACCTTGGCCTCCTTCAGGGTCCACAGGGTATACAGGCTTCCCCAGTCGCCCCCCCGGCGCTGGAACCAGGCAAATTCCAGCTCGGAAAGCACATAGCGGGCCAGGCCGGGCCGCCGGGGCCGCAGCCGCTCTATGTCCACCCCCAACGGGGCCCGGCCCACGCCGCACAGGATCAGGCCGCCGCTGTGGCTGAGATTAAAAAAGAGCCGGGGCAGCTCGGGAAACCAGGGCTTGCCCGCCCCTGTACGGGCCACACGGGGCAGCCGGTCCAGGCCGAAGCGTTCCTCCAGCAATCGGGTCAGCAGCGCCCAGGCGTCTCCGCTTCCCATCCAGAGTTCCATCGTTCCCCCGCTTTCCCTTCCCACTGTAAAAAGGCGGCGTACCCCATCGTCTGCTCTGCGCAACGGCAGGGGCGCCGCACACTTCACCTATTTTATGATTATATCCGGTTATTTTCACCTTTGCAAGTGGGCTTTCAGCTATATTTTTGTCCAAAGTAACGCCGGGGTTTGCTTTTACAGCCAGTTGGAGGTAAAATAGAACTACTGCTGCGGATCTCCGCATCAAAGTACGAGGTGAGCGCATGTACACCATTCTGATTTGCGACGACGATAGAGACATTGTCTCGGCGCTGGACATCTACCTGACCAGCGAGGGTTACCGCACCGTCAAGGCGTACGACGGCCTGGAGGCCCTCAAAGCTGCCGAGTCTCAGCCGGTGGATCTGATCCTGATGGATATCATGATGCCCGGTCTGGATGGTATCCGGGCCACCGCCAAACTGCGGGAAAAGTACAACGTCCCCATTATTCTGCTCACCGCCAAAAGCGAGGATGCAGATAAGGTGCTGGGCCTGAACATCGGGGCGGACGATTATATCACCAAACCCTTCAATCCCATCGAGGTCATCGCACGGGTGAAAAGCCAGCTGCGGCGCTTCACCAGCCTGGGCGGTAAAAGCGGCAAGAGTGAAAATACCCAGCTGCTCACCAACGGCGGCATCGCCCTGGACGACAACGCCAAATCGGTGAGCGTGGACGGAGATCCGGTCAACCTCACCCCTCTGGAGTACAACATCCTGCTGCTGCTGCTGAAAAACCCCGGCCGGGTCTTTTCCACCAGCCAGATCTATGAACTGGTGTGGAACGACCCCTCTCTGGGTTCGGAGAGTACCGTGGCCGTCCACATCCGGCACCTGCGGGAGAAAATCGAGATCGACCCGGCCAATCCCAGATATATCAAAGTGGTCTGGGGCCTGGGCTATAAGATGGAAAAGCTCTGATCCACTGTGGAAGGAGGCACGACGCCATGAAAAAACTGGGCAGACGGCTGGCGATTAAAATTGTGGCCTTCCTTTTGGCGCTGGGTACCGGCGTGGGCGGCTTTTGGGCCAGCCTGTTCATCCTCTCCCAGTGGAACACCCTGTGGACCGGCGTGGGATACTACTCCAGCAATTCCTGCAACCAATACATGGCCAACCGCCTGGTCCAGGTGGACGAACTGGCCAGACTGGTTCAATATCAGGCCTGGGAGGCGCCCCTGTCCTATCTGGATCAGCAGCGCCTGTCCGATCTGAAGCAGTCCCTGGACAGCAGCCGCACCAACTTCTGCTTCTCTATCCGGCGCAATGATACCGGCGCGCTGGTCTACTCCAATCTGGAAGATGGCCGCACCATGGAAAGCAGCGTCCACACCGTCCTGCGCAATTCCATTCCCGTCACCTACAACGACGGCAGCGAGCGGCGCAGCGACTACTTCGTATGGAACGGCGAGAAGCAGTTCTATCTGCTCTATGTGGTGCTGGACGACGGCACCGAGCAACTGCTCACTCCATCGGACGCCGCTCTGGCAGCGCAATACGGCTATACCTTCAACGGCAACTCCTGGGATTACAACCAGGCCCAGGACAGCCGGCTGCTCTATGTGGAGCTGGCCATTGAGTACGGGGTGGCCTACCCGTTATCGGTCCATGACGAATTCTGGGACAGCTCCCAGGACTTCAGCGAGTATGCCCGCTACCTGCCCGCCCTGGCAATCCTCACCGTAGTGCTGGACGTCTCCTGCGTACTGCTGTGCGTGTTCCTTTGCCGCACGGCCGGCCGGCGGCCTGATCAGGAAGACGTGATTCTCAACCGTTTTGACCGCATCCCCCTGGACCTGCTGATCCTGCTGGAGATCTGGGTGGTGATTCTGCTCATTGCCGGCGGCGACCCTATGACCACCGCCCTCAACGCCAACGGCCCCTCTACCGACGTGGTGATGGGATTGGCCCTCATTTCCAGCGGGATCGGGCTATGCCTGCTCTCCTCCCTGCTCACGCTCACTGCCCGTATCCGGGCAGGCCATCTTTGGGCCAACACCCTGATCTGGCGTCTGATCCTGGTATTGGGGCGGGCCGTCCGCAATGCCGCCCACAGTTGGCCCCTCACCGGTCGGGTGATCGTCCTCTTCGTCCTCTATCTGCTGGGCTCCTTCCTTACCTACCTTACTTTGGTACTGATCCCGGTCTACCAGGGCCTGGTGCTGTGGCTGCTGTGCCGGTGGGCCATCCAGTGGCACAGGGTGCGCCAGGGCGCCGAACACATTCTGGGCGGCGACTCCGGCTTCAAGATCGACACCAAAGGGCTGTACCACGACCTGGCGGAACACGCCGCTCAACTCAATGATCTGGGCGATACCATCAGTCAGGCGGTGGATGAGCGCATCCGCAGCGAGCGGTTCCGGGCCGAACTCATCACTAATGTGTCCCACGACCTGAAAACCCCCCTGACCTCCATCATCAACTATGTGGATCTGTTGAAGAAGCAGCCCATTGACGATCCCCAGGTCCAGTCCTATATTGAAGTGCTGACCCGAAAGAGCCAGCGCCTGAAAAAGTTGACCGAGGATCTGGTGGAGGCCTCCAAAGCCTCCACCGGCGCCCTGTCCGTCCATCTGGAGCGGCTTGGCATGGTACAGCTGGTCCAGCAGGCTTTGGGGGAGTTTGAAGAAAAATTTATCCAAACCGACCTGACCGTGGTCACCCTCTATCCGGAGGAGGAGGTGTGGATCATGGCCGACGGCCATCACCTGTGGCGGGTCATCGACAACCTGCTGTCCAACTGCAACAAGTACGCCCTGGAGGGCACCCGGGTCTACCTGGAGATCAGCCGGCAGGCAGATCGGGCGGTCTTTTCGGTGAAAAACATCTCCCGGGAACCGCTGAACATCCCCCCCGAGCAGCTGATGGAGCGTTTTGTGCGTGGGGACACCTCCCGCACCACCGACGGCTCCGGCCTGGGCCTGTCCATCGCCCGCAGCCTCACCGAACTGCAGCACGGCCAGTTCGACCTCAGCATTGACGGCGATCTGTTCAAAGCCACCGTCACTCTTCCTCTGGCCCCTCCGCCGGAGGAAGATCAGCCCCAGCTTCCGCCGACGACAGTGAATTGTCAAACTAAGTGCAACAGGAAGTAAGCTCAAAGTCCCATAATTCCTGAGCAGAATGAAAGTTAAGA
>NZ_CALWOJ010000012.1 GCF_944383115.1 uncultured Flavonifractor sp. | reverse complement strand
TGGGGCTTCATGGTCAGAGCCTTCACGGGGCAGGTGCTCACGCAGACGGTGCAGCCCATGCAGTCCAGGGGGCTGACAGCCAGGGCGAACTTGTACACGCCCTTGCCCTTGCCGGCCTTGATGTCCACGATCTTCGCCTGAGCGGGGGCGTTCTTGGCCTCCTCCTCGGTGAGAGCGAAGGGACGGATGGTGGCGTGGGGGCAGACGTAGGAGCACTGGTTACACTGGATACACTTGGAGGCATCCCACTCGGGCACGGACACGGCCACGCCGCGCTTCTCGTAGGCAGCGGCGCCCTGGAAGAAGGTGCCGTCCTCGTGGCCGTCGGCAAAGGCGGAAACAGGCAGGCTGTCGCCGTCCATGCGGCCCACGGGCTCCATGATGTCCTTCACCATCTTCACGGTGTCGGCGTTGCCCTCCAGATGCTCCTCGGCGGGCTTATCCTCGGCGGTGGCCCAGGAGGCGGGCACCTCGAACTTGTGGAAGGCGGTGGCGCCGGTGTCGATGGCCTTGTGGTTCATATCCACCACGTCCTGGCCCTTCTTCAGGTAGGAGTGGGTGGCGGCGTCCTTCATGTAGCCGATGGCCTCAGCCTCGGGCATGACCTTGGCCAGGGCGAAGAAGGCGGACTGCAGGATGGTGTTGGTGCGCTTGCCCATGCCGATCTGGATGGCCAGGTCGATGGCGTTGATGGTGTAAACCTGGATGTTATGCTCGGCAATGTAGCGCTTGGCCACGGCGGGCATGTGGTGATCCAGCTCCTCATCGCTCCACTGGCAGTTGATGAGGAAGATGCCGCCGTCCTTCACGTCGCGGACCATGGGGAAGCCCTTGACGATGTAGGCGGGCACATGGCAGGCCACGAAGTCGGCCTTGTTGATGTAGTAGGGGGCGCGGATGGGCTGATCGCCGAAGCGCAGGTGGCTGATGGTCACGCCGCCGGTCTTCTTGGAGTCATACTGGAAGTAAGCCTGGACGTACTTGTCGGTGTGGTCGCCGATGATCTTGATGGAGTTCTTGTTGGCGCCCACGGTGCCGTCGCCGCCCAGACCCCAGAACTTGCACTCGATGGTGCCGGGGGCCGCGGTGTTGGGGGAGGGCTTCTCCTCCAGGGAGGTGAAGGTCACGTCGTCCACGATGCCCACGGTGAACTGGCGCTTGGGCTGGTCCTTGGTCAGCTCCTCATACACGGCAAACACGTTGCTGGGAGGAGTGTCCTTGGAACCCAGGCCGTAGCGGCCGCCGATGATGGTGGCCTGACGGCCGGCGTTGGCAAAGGCGGTGACAACGTCCAGGTACAGAGGATCGCCCTGAGCGCCGGGCTCCTTGGTGCGGTCCAGAACAGCGATCTTGGTGGCGGTGGCGGGAATGGCCTCCAGCAGCTTGTCGGCGCGGAAAGGACGATACAGGCGGACCTTCACCAGGCCGACCTTCTCGCCGTGAGCGTTCAGGTAGTCGATGACTTCCTCAGCCACGTCGCAGATGGAGCCCATGGCGATGATGACGCGGTCAGCGTCGGGAGCGCCATAGTAGTTGAACAGCTGATAGTTGGTGCCCAGCTTGGCATTGACCTTGCCCATGTACTCTTCCACGATGCCGGGGACGGCGTCGTAGTACTTGTTGGCGGCCTCGCGGTGCTGGAAGAAGATGTCGCCGTTCTCGTGGGAACCGCGCATCACGGGATGCTCGGGGTTCAGGGCGCGCTTGCGGAAGGCTTCCACAGCGTCCATATCCACCATATCGGCCAGATCCTCGTTGTCCCAGATGGCGATCTTCTGGATCTCGTGAGAGGTACGGAAGCCGTCAAAGAAGTTCAGGAAGGGGACGCGGCCCTTGATGGCGGCCAGGTGGGCGACGGCGCCCAGATCCATGACCTCCTGGGGATTGGACTCACACAGCATGGCAAAGCCGGTCTGGCGGCAGGCCATAACGTCGGAGTGATCACCGAAGATGTTCAGAGCGTGGGTGGCCACGGTACGGGCGGACACATGGAACACGCAGGGCATCAGCTCACCGGCCAGCTTGTACATGTTGGGGATCATGAGCAGCAGGCCCTGGGAAGCGGTGTAGGTGGTGGTCAGAGCGCCGGCAGCCAGGGAGCCGTGGACGGTACCGGCGGCGCCGGCCTCAGACTGCATCTCGACCACGTTGACGGTAGTGCCGAAAATGTTTTTCCGGCCCTGGGCCGCCCACTGGTCCACGTTGTCGGCCATGGGGCTGGACGGAGTGATGGGGTAGATGCCCGCTACCTCGGTAAAGGCGTAGGAGACGTGGGCAGCTGCGGTGTTGCCGTCCATGGATTTCAGCTTTCTCGCCATTGAAACGATTCCTCCTTGTTCGTTGTTCCAGGGCAATGGGAATCGGTCCCCGCCTCCCCCCTGAGAGACCGGGCCGGATTCCCATTACCCTGGCTTTTTTCCCCGCTAACCGGAAGGAAACTCCCGGAGCGCCTTCATTGTAACACCATCCAAACCGTTTGTAAATCAAATCTTACTTATCTCTGAAAATTTTCTTCATATTCGCAATTCCTACAGTTACACCCGGTTTTTTCCTCTTTTTCCCGCGGAAAAATGCGAAAGTAAGTTTCATGGGTGAACCCGCTGTACTAGACCGGTCAGTAGGGCGTGAAATGTCTTTTCAAAGGGGTTGGCCACGCTTTGCATGGCCGGCTTTTTATGGTATACTACAGAAAAACCGGCGGGGAGGCACGCCGGAGCAAGGAGGAGGGGCTATGCTCTGCCAAGTGCGCTCATTGGGGCTGGCCGGCGTCTCGGGCTACGAGGTGCGGGCGGAATGCGACCTGTCCGGCGGCCTGCCCGCCTTTGATATTGTGGGCCTGCCCGACGCGGCGGTGAAGGAGGCCCGGGATCGGGTGCGCGCCGCCGTTAAAAACTGCGGCTTTACCTTCCCCGTCTCCCGCATCACCGTCAATCTGGCCCCGGCGGACCGGAAGAAGGGAGGCACGGTGTACGACCTGCCCATCCTGGTGGGCATCCTGGCGGCGGGGGAACAGCTCCGGCTGCCTGCCTCCCCCTGCGCCTTTGTGGGGGAACTGTCCCTGTCCGGCCAGCTCAGGCCCGTTCCCGGAATGCTGCCTATGGCCCTGGCTGCCAGGGCGGCGGGCATTCAGGAGCTGTACGTTCCCGCCCCCTCCGCCGCTGAGGCCACGCTGGCGGGGGAGATCAAGGTCTACCCGGTGGAGAGCGTCTCCCAGCTGGTGGCCCACCTGCGGGGGGAGACACCCATCTGCCCCGCCGAAGCCTGGGTACCCGGGCCGGGCACGGAACCCTGCCCTGACTTTGCAGATGTAAAGGGACAGGAAAATGTAAAACGGGCCCTGGAGATCGCCGCCGCCGGCGGCCATAACATCGCTATGGTGGGCCCGCCGGGGTCGGGCAAGTCCATGCTGGCCCGCCGCCTGCCCTCCATCCTGCCTGATATGACCCGGCGGGAGGCGATGGAAGCCACCGCCGTTCACTCGGTACTGGGCCTCACCGACGCCCAGCATCCCCTGCTCACCCAGCGGCCCTTCCGCTCGCCCCACCACTCCATCTCGGCCACCGGCATGGCGGGGGGCGGGTCCCCCATCCCACGGCCGGGGGAGATCTCCCTGGCCCACAACGGGGTGCTGTTTCTGGACGAGCTGCCTGAATTCCACAAGGACGTGCTGGAGACCCTGCGCCAGCCGCTGGAGGAGGGGCAGGTGGTCATCAGCCGGGCGGGGGGCAGCGAGAAATTCCCCGCCCGCTTCATGCTGGTGTGCGCCATGAATCCCTGCAAGTGCGGGTGGTACGGCTACGGCAGCCGGTGCCGCTGCACCCACCAGGCGGTGGAGAAGTATCTGGGCAAACTGTCCGGGCCGCTGCTGGACCGCATCGACCTGTATGTGGAGGTGCCGCCTCTGGAATTTGAGGAGCTGTCCCGGCGGCCTCAGGCCGAGCCCTCCTCGGTCATCAAGGCCAGGGTGGACGGGGCCAGGGCCGCCCAGACCGCCCGCTTTGGCCCGGAGGGTCCCGAATGCAACGCCCATATGGGCCCCAGGGAGCTGGCGGAATTCTGTGCCCTGGACGGGGCGGGTACCGCTCTCATCAAGGGCGCCTTTGAGCGCATGGGCCTCACCGCCCGCAGCTATGACCGAATCCTGCGGGTGGCCCGTACCATCGCCGACCTGGACGGCGCCGCGTCCATCGCCGTGGAACACCTGGCGGAGGCCATCCAGTACCGGGAGAGCGCCCGCCTGCGGCGGTAAAGAAGTCCGGGCGGGGACAAGCCCCGCCCCTGTACGCCATATATAGGGGCGGCCTTTATGGCCGCCCGTCCACCACAAGAATATGATAAAGGAGACCTACCATTGAACGAAATCATTTTGCTCAAGCTGGGGGAGCTGGTCCTGAAGGGCCTGAACCGCCGCACCTTTGAGGACAAGCTCATTGCCAACGCCCGCCGCCGGCTGAAACCTCACGGGGATTTTAAGGTATATTCCAAGCAGTCCACCATGTATGTGGAGCCCAAAAACGACGACTGCGATCTGGACGGGGCCTGGGAGGCCATGAAGCACCTGTTCGGCGTGGTGGGCCTGTCCCGGGCCCGGGCCTGTGAGAAGGACGCCGACGCCATGCTCCGGACCGCCATCGAGTACCTGGGGGACAAGCTGGCCGCTGCCCATACCTTTAAAGTGGAGTCCAAGCGGGCGGACAAGACCTTCCCCATGACCTCCATCCAGCTGTCCCAGTATGTGGGGGGCGAACTGGACGAGAAGTACCCCAACCTGAAGGTGGACGTACACCATCCGGAGCTGACGGTATATCTTGAAGTGCGGGACTATGCCGCCTACGTCCATGCCGACCCGGAGCCGGGCGCCGGCGGCCTGCCGGTGGGCGTGGGAGGCCGGGCGGTGAGCCTGCTCTCCGGCGGCATCGACTCCCCGGTGGCCTCCTGGATGATCGCCAAGCGGGGCATCGCCCTGGAGATGGTCCACTTTTTCTCCTACCCTTACACCTCCGAGGAGGCCAAGCAGAAGGTGCTGGATCTGGCCAAGCTGCTCACCCTCTGGTGCGGACGGCTCACCGTCCATGTGGTACCTTTTACTCAGATCCAGGAGGAACTGCGCCGGAAATGCCCCGAGGAGCTGTTTACCGTCCTCATGCGCCGGTTCATGATGCGCATTGCCCAGGCGGTGGCCGCCCGGTGCGGCGCCGGAGCCATCGTTACCGGCGAGTGCCTGGGCCAGGTGGCCAGCCAGACCATGGAGGCCATGCGGGCCACCACCGCCGTGTGCGATCTGCCCATCCTGCGCCCTGTGGTGGGTATGGATAAGGAGGAGATCGTGCGCATTGCCCGCAAGATCGGCACCTTTGAGACCTCCATCCTGCCCTATGAGGACTGCTGCACCGTGTTCACACCCCGCCATCCCCGGCTGCGGCCGGTGCTGGGGGAGCTGGAACACGCCGAGGAGGCCCTGGATGTGGCCGGCCTGGTGCAGGCCGCCGTGGAGGGCATCGAAAGAATCCAGGTATAACCGTTGTAGGGGCCGGGCACCTGACCGGCCCCTCCTCTCTTTCCAATCCAACAAAGGAAGTGCTTCCCCATGTCTCATACCGCTGAACTGATCGCGGTGGGTACCGAGCTTCTGCTGGGCAACATCGCCAACACCGACGCCCAGATGCTCTCCCAGGGGCTGAGCGCCCTGGGCATCAACGTCTACTACCACACGGTGGTGGGAGACAATCCGGACCGGCTGCGCGCCGCTGTGGAGCTGGCAAAAACCCGGGCGGACATCATCATCACCACCGGCGGCCTGGGCCCCACCTGCGACGACCTGACCAAAAACGTGCTGGCCGACTGCTTTGGCAAAAAGCTGGTATTCCATGCGCCCTCCGCCCGGCGGATCGAGGACTTTTTCCGGCGGCTGCACCCGGACCGTCCCATGACGGAGAACAACTACCAGCAGGCCATGCTGCCCGAGGGCTGCACCGTGCTGGACAACGACTGGGGCACCGCCCCCGGCGTGGCGTTTGAGGCAGACGGCGTGGGGGTCATCATGCTGCCCGGCCCGCCCCGGGAGTGCAAGGCCATGTTCACCCACCGGGTGATCCCCTATCTGAAGGAACTGGCCGACGGGGTCATCGTCTCCCGCACCCTGAAGCTGTTCGGCATCGGGGAGTCGGCCATGGAGGCCCAGCTGCGGGAGCGCATGAACGCCATGACCAATCCCACTCTGGCCCCCTACGCCAAGGAGGGGGAGTGCGAGCTGCGCATCACCGCCAAGGCTGCCGACGATGAGACCGCCCACGCCCTCATCGCCCCGGTGGAGGCCGACCTGAAAGCCCACTTCGGGCCTCTGGTGTATGGGGTGGATGTGCCGTCCCTGGAGGCGGCGGTCTTTGCCCTTTTGAAGGAGAAGGGCCTTACCCTGGGTACCGCCGAGAGCTGCACCGGGGGACTGGTGGCCAAGCGTATGACCGATCTGGCCGGGGTGTCCTCCGTGTTCCGGGGAGGCGTGGTGAGTTACGCCACCGAGGTCAAGCACACCGTGCTGGGGGTGGATCAGGGCCTGTTGGATCAATACGGCGCCGTCAGCGAACAAGTGGCCCGGGCTATGGCCGAGGGGGCCCGGAAGGTGCTGGGGTGCGATCTGGCCATCTCCACCACCGGGGTGGCGGGGCCCGACCCTGACGAGCGGGGCAATCCGGTGGGCCTGGTGTTCATCGGCCTGGCAACCCCCGACGGCACCTGGGTCCGTAAGGTGAACTTGTCCATGGGCCGCCAGCGTATCCGCCACATTGCCGCTAGTCACGGCTTTGACCTGGCCCGGCGGTATCTGACCGGCCTGGAACTGAAGTAAAAAGAACACGGTGTATGTTCCGCCTGGGAACATACACCGTGTTTTGTTATGCTTCCGGATCGCTCGGCTTCTGGACGGCCTGGGTCTCCTCCTCCACCGCCTGATAGGCGGCGGGAGGCTGGACGGCGGCGGGGTCGGTGAACACCAACTGGAAGGTGTCGCCGTCCATGTTTTCATACTTGAGCAGGTAGTCGGCCACAAAATCCAGTTCCCGCCGTCTTGCGGAGAGGATCTCCACGCAGCGGTCGTAGGCCTTGTCGATGAGGACGCGGATCTCCTCGTCAATGAGGGCGGCCACCTCTTCGGAGTAATTCTTGGTCTGAGCCATAGAGCGGCCGATGAACACTTCGTCGTGGCCGGAATCAAAGACCACGTTGCCCACCTTATCGCTCATGCCGTAGCGGGTGACCATGTTGCGGGCAATGGCGCTGGCCTTCTGCAGGTCGTTGCCCGCGCCGGTGGAGATGTCGCCCAGGGCCAGCTGCTCGGCGGCCCGGCCGCCCAGACAGACGGAAATGCGCTCGGTGAGCTGCTGACGGGACTGGAAATTCACATCCTCCTGGGGCAGGGAGATGGTCATGCCTCCCGCCATGCCACGGGGGATGATGGTGATCTGATGCACCGGGTCCTGACTCTCCAGGTCGTGGATGACGATGGCGTGGCCCGCCTCATGGTAGGCGGTGAGCTTCCGCTCCCGCTCAATGACCACCCGGCTCTTCTTCTCGGGGCCGGCGATGACCTTGATGACCGCCTCGTTCAGGTCCTGCATGGAGATGAACCGGCGGTGCCGGCGGGCGGCCAGCAGGGCGGCCTCGTTCATCAGGTTCTCCAGATCGGCGCCGGTAAAGCCGCCGGTACCCCGGGCCAGGTCCGCCAGGGACACGTCGTCCCCCAGAGGCTTGTTGCGGGCGTGGACTTTCAGGATGGCCTCCCGGCCCTTGATGTCGGGATAGCCCACATAGACCTGCCGGTCAAACCGGCCGGGGCGCAGCAGAGCGGGGTCCAGGATGTCCTGCCGGTTGGTGGCCGCCATGACCACCACCCCCTCGTTGTTGCCGAAGCCGTCCATCTCCACCAGCAGCTGGTTAAGGGTCTGCTCCCGCTCGTCGTGGCCGCCGCCCAGGCCCGCGCCTCTCTGGCGGCCCACGGCGTCGATCTCGTCGATAAACACGATGGCGGGAGCATTTTTCTTGGCCTGGTCGAACAGGTCCCGGACACGGCTGGCGCCTACGCCCACATACAGCTCCACAAAGTCGGAACCGGAGATGGACAGGAAGTGGACCCCGGCCTCTCCGGCCACCGCCTTGGCCAGCAGGGTCTTACCGGTACCCGGCGGGCCCACCAGCAGCACGCCCTTGGGGATGCGGGCGCCCAGGTCCAGGAACCGGCGGGGGTCTTTGAGGAACTCCACGATCTCCTGAAGCTCCCCCTTCTCCTCCTCGGCGCCGGCCACGTCGTCAAAGGTGACCTTTTTCTGCTCGTCGGCAACCGTACGGGTGCGGGCCCGGCCAAACCGGGCGGTGCGGTCGGCGGCGCCGCCGCCTCCGCCGCCGCCGGTCTGGCGGAGGAACATGAAATACCACAGCAGCCCAAAGACCACCAGCACCGCGATCCAGGGCAGGAAGCTGAACCAGAAGGGGGGCTGGAACCCGGCGGGATAGTCGTAGTCGGTGATGATCCCCTGGCGCAGCTGCTGGGTGATCAGGTCGTTAAAATCGTTGTAGAACCACTGAGGGTCGGCCACCTCATAGGTGATGGTATTTTTGCCGCCCACCGCCTCCTTCAGCCGGAGGGTGACGGTGTTGTCCTCCACCTTGACCTGGGAGACCTGCTGTTCTTCCAGCAGACGGCGGATCTGGCCGTAGGTGACCTGATCCCCCGCGTTCATCCCGCCGCGCAGCACAAAGATGGAGACAATGAGCAAGAGAGCAATGAGTACATAAAAGCCCACGTCCCGCAGGCTTCCGTTTCGTTTCAAGGAGCAGACACGTCCTTTCCAGGCAGATTTGACGGATCAGCCGCCGTACACAGAGGGCTTCAGCACCCCTATGTAAGGCAGGTTGCGGTACTTCTCCGCATAGTCCAGGCCATACCCCACCACGAAGTAGTCGGGGATGGAGAAACCGGCGTAATGCAGTTCCACTTCCTTGGTGCGGCGGGAGGGCTTATCCAGCAGGGTACACAGCCGCACCGAGGCGGGGTGCCGTGCCTGGAGGATCTGCAGCAGGTAGCTCAGGGTATTGCCGCTGTCCAGGATATCCTCCACCACGATCAGGTCCTTGCCTTCGATCTGCTCGGACAGGTCCTTGATGATCTTGACCTGACCGGAGCTGGAGGTGCCGGTCCCGTAAGAGGACACCGCCATAAAGTCCACGGTGCAGGGCAGGTGGATCTGCCGCACCAGGTCGGCCATAAAGACGAAGGAACCCCGCAGCACGCTGACCAGCAGCGGCTCCTTGCCGGCGTAGTCCCTGTCGATCTCAGCGGCGATCTCCGCCACCCGGGTTTTCAGCTGTTCCTCGGAAAAGAGGACCCGCTCCACGTCTTTGTCCAGGATATGTTCCATATCTTTTTACCCCTCTTTCCAAAATACCACTTCCCAGGCCGGTTGGCCTGGCTGGGCCGTACGGTCTCTATGGGGGCCAAGGCCGGCTGCCGCCAGCACGCCCCGTTCATCCGCCAGCACCGGGATGGAATCCCGGTCCCGACGGGGAATTTTCTCGTCTATCATCCATTTTTTCAGGGTCTTGGTGTCCCGGCCCGGCAGGGCCAGTTCGTCCCCCGTCTGTCGGGGGCGCAGGAGCAAGGCACCCTGGGTCTCCTGGGACAGATACCAGGCGTTGGGTTTTTGCTGCTCTGTGGGGGGGCAGGTCACTGCCCGGCAGGAACACCGCCAGTTGGTGCCCTCCGGGGCGGTCTCCCCGTTGGTGTTCAGAGGGCAGGGGGTCATCACCGGGTTGTCGCTCTGGGTGGTGATGAGCAGTTCCTTGTACACCCGCTGGGCCAGCCGCCCGTTGGGCAGGAAGGCCACCGCCGAGGGGTCGTCTCCCACCGCCAGGTCCACCACCGCCTTCAGGTGGGCGGCGGAACAGTCGGTGTTGCCGTCCCCCGTCATTTCCAGCAGGCGGCGGGCCGCCCGGGGGGCAATGGCGGCGGGCAGCTCGGCGATGTACCGGGCTTCGATGACCAGGTCGTCCTCCGCCCAGCGGGCGTGGCTGCACGCCATAGCGGCCTGGGCGTTGAGGTAGTCGTTGTCGGAGCGGAGATAGCCCAGCGTCTCCACCGAACGCTCCGTCAGCCGGGGGTTCAGCTCCCGCAGCACCGGGATCACCTGGCGGCGCAGCTTGTTGCGGGCGTAACGTTCGTCGGTGTTGGTGCAGTCCTCCACATGGGAGAGGTGATGGGCCGCCAGATAGGCCTCAATGTCCGCCCGTGGGGTGGTGAGCAGGGGCCGCACCAGATCCCCACGCCGGGGCGGGATGCCCGCCAGGCCGTGAAGGCCCGCCCCCCGGATCAGGTGGAGCAGCAGGGTCTCCAGATTGTCGTCGGCGTTGTGGGCGGTGGCGATGCGGTTGCAGCCCAGCTGTTCCGCCGTCCGGCAGAGGAATTCGTACCGCAGTTCCCGGCCGGTCTCCTCCACCCCCAGGCCCCGGCGGGCGGCTTCGCCGTACACGTCGCCCCGCTCCACCACGCAGGGGATGTCCCGCTCTTTGCAGAAGTGTTCCACAAAGGCGGCGTCGGCATCGGCGGCCGCCCCCCGCATCCCGTGGTGGTAGTGGGCGGCAGCCACCTGGAAGCCCCCTTCAGCTGACAGGCTGTGGAGCAGGTGGAGCAGGCAGATGGAGTCGGCCCCGCCGGACACGGCGCACAGCACCTTGCCCCCACGGGGCAGCATATCGTATTCGGTTGTGAGGGCCTTCACGTTTTCCAGCATAGGAACTCCTTAATATTCCTGGTGCCGCCGGTCGATGGAGGAGAAGGTGGTGTACTCAGGCAGCCACTGCAGCTCCACCGTGCCGGTCTCGCCGTGGCGGTTCTTGGCGATGATGCACTCGGCCAGGTTGTGGTTTTCGCTGTCCTCGTTATAGTAGTCGTCCCGGTAGAGGAACATGACGATATCGGCGTCCTGCTCGATGGCGCCCGACTCACGCAGGTCGGACAGCATGGGCCGCTTGTTCTGGCGGCTCTCAGGACCACGGGACAGCTGGGACAGACAGACCACCGGCACATTCAGCTCCTTGGCCATGATTTTCAGGGCACGGGAGATGTCGGAGACGATCTGCTGGCGGTTGTCGCCGCTGCGCTGCGGCCCGCCGGCGGAGGTCATGAGCTGGAGGTAGTCTATGACCACCAGCCCCAGATTATCCACCCGGCGGCACTTGGCGTTCATGTCGGCCACAGAGAGGGCGGGGTTGTCGTCAATGAGGATCTGGGTCTGGTTGAGGGCCGCCGAGGCGGCGGCGATCTTGGACCAGTCCTCCTCCCCCAGCTTGCCGGTGACCAGCTTCTTGTTGTCCACGAAGGCCTCGCCGGAGATGAGGCGCATGGCCAGCTGCTCCCGGCTCATTTCCAGGGAGAAAAAGACCACCGTTTTGCCGGAGAACTTGCCGGCGTGGAGCAGCATATTCAGGGCGAAGGAGGTCTTGCCCATGCCGGGCCGGGCGGCCAGCAGGATCAGGTCGGACTTGTTCAGGCCGGAGATGGCCAGATCCACGTCGGGCAGACCGGTGGACAGCCCGGGTACCGCCTGGTCGCTGAGGGCCAGTTCGTTCAAACGCTCATACACATTGAGGATGACGCTGGAGATGTGGGTCAGCCCCTGGGATGAGCGGCCCTGGCGGATGGCGTAGATCCGCTGCTCGGCGGCCTCCAGCACCTCCTGACCGGTGCCGGTGCCCTCCTGCACCAGGGCGGTGAGATCCCCAGCCGTCTCGGCAATGCGGCGGAGCAGGGCCTTGTCCTTGACAATGGACACATACTCCTTCACGTTGGCCGCGGTTGGTGTGACCTCCATCAGCTGGAGGATGTAGTTGCGGGAGGTGTTCTCGTCGTATACCCCGTTCTGGCGCATATGGTCCAGCACGGTCACCGGGTCGATGGTGAGGGAGAAGTTGAACATGGAGTAGATGGTCTCGTAGATCTCCCGGTTGGTGCGCAGGTAGAAGTCCTCAGGCTTCAGCTCCTCGATCACATCGGGTACGCACCGGGCGTCGATGAGCATGGCGCCCAGCACGCTCTGCTCGGCCTCCACGCTGTGGGGCATCTGCCGCAGCAGCAGTTCCTCTTCGGTTGCCATGTTCCTTCACCTCCCCTACATATGCCTCTGTTCATAATCTGTTTTCCGGGGAATTCACTTCTCCGGAAAACACCTCGACCCGCGCCGCGGGGCGCGAAACCGGGGGTATCAAAACCGTTGTGCCGCAACGCAGCGCGGCGGTTTTGTATCTAGGGGGTATGGGATACCCCCTAGATACTCTTAGGCCTCGGCCACCACTACCTTCAGAGTGCCGGTGACCTCGTAGCCCAGCTTCACCTTCAGCTCGTAGGTGCCGAAGGCCTTGATGGGCTCCTCCTGGACGATCTTGGTCTTCTGGATGTTGATGCCGTGCTGGGCGGAGAGGGCGTCGGCAATCTCCTTGGTGGTAACGGCGCCGAAGAGCCGCCCGCCGTTGCCCGCCTTGGCCACCACCTTGACGGAAAGCTCTTTCAGCTTGGCGGCGGTGGCCTCGGCCTCCGCCTTCTCGGCGGCCATCTGGGCGGCCTTGGCCTTCTCCTGCATCTTCATGGTGTTGATATTCTCCGCGGTGGCCAGAACCGCCAGCTTGCGGGGAAGGAGGAAGTTACGGGCGTAGCCGTCGCTGGCCTCGATCATCTGGCCCTTCTTGCCCTGGCCCTTCACGTCCTGCTGCAAAATCACTTTCATGGTCATTCGTCCTTTCTGGATTCACGATTCGATGTTGTCACGCTGCACGCCCTCCGCGACGGGCAGCTGCTTACCGCTCCGCGAAAAATGCCGCTCCGGGCTTTGCCCGTCGCCTGCTTTTTCGTCTGCGCGGTTCGCTGCTGCCCTGCTCCCGGGCGTCTTCGCGCTTCCCGGTTATTCATCTTCAAGATACTGGTCAATGGCCTGGAGGAGCAGCTTGGTCACCTCGTCCACGGTCTTGCCGGGGACCTGGGCGCCGGCGGTGGCGGCGTTGCCGCCGCCTCCCAGCTTCTCCAGCACCACCTGCACGTTCACATCCCCCATGCTCCGGGCGGACAGGATGACCCGCCCCTCCTGATCGGGGAAGAGGACGAAGGAGGTGTCGATGCCCGAGATGTTCAGCAGCTCGTCGGCGGCCTGGGCGGCGGTGATGCGGCCCACGGTGTGATCCACCCGGGCCACGGCAATGCCGTCCTTGTACATCCGGGCGGTCTGGATGATGTCGTACTTGGCGATGGTGCCGTCCAGATCGTTCTGGAACAGCTTCTTCACGTCGCCGGTGTCGGCGCCGGAGCGGCGCAGGAAGGCCGCCGCCTCAAAGGTGCGGCTGCCGGTGCGCATGGTGAATTGTTTGGTGTCCAGCACCATGCCGGCCAGCAGGGCCTCCGCCTCGATCTTCAAAAGGTCGGCCGGCTCCAGCAGGTACTGGGACAGCTCGGTGACCAGCTCGCTGGCGGAGGAGGCGTAGGGCTCGTGGAAATTGAGGGCGGCGTCGGCGATATAGGAGGAGGCGCGGCGGTGGTGGTCGATGACCGCCACCTTGTGGACGGCCTCCAGCAGATCCTGACTTACCACCTGCTCGGGGCGGTTGGTGTCCACCACCACCAGCAGACAGTTGGAGTCGGCCAGCAGGATGGCGTCCTGGGGGGTGAGGAACACGTCCCTGTACTCGGGGACCTGGGCCAGCCGGTCGCTCATCTCGCTGGACGGGTTGACCCCCGGCTCCTTGACGATGTGGACGGGAGTACCCTTCTTCCGGGCCATCGCGCACACGCCGGCGGCGGCGCCGATACAGTCCAGATCGGGGTACTTGTGGCCCATAACGAACACCATAGAGGCGTCGGCCATCAGCTCGCCCAGGGCGTTGGCCATGACACGGCTCTTCACCTTGGTGCGCTTCTCCAGCTCCTTGGTACGCCCGCCGAAGAACTCAAAATTGAACTTGTTTTTGACCACTACCTGGTCGCCGCCACGGGAGAGGGCCATCTCCACCGACAGCGCGGCGTACTGGAACAAATCGCCCAGACTGTCCCCGTCCTTGCCGATGCCGATGGACAGGGTGGCCTGGATGCCCGAGGGACTGGTCACCTGGCGCACGGAGTCCAGGATGGAGAACTTGCCCTCCTGGAACTGGGCCAGGAACCGCTCCTCAAAGAGGAAGAGGTAGCGGTCCCGCTCGTACCGGGTAAATACGCCCTGAGCGGGGGCCACCCACTGGGCAAGCCGATCGTCGATCTCACTGCGCATGGCCGACTTGGCGCTGTCGTTGGCGCCCTTCATCAGCTCCTCGTAGTTGTCCACCGTCAGGATGGCCACCACGGGGCGGGTGGCGTAATACTCGTCCCGTACCAGGGCAAAGTCGGTGACATCCACCCAGTAGGTGGTGGCCAGATAGCCCCGGGCCCCCTGGTCCTGGGTGCGGACCAGATGGCCGAACACCAAAAAGCGCCGGTCTGCGATAGGCACTTCGGTGGGGCACTGGGTCTTGCCCTCCATCAGCCAGCGGGAGGAGAAGTCGGGCACCGCCGCGGTGATCTTGGTGTCAAAGAGATGCTCCCGCTCCCCGGTGATCTGCAAAAAGCGGTCGTTGGACCAGATGACCTCGTCGTTTTCCGGCCGGAAAATGACCATAGGCAGCGGCGCGTTCACCATGGTGTCCTTGGTGGCCGAGTCCATATTGCAGGTCACATTTTCGATGTATTTCAGGATCTCTTTCTGCCGCAGGGCGTTGCTGCGGCGGAAATAGAGGTAGAGAATGACCACCACCGCCAGCTCCGCCACCGCGGCGGGGATGGAAAAGAAGGCGGTAACGGCGGCGAACAGGATCAAACAGATGAAGTATAATCTCAGGCTGGGTTCCACCAGGTGAGATAATTTATTTTTCCGCATAGGGACCTCCCAACAGCGTTCAAATACAAGATGACATGTTATTATATCAAAGGAACGCGGCAAAAACAAGTGCGGCGGAACGGGTTTTCCTGCCGGCCTGCAGGAGTGCGATGGGGGACAGGAAAATTCCCCCTTTACAAAAATTAAAATGTATAGTATAATTTACAAACCGACACTGACGCGAAAGGGAGTAACCTGACGGGAAAGGGTCGCCGGACAGAACGAGAGTATGCTGTGGCGCGCCCATTCCGGGCGCGCCATTTGTCATTTTAAAAAGGAGGAATCGCTATGGAAGAGACTCGCGTGGCCCTGCTGGGCGTGGTGGTGGAGAATCCCGACTCGGTGGAGGAGCTGAACGCCCTGCTCCACCAGTACAAGGACTATATCATCGGCCGGATGGGCCTGCCCTACCGGGAGCGGAAGGTAAACATCATCTCCATCGTGCTGGACGCCCCCGCCGACGCCATCAGCGCCCTGTCCGGCAAGGTGGGGATGCTGCCGGGAGTGAGCTGCAAGGCCATCTACTCCAAGCTGCCCAATGAATGAGCTGCTGGACAGGCTGTGCCAGAACCGGCGGCTGGACCGGGACGAGTGGCGGACCCTGCTGGAGGGTCGGCACAGCCTGGATCAGAAGGACCTCTTTGCCCGGGCTTTGGCGGAGCGCCGCCGGTGGTACGGCGACCGGATCTATGTCCGGGGGTTAATTGAGTGTAGTAATATCTGCAAAAATAACTGTCTGTATTGCGGTATCCGGCGGGATAACCGCCATGTGGCCCGCTACCGGCTGGACCGGGATACCATCCTGGCCTGCTGTGAGAAGGGCTACGGTTGGGGGTTTCGCACCTTCGTACTCCAGGGGGGCGAGGACCCGGGGCTTACCCCGGACTGGGTGGCTAAGACGGTGGCGGCCATCAAGGGACGCTTTCCCGACTGCGCCATTACCCTCTCCCTGGGGGAATTTGAGCGGGAAGTGTATCAGCTGTGGTTTGACGCCGGGGCGGATCGGTATCTCCTCCGCCACGAGACGGCGGACGCCGCCCACTACGGCAGGCTCCATCCCCCGGAGCTGACCCTGGCCTATCGGCTGGACTGCCTGTACGCCCTGAAGGACATCGGCTACCAGGTGGGGGCCGGGTTCATGGTGGGTTCCCCGGGCCAAACGGCGGATACCCTGGCGGAGGACTTCTGCTTCCTCCAGGACTTCCAGCCCCACATGGTGGGCCTGGGGCCCTTCATCCCCCAGAAGGACACTCCCTTTGCCGGGGAAAAGGCGGGCACCCTGGAGGACACCCTGATTCTGCTCTCCCTGGTGCGGCTCACCCTGCCAAAGGTGCTGCTGCCCGCCACCACCGCCCTGGGCACCATCCATCCCCAGGGGCGGGAGCTGGGCATTCTGGCGGGGGCCAACGTGGTGATGCCCAACCTGTCGCCCCCTGCCGCACGGGACAAGTACACCCTCTACGACAACAAGCTCTGCACGGGAGACGAGGCCGCCGAGCATCTGGCGGGTCTGAAACAACGTCTGGCCGTCATCGGCTGTACCGTGGCCGTCCACCGTGGAGACTTTCCCAATTAAAAAAACTGACGGGAAAGGGCCCTGCCCTGACCCAAAAGAAAGGAAGTCATACCCATGTACGATCCCAAATCCAGAAAAGCGGAGGAATTCATCGACCACCAGGAGATCCTGGACTGCCTGGCCTACGCCGACGCCCACAAGAATGATGCGACTCTCATCGACGCCATCCTGGAGAAGGCCAGGCTCCGCAAGGGCCTCAGTCACCGGGAGGCCTCGGTGCTGCTGGCCTGTGAGCTGGAGGACAAGAACCAGGAGATCTATGAGCTGGCCCGCCAGATCAAGAGGGACTTCTACGGGGACCGCATCGTCATGTTCGCCCCCCTGTACCTGTCCAACTACTGCGTCAACGGCTGCCTCTACTGCCCCTACCACGCCAAGAACAGGCACATCCCCCGCAAGAAGCTGACCCAGGAGGAGATCCGCGCGGAGGTTATCGCCCTCCAGGACATGGGCCACAAGCGGCTGGCGCTGGAGGCGGGGGAGGACCCGGTGAACAATCCTCTGGAGTACATTCTGGAGTCCATCCAGACCATCTACTCCATCAAGCACAAGAACGGCGCCATCCGCCGGGTGAACGTGAACATTGCCGCCACCACGGTGGAGGACTACCGCAAGCTGAAGGAGGCCGGGATCGGCACCTACATCCTGTTCCAGGAGACCTACCACAAGGAGAGCTATGAGAAGCTCCACCCCACCGGACCCAAGAGCAACTACGCCTACCACACCGAGGCCCACGACCGGGCCATGGAGGGGGGCATCGACGACGTGGGCCTGGGGGTGCTGTTCGGCCTGGAGCTGTACCGCTACGAGTTTGCCGGGCTGCTCATGCACGCCGAGCATCTGGAGGCGGTGTTCGGCGTGGGCCCCCACACCATCAGCGTGCCCCGTGTGTGCCCCGCCGACGACATTGACCCCGGCGCCTTTGACAACGGCATCTCCGACGAGATCTTTGAGAAGATCGTGGCCTGTATCCGGGTGGCGGTGCCTTACACCGGCATGATTATCTCCACCCGTGAGAGCCAGAAGGTGCGGGAGCGGGTGCTGGAGCTGGGGATCTCACAGATCTCCGGCGGGTCCCGCACCAGTGTGGGCGGCTATGTGGAGCAGGAGCCGGAGGAGGAGTCTTCCGCCCAGTTCGACGTGTCCGACACCCGTACCCTGGACGAGGTGGTGCGCTGGCTGATGGAGCTGGGCTATGTGCCCTCCTTCTGCACCGCCTGCTACCGGGAAGGCCGCACCGGCGACCGGTTCATGTCTCTGTGCAAGGCGGGCCAGATCCAGAATTGCTGCCTGCCCAATGCCCTCATGACCCTGAAGGAGTACCTGATGGACTATGCCGCTCCCGAGACCCGCGCCGTGGGCGAAAAGGTCATTGCCCAGCAGCAGGCCTACATCACCAACCCCAAGGTGAAGGAGATCGTGGCCGACCGGCTGGTGAAGATCGCCCAGGGCGAGCGGGACTTCCGGTTCTGAGGAGGGATACCCATGAGCCTCAACGCCACCCCCGCCGGCGAGCGGGTCCATATCGCCTTTTTCGGCCGGCGCAACGCCGGCAAGTCCAGCCTGGTCAACGCCTTCACCGGCCAGGATCTGGCCATCGTGTCCGACGTGAAGGGCACCACCACCGACCCGGTGTACAAGGCCATGGAGCTGCTGCCCCTGGGCCCGGTGCAGATCATCGACACCCCCGGCATCGACGACGAGGGCGAACTGGGGGAGTTAAGGGTGAAAAAGACCCGGCAGGTTCTCAACAAGACCGACCTTGCTATTTTGGTGGCCGACTCCACCCAGCCTCTTGGCAAGGCGGAGGCGGGACTGCTTGCCCTCATCAAAGACAAGGGCATCCCCTATCTGCTGGCCTGGAACAAGGCCGACCTGTTGGAATCCGTGCCGGAGGCGGGGGAGAACACCCTGTGGGTGAGCGCCCTCACCGGCTTGCACATCCATGAGCTGAAGGAGAAGGCCGCCCGGCTGGCGGGGCAGGAGGGCCCCAAGCGGCCCCTGATTGCCGATCTCTTGCAGCCCGGCGACACGGTGGTGCTGGTGGTGCCCATCGACAAGGCGGCCCCCAAGGGCCGGCTCATCCTGCCCCAGCAGCAGACCATCCGGGACGTGCTGGAGGCGGGAGCCGCCGCCCTGGTGTGCCGGGACACCGAACTGGCCCTCACCCTGGCGGGGCTGCCCAAGCCGCCCCGGCTGGTGGTCACCGACAGCCAGGTGTTCGGCAAGGTGGCCAAAATGGTGCCCCGTGAGGTACCCCTCACCTCCTTCTCCATCCTCATGGCCCGGTACAAAGGCGATCTGGCCCTCACCGTGGAGGGAGCCAGAGCGGCAAAGGAGCTGAAAACCGGGGACAAGGTGCTGATCGCCGAGGGCTGCACCCACCACCGCCAGTGCGAGGACATCGGCACGGTAAAGCTGCCCCGCTGGATTCATGAGGCCACCGGGGCGGAGCCGGATTACACCTTCTGCTCCGGCCGGGAGTACCCGGAGGACTTGACCCCCTACAAGCTGGTGATCCACTGCGGGGGCTGTACTTTGGGGGAGCGGGAGATGAAGTACCGCCAGCGTACCGCCGCCGACCAGGGCATCCCCATCACCAACTACGGCATTCTGATTGCTGCCCTCAACGGTATCCTGCCCAGGACCCTGGAGCCATTCCCGGAGTGGGTCGGCGAGATAATATGAGCAGAAAAAGCCCCCGGCAGACGGATCGTCTGCCGGGGGCGAATTGTTCAAAACACATTCAGCTTTCGGATACGGGGGCCTTCTCCGCGTCGGAGACGGCGCCCTCGATGGTGCGGCCCTCGGCCTGCTTGGCGTGGCGATCCACGTCGCCCTGGTTCTTGGGGGAGCGGATGAGCTGGGCGGGGCCCTGGACGCAGCCGCCCTCGCAGGCCATGCCCTCAATGAAGTTGAAGTCGCCAATGCCCTTGGCCGCCTTCAGGAAGGCCAGCTTGCAGGCCTCAAACCCGCTGCAGGGCAGGGGCTTGGCCTGGAAGGAGCTGCCCCGCTCCTTCAAAGCCTGGGTCACGGCGGCGGCCACGCCGCCGCTGTGGGCGAAGGAGCGGCCGAAGCCGCTGGCCTGATCCAGTTCAGTGTACTCCAGCTTGGATACGTCGATGTCCCGGGACTCGAACATGGCGTACAGTTCCTCAAAGGTGAGGGCGCTGTCCACAGCACGCATGGTCTTGCCCAGCTTGACCTCCATCTTCTTGGCCACGCAGGGGCCGATGAAGATGACCTTGGCGGAGGGGTCCTTCCGCTTGATATACCGGCCGGCCATGATCATGGGGGAGGGGGTCTCGGAGATCAGGTGGGCCTGGTCAGGGAAGTTCTTTTCCACATAGTCCACAAAGGCGGGGCAGCAGGAGGAGGCCAGCATTCCCTTCTCCTCCAGCTCACCGGCCTCGGTCTTGGCGGTCATGTCGGCGCCCAGGGCCACCTCCACCACGTCGTGGAAGCCCAGCATCTTCAGGCCGGTGACCACCTGTCCCAGGTCGGCGGGGGCGAACTGGCCGGCGATGGAGGGGGCCACGGCGGCATAGACATGGAAGCCCCACTTCTCCGCGCCCTGGAGCATCTGGATGGCGTCCACGATAAAGGACTTGTCCATAATGGCGCCGAAGGGGCACTGATAGATACAGGCGCCGCAGGAGGTGCACTTGGCGGGATCGATAAAGGCCTTCTTGTCCTCGCCCATGGAGATGGCGCCCGCCTTGCAGCCCCGCTCACAGGGGCGGGTTTTCTTTTCAATGGCGCCGTAGGGGCAGGCGTTGATACACTTGCCGCAGGTGATGCACTTCTTGTGGTCGATCTGGGCCTTGTGGTCCACAATGGTGATGGCGTCCTTGGGGCAGGTGTGGATACAGCGGGTGGCAATACAGCCCCGGCAGGAGGGGCCTACGGTGATCTCGGTGACGGGGCACTCGTCGCAGGCGATGTCCAGCACCTCCACCAGGTTGGGGTTGGTCTTGTCGCCGCCCATAGCCACCTTCACCCGCTGGGAGATGATGGCCCGCTCCTTATAAATACAACAGCGCATCTTGGCCTCGGGACCGGGGATGATCGCCTCCGGAATATCCAGAATACCGGTCTGGAGATCATCGTTCCAGGCCAGTCGGGCCACCGAACGCAGCACCTCGTGCTTGAGTTCCTGTACGCTGGTTTCAAATACGCGCATGGATAACACTCCTTCCGATCCATAATTCTCTCTTCAACCTTATAACAGCATGATAACCGCAGGGTAAGCTGCCTGTCAATTAGAATGTTCCCTTGTCTTGTGCGTTTTTTCGCCTCTTTTTCTGAAAACCCGGAAGTTTATATGCCTGAACAGGGAAAACTGTGGTATACTGCTGACAACTTGGTAAAGAGGGAGGCGTCGTTATGGCGGAGAATCCACTGGCCGGGCTGCCCCGGATGGACGCGCTGCTGGCCAGTCCGGCCCTGGCGGACAGCGGCCTGCCCCGCTCCGCCCAGAAGGCGGGGGCCAACCGGGTGCTGGAGAGGCTGCGCCGTGCCATTCGGGCGGGGGAGACTCAGCTGCCCCAGCTGCACGTCCTGGCGCAGCAGGCCCGGCAGGCGGCGGAGGAACTGGCCCGGCCCGGCCTGCGCCGGGTGGTCAACGCCACCGGCGTTGCCCTCCACACCAATCTGGGCCGGGCCCCGCTCAGCCGAAGGGCGGCGGAGGCGGTGGCCCAGGCGGCGGAGGGCTACTCCAACCTGGAGTACGACCTGGCCGCGGGCAAGCGTGGCAGCCGCACCGGCCGGGTGGAGGAACTGTTACAGGAACTCACCGGGGCGGAGGGCGCCTTCGCGGTGAACAACAACGCCGCGGCGGTGCTGCTCATGCTGTCTGCCCTCACCCCCGGCATGGGGGTGGCCATCTCCAGGGGGGAACTGGTGGAAATCGGCGGCTCCTTCCGGGTGCCCGATGTGATGGCCCGCAGCGGCGCCCGGCTGGTGGAGGTGGGGGCTACCAACAAGACCCGGCTGTCCGACTATGAGGCTGTTTTAAAGAGCGGGGAGGCCCAGGCCCTGCTGAAGGTACACCCCAGCAACTTCAAGGTGGTGGGCTTCACCCAGAGCGTGGCGGTGGAGGAGCTGGCCGCCCTGGCGGAGCGCTATCAGGTTCCCCTGCTGTGCGACCTGGGCAGCGGCGCGCTGGGACCCGGCCCCTGGCCTCAGGACTACCCCACTGTGGAGCAGTGGGCGGCGTATGCCGACGTGGTGTGCTTCTCCGGGGACAAGCTGCTGGGGGGCCCCCAGGCCGGCATCCTGGTGGGCAGGGGGGAGGCCATCCGGCGGCTGAAAGCCGACCCCCTGGCCCGGGCCCTGCGGCTGGACAAGCTGTCCCTGGCCGCCCTGGAGGCCACCCTGCTGGACTGGCGGGACGGGGTGGCCGTTCCCACCCGGGCCATGCTGGAGACCCGGCCCCGGGACTTGCGGCAAAAGGCTGAGAGATTGGCCGCTCTGCTTACGCCCTTCTGCCCCTGTGAGGCGGTTATGACCGCCGGTGAGGCGGGAGGCGGCACCCTGCCCGGGGAGGAGCTGCCCTCCTGGGCGGTGGCCCTGGACCCGGCGGAGGAGCTGGAGGCCTTCCTCCGGGGGCGGCCCACCCCCATTCTGGGGCGGATCCATAGAGGGAAACTGCTGCTGGACGTGCGTACCCTGCTGCCGGGGGAGGAGGATATCATCCGCTCTGCCCTGGCGGCGTGGAAAGGAGAACGGCCATGATCCTGGGTACCGCGGGCCATGTGGATCACGGCAAGACCGCTCTGGTGAAGGCCCTCACCGGAGTGGACACCGACCGGTTGGCAGAAGAGCGACGCCGGGGTCTCACCATCGAGCTGGGCTTTGCGCCCCTGACCCTGCCGGGGGGACAGATGGTGAGCATCGTGGACGTGCCCGGCCATGAGAAATTTGTGCCCACCATGCTCTCCGGCTGTGCCGGTATGGATCTGGTGGTGCTGGCTGTAGCTGCCGACCAGGGGCCTATGCCCCAGACACGGGAGCATCTGGCCATCCTGTCCCTGCTGGACCTGAAAGGGGGCGTCATCGCCCTCACCCGGGCCGATCTGGATATCAAACCGGGGGTGGAGGAACAGGTGCGCGCCCTGGTGAAGGGCACCTTTCTGGAGGGCGCACCCATCATCCCCACCTCGGCGGTGACAGGGGCAGGACTGGAGAAATTGAAGAGGGCTTTGGCAAAGTTGGTGGAAGAGACGCCCCCTCCGGAGCGCGGAGGAGACTATCGCCTCCATGTGGACCGGGCCTTTTCGGTGGCGGGCAGCGGCACGGTAGTCACCGGCACCCTCACCGGCGGCCCCCTCCGCCGGGGGGACAGGGTGCGCCTGTGGCCGGGGGACAGGATGGCCCGGGTGCGGGGCCTCCAGAGCCACGGCGTTGACGTGGAGGAACTGGCCCCCGGCAGCCGGGCGGCGGTGAATCTGGCGGGGGTGGACCGGGGGGAGGTGTCCCGTGGGGATACCCTGGCCCCGGCGGACAGCCTGATCCTCACCCAGCGGCTGGATGTGGCCCTGAAGGTGCTGCCTCAGGCCCCCTATGCCGTCAAAAACAATTCCACCCTCCACCTTCACCACGGCGGGCGGGCGCTGATGTGCCGGTGCATCCTGATGGGCCGGGACAAACTGGAGCCGGGGGAGGCGGGCTTTGCCCAGCTGCGTCTGGACCAGCCTCTGGCGGCCCTGCGGGGGGATCGGTTCGTGGTGCGCTTCTTCTCCCCGGTGGTCACCGTGGGGGGCGGGGTGGTTCTGGATCTGGAGCCCCCCGCCAAGGGGCGGATGGACCCGGCCCGGCTGACCCGGTTGGCCGCCCTGGCGGCGGGGGAGGAATTGCCCCGCCCGGCCCAGCCGGCCAGAGAAGCGCCGCCGCCCCAGACGCCGGAAACCGACCCGGCGATGGAGATGAAATTATGCCAGATTTACCGGGCGGCTGGACTGGAACCCCCCACCAATGAGGAGGTGGAGCGGGCCTTCCCCGGACAGGAGGCGGCCTGCCGCCGGGCGGGTCGGGCCCTGGCCGACCGGGGTGTGATCACCCCGCTGTCCCCCAAGGTGCGGGCCTGGGGGGAGAGCTGCCTGGAGGCGCAAAACAGGATGAAGGCCCGGTTCGGCACAGGAATGTTCACCCTGGCCCAGGCCAGGGACCAGCTGGGGATCTCCCGCAAGTATGCTCTGCTGCTGCTGGAATACTGGGACCGGGTGAGAGTCACCCAAAAAATCGGGGAGGGGCGGAGGTTTCTGTAACGCCCCGCCATATGGGGGCGGAAGGGTATCTGGTGAGCCCCGCGGTCTTCAAAACCGTTGGGGACGGCGTTCCCGTCCTGGTGTGTTCGATTCGCACCCGCCCTCGCCATTTTTACAACAAAGGAGGAAACTCTATGGAATTTCAGAGCAAGCCCGGCCGGCTGTGGGCCGAGAATGAGGAGGGCAAGCTGATTGCCGAGATTACCTTCCCGGAGGAGCGGCCCGGTGTGGCCAATATCAACCACACCTTTGTGGATGGCTCCCTGCGGGGCCAGGGGGTGGCGGGCCAGCTGGTGCAGGGGGCGGTGGATCAGCTCCGTGGCCGGGGCATGAAGGCGGTGGCTACCTGTTCCTACGCCGTGAAATGGTTTGAAAGCCACCCGGATCAGCGGGATCTGCTGGCAGAATAAAAAGAAGCGCCGCAACTGCGGCGCTTCTTTTTTATCCAGAACGATGCCTGCGGTATATCCACACCTTACCGCAGGTTTTCTGCCTTTTCCTTAATAAAGTGCCGCAGCCAGGAGGCTGTAGCCTTGTTTTCCAGGGCAAAGTCGATGGTAGCCTCCAGGAAACCGCACAGGTTGCCGGTATCGTACCGGCGGCCCTCAAAGTCCACCGCGATCATCCGGCTCTTGCGGCACAGTTCCCGCAGACCGTCGGTGAGCTGGATCTCCCCGCCGTAGCCCGGCTTCAGATTTTCCAGGATATCGAAGATCTGAGGGGTCAGCACATACCGGCCCAGGATGGCGTAGTTGGAGAACATCTCTTGGGGGGTGGGCTTTTCATTCATGTCGGACACGTCGAAGATCCGCTCTTCCAGAGGGGAGATCTTGACCGAGGAATAGCGGGAAATGGCGTCGGTGGATACCTTCTGCACGCCCACGGCGGAAGCACCGTACTTCTCCGCCCCCTCCACCAGCTGGAGGGTCACAGGCTTCTCAGCCCGCATGATGTCGTCCCCCAGCAGCACGGCGAAGGGCTCGTCCCCCACAAAACGCTTGGCCCGGTAAATGGCGTGGCCCAGACCCTTGGTCTCCTTCTGGCGGACGTAGAAGATGTTGGCCAGATCGGCGGCCCGGCGGACCTCCACCAGCTCCTGTTCCTTCCCGGCCTGGAGCAGGCGGGTCTCCAACTCGGGGTAATAATCAAAGTAGTCGTCCATAGCGGACTTGGCCCGGTTGGTGACGATGAGGATATCCTCAATGCCGGCGGCAACCGCCTCTTCGATGATATACTGGATCACCGGCTTGTCCACCATTGGAAGCATCTCTTTGGGTACGGTCTTGGTGGCGGGGAGCATCCTTGTCCCCAGACCAGCGGCGGGGATGACAGCCTTGCGGACTTTCATGAGGGAATCCTCCTTGTCTGTGATTAAACTGAGGGACGTCGCCTCAGCGGACAGCCAGGCGGCGCTCCGGAATCATGGCGCGGAAATAGCGGATCTTGGGCAGGGCCAGCAGCAGCACGGAGCCCAGCACATAGCAGGCCAGGGCCTCGCCCACCACAAAGGTCCACAGATTGAGACCGTAAGCCGCCCAGAACGTGCTGTTGACAGCCCCCGCCTGGGCCCAGGCCCACATGGGAGGCAGCAGCAGGGCGTTCATAAGGATGGGGGGCAGGGCGGCCAGATACCAGCGGGGCATCTTGGCGCTGAGGAAAGCGGCGATGGCGGTGGCCAGGGTGCCCACCACCATGTCGATGGGGCCGTAAGGGGAGAGAATGTTGGTCAGCAGGCAGCCCAGAACCAGTCCCGGCGCGGTGGCGGGGAAGAGGAAGGGCAGCACGGTGAGGGCCTCTCCCAGACGGACCTGGACAGGTCCGAAGGTGAGCTGAAAAATGTTGCCGAAATAGCACAGGACGAAATAGACGGCGGCCACCATAGCGGCCAGGGTAAGATCACGGGTGGTAGATTTGCGCATACTAAGTTGGAACCTCCATTTTCGTATTTAGAGAACGGCGGTGAGTCCCGCCGAACGAACGCGGCAGCGCCGCGCTTGGACCGGGTGTGGAAACCAGTCGGTCACATTTTAGCACATCCCCTGGGGAAAGGCAAGCTGCCGCTGTCGCCGGGATGATTTACAGGGAGAGCCAGACCTGCTATACTGAATAAAAACACAGTAAGGAGGTGGGGCGCATGGAGCGATCTGGTGGGCAGGCCCGCCGGGCGGCAGTGGAACAGGCGCTGGAGCAGGCGGGAGGCCCGGTAAGCGCCGCCGCGCTGGCCAAACAGTTTTCCGTGAGCCGGCAGATTATTGTGGGGGACATCGCCCTGCTGCGGGCGGCCGGCGCGGATATCGTGGCCACCCCCCGGGGCTATGTACTGGGCCGCCGGCCTGCCGGAGTGGAACGGACGGTGGCCTGTATCCACGCCCCGGAGGAGATGGAGGATGAACTCAACGCCATTGTGGACGCCGGAGGCGAAGTGGCCGACGTCATTGTGGAACATCCGGTTTATGGACAGCTGACAGGCATATTAGGGGTAAGATCCCGATATGATGTACAGGAGTTCCTCCAACGGGTGAGGGCAGACGATGCAAGGCCTTTGTCCGACCTGACCGGCGGTATCCATTTGCATACAATCCGATGTAAAGATGATAAAACGTTCCAAAGAATACAAAAAACTCTAAAAAAGGCGGGCTTTTTGCTGGATATGTAAATTGGAAATATATATGAGTCGAAAGTCATGTTAAATTTGCCGAAAAAGTATTGCCAAATTGTGAATGATGGTGTATCATAGGGTACGAATCCTTGGGTTGGGGAGGCTTTTAGGATTCGAAATTATAAGGGAGGGTTATTATGAACTCACCACGAATGCAACGCTTCGGAAGAATTCTGCTGGTCGTCTTTGCCTTAGCCTGTGTCCTGATGACGGTCGCCTGCGCAGAAGGCGAAGAGGTCCAGAGCAAATTCTTCGGTACCGCCTGGTCCCTGTTGCCGCCTGTTGTCGCAATTGTTCTGGCACTGATCACGAAGGAAGTCTACTCGTCCCTGTTCATCGGTATCGTGGTAGGTTTCCTGCTGCAGGCCAACTTCGATGTGGTGCTTACCATTGACCATCTGGTCAACGGATTTATGGGCAACATCGGCGGTAACGCAGGTATCCTCATCTTCCTGGTCATTCTGGGCACCATGGTGGCCCTGATGATCCGGGCCGGCGGCTCCAAGGCCTACGGCGACTGGGCTGTGGCTCACATCAAGACCAAGTCCGGCGCTCTGTGGTCCACCTTCATCCTGGCCATCGTGCTGGGCGTGGACGACTACTTCAACAACCTGACCACCGGTAACGTGATGCGTCCCGTCGCCGATGGCCACCACATCTCCCGGGCCAAGCTGTCCTATATGTGCGACGCCACCGCCGCTCCCGTGTGTATCATGATGCCCGTCTCCTCCTGGGCCGCGGCTGTCACCGGCGTTATCAACAACGAGGAGCTGGGCTTCCAGATCTTCCTGCGGGCCATCCCCTACAACTACTATGCCGTCCTTACCATGGTGTTTATCATCATGATGACCGCTCTGAATATCGACTACGGTCCCATGAAGAAGCATGAGGACAACGCCGCCAAGGGCGACCTGTATACCACCCCCGAGCGGCCCTATGCCGATGCCGCCGAAATGAAGTTCAATCCCAACGGAAAGGTCATCGACCTGGTGATCCCCGTGGTCATCCTCATCGTCTGCTGCGTGGGCGGCTTGCTTTATGCCGGCTGGCTGGGCGGCGGCGAGGGTATCTTGGATATGTTCGCCAACACCGATGCCTTCTTCGGCCTGCCCTTCGGCGCCACCATCGCTCTGGTCATCAATATGATCTACTTTGCTGTCCGCCGCTCCATGAAGTTTACCGAGTTGATGGACTGCCTGCCTGAAGGTTTCAAGCAGATGGTGCCTGCCATCCTGATCCTCTGCATGGCCTGGACCATCAGCGGCGTCACCCGGGATGGCCTGGGCGCGCCCCAGTTCGTGGCCGCGTTTGTGGAGCAGCTCGGCCCCGGCCTGCATAACTTCCTGCCTGCCGTGGTCTTCATCATTGCCTGCTTCCTGGGCTTCGCCACCGGCACCTCCTGGGGTACCTTCGGCATTCTGCTGCCCATCGTGCTGGAGATCTTCACCCCCGGCGGCTTCGCCAACCTGACCGCCGAAACCCTGAACGAAGTGCCCATCCTGATGGTGGGCATCGGCGCCACTCTGGGCGGCGCGGTTATGGGCGACCACTGCTCTCCCATCTCCGACACCACCATTATGGCATCCACCGGTGCGCAGTGCTACCACCTCAACCATGTGGCTACCCAGATGCCTTACGCGGTTACCGTGGCTGCCATCGGCTTCGTCAACTACATTATCACCGGCCTGATTATCGATTATGTGCCTCAGGTCGTCTGCCTGCTCATTGCCGTGGCCTCCACTGTGGGCTTTATGCTGGTGGTAGGCAAGCTCAACCACTCCATGAGCCGCCACTCTCAGCGGGATTGAGCGTAACGCCGGCAGTTCCATACGGTAAAAATCACCCCCACCGTTTGTACGGCGGGGGTGATTTTTTGCTGCAAAAGACCAGAAAAACAAACCAAATAGTTTTAAAAGTGCAAACTGATGCGCGGTTCCGATCAAACACCCAAGAGGAAAGGATGTTTCTGCCCTTCAGAAAAGGATTTTATAGGGATAAAATGGAATAAAAAAGAAAAGTATATAGATTATATGCCCAAAAATACATACATCTTTCTGTGAGCCTCTACAAAAATATGCAAAATATCAAAAAAACATTGTCAATTTAATAACAATTTTGTTATGATACCTTTCGAGTCCTTGGGTTGGGGAGCTTATAGGATTCACCGATCTTATTAGGAGGGCTGATATGAATTCACCGCGTATCAAACGATCTGGCAAAATCCTGCTGACCTTGTTTACCCTGGCTTGTCTTCTGGTTACGGTAGCCTTTGCAGAGGGTGACGCCGCCACCGCCGACATTGCTGCCTGGGGTACCATCGCGTCCCTGCTGCCCCCTGTGGTAGCCATTATTCTGGCACTGATCACCAAGGAAGTGTATTCTTCTCTGTTCCTGGGCATCATCGTGGGCTGCCTGCTGTTCACCAACGGCAATCCCATTGACGCTCTGCAGGACTTCGTGGCCCGCCTGTGCAGCAACGCCGGCGGCAACATGGGTATCCTGATGTTCCTGGTCATTCTGGGTACCATGGTGGCCCTGATGATCCGGGCCGGCGGCTCCAAGGCCTACGGCGACTGGGCCGTCAAGCACATCAAGACCAAGTCGGGCGCTCTGTGGTCCACCTTCATCCTGGCCATCGTGCTGGGCGTGGACGACTACTTCAACAACCTGACCACCGGTAACGTGATGCGTCCCGTGGCCGACGGCCACCACATCTCCCGGGCCAAGCTGTCCTATATGTGCGACGCTACCGCCGCTCCCGTTTGTATCATGATGCCCGTGTCTTCCTGGGCCGCGGCCGTCACCGGTATTATCGGCAACGACGAGCTGGGCTTCCAGATCTTCCTGAAGGCCATTCCCTACAACTACTACGCCATTCTGACCCTGGTGTTTATCATGGTCATGACCAGCCTGAACATCGACTACGGTCCCATGAAGAAGCATGAGGACAACGCCGCCAAGGGTGACATCTACACCACCCCCGAGCGGCCCTTTGCCGGCGCTGAGGAGATGAAATTCAATCCCAACGGCAAGGTAATTGACCTGGTCATTCCTGTTATCATGCTGGTGGCCTGCTGCGTGGGCGCCATGATCTATGTGGGCTATCAGGGTGGCGGTACCGATCTCATCTCCGCCTTTGCCAACACTGATGCCTTCTCCGCCCTGCCTCTGGGCTCTCTGATTGCCCTGATTCTTAGCATGATTTTCTTCATGGTGCGCCGCTCCATGAAGTTCACCGAACTGATGGACTGCCTGCCTGAGGGCTTCAAGCAGATGGTTCCCGCCATCCTGATCCTCTGCCTGGCCTGGACCATCGGCGATGTGACCAAGTCCCTGGGCGCCCCCCAGTTTGTGGCTGACATCGTCTCCGGCTTCGGCGACAGCCTGCACAACTTCCTGCCCGCCGTGGTGTTCATTATCGCCGCGTTCCTGGGCTTCGCTACCGGCACCTCCTGGGGTACCTTCACTATCCTGCTGCCCATCGTCATCCCGGTGTTCTCCGGCGGCGTGGCGGCTGCCGATCTGACTGCCGATCTGATCAACGGCAACGAGATGCTGATGATCGCCATCGCTGCCACTCTGGGCGGCGCGGTTATGGGCGACCACTGCTCTCCCATCTCCGATACCACCATCATGGCCTCCTCCGGCGCTCAGTGCTACCACCTGAATCACGTGGCCACTCAGCTGCCCTACGCGGTCACCGTGGCGGCGGTCTGCTTCGTCAACTACATTCTGGCTGCTTTCGTCCAGAACATGATCCTGAACCTGCTGATTGCTGTGGTCTCCATGGTGGTGGTGCTGGTTGTCATCGGCAAGGTCAACCACTCCATGAATATCCACTCTCAGCGGGACTGATGAAAGCATAAAAAAGTCCGGCCCCCAAAAGGGGCCGGACTTTTTGTAATTTCAGCGGGTCAGCCAGAACAGGTTGGTATCGGTACAGAAATTGGGGATGCTGTAGAGGACCAGAGCCTGGTCAATGCCGTTTTGCTGGATGTAGTCGGCAATGGACAGCTTGTAGTACCGCAGGTCGATCAGGTGGATCTCGGAGAAGTGGGGGGTGAGGAAGGGCACCAGAGAGTCGGCGTAGGAGTCCCGGATGATGAGCAGCTTAGGCTTGTCGGTATTGGGAGTCTTAACCACGCCAAGAGACTGGTTGCCGCCCAGGAACATGGAATATTTGTCCTTTACGGAGAGGTAGGATTCGTCATACAGGGCCCGGGGCACCTCCACCGGGTTGCCATTGCTGTCATAGGTGTAGCTGGTGACGGTAATGCCGGTATCGGGTACATAAGTGGTAATGGTGTCGGGACTCACCCAGCGGACACCGGAGGAGGAGAACACCGTGCCGTAGAACTCAGTGGAGCGGACGGTCTCGGTGTAGGCGTCCAAAGGCACCGGGGTGTAGCCCAGGGCATCGGCCAGGCCGGTATAACCGTAATAGGCGCCCAGGCTGGTCCAATGGTGGTCGGTGCGGTAAAAGATGCTCTCATCCTTGTGCTCCCACAGGGGGCTGTACAGATCCGCCCAGGTAGCGCCGGGAACGGCGGCCTTGGCCTGGTCCAGCAGGCCGGTCTGGCTGGCGTTGGGAGCGCCGTCGGGCAGACGATCAGCCCAGATACAGGCCTGGGTAGGGATGAGAGAAAAGGTTACCGGAATACCGGCATTTTCCGCAAAGGTACTCACATAATTCAGATTTTCCGTGACCTTAGCGGCATCGGGCTGGTCAAACCGGGTAATGAGGGTGTCCTGGTCGCAGAAGTAGACGTTGTTGTTTTCCTTCTTGCCCAGCAGCCGCTCCGTGGTGGACTTGAGGGCGATCCAGCCGTCCCGGCCCACGAACTGGTCGGTGGTGTAGGTCTCAAAGTCCTTCATAAACTGACCGCTCAACAAGCTGTCCACAGACAGCTTGGGCATCTGTTCCAGATTGCGGTTCTCCATTTCGGAGAACTCCCGGCTAGGAGTAGCGGCGTTGGCCACCAGGAACAGCCCGATAAAGGCACAGAACAGAGCGCTGATGAAGATGCAGTATTTTTTCGACATAATCAGAACCTCCAATCAGAAGCGGAAATAGAGGAAGGGATTGTAGGTGGCGTCCACCAGATAGGCGGTGGAAAGAATCAGACCGGCCAGCAACACCACCGGCAGCACCACTTTCATGGGCTTCTCCGGCAGCTTTTTCCACAGCTTGGTAGCCAGCGGAGTGGCGGCCACGGCACCGATGATCAGCATGGGCAGGAAAGAGGTGAAGTAGTACGCCACGCTGGGGGAGGCCAGACCGGCTGGAGCAAAGCCAAACATGGCAGACAGGTAGACGCCCATGTGACCGAAATCCTCCACGGCAAAGATGGCCCAGCTGACCAGCACCAGGAACAGAGTGTAAATGTGCTGTACCACAGCGGGACACTTCTCCAGCAGCTTGCCCAGGAAGGCCTTCTCCAGAATGATGAGGGCGGCAAAGTAGAGGCCCCAGATCAGGAAATTCCAGCTGGCGCCGTGCCAGATGCCGGTGGCGGCCCAAACGACCAGCAGGTTGAAAAACAGCCGGGGCTTTTTCACCCGGTTGCCGCCCAGGGGGATATACAGGTACTCCCGGAACCAGGAGCCCAGGGAGATGTGCCACCGGCGCCAGAACTCGGTGACCGACTTGGAGATATAGGGGTAATTGAAGTTCCGCAGGAACTCGAAGCCCAGCATCCGGCCCAGGCCCACGGCCATGTCGGAATAGCCGGAGAAGTCAAAGTACAGCTGAAGGGAGAAGGCCACCACGCCCAGCCAGGCGCCGGAGACGGTGAGCTGGTCGGTGGGTAGAGCCAGATAGACATCCCAAAGCTTGCCGATGTTGTTGGCCAGCAGCACCTTCTTGGCCAGACCCACCACAAACACCTGTACGCCGGAGGCAAACTGCTCCGGGGAGTGGGTGCGGTAGGTCATCTGGTCAGCCAGCTCTTTGTACTTGATAATGGGACCGGCAATGAGCTGGGGGAAGAGGGTAACGAAGGTACCGAAGCTGACAATGCTTTTCTGCACCTCCGCGTCTCCACGGTAGATGTCCACCGGGTAGGTCATGGTCTGGAAGGTGTAGAAGGAGATGCCGATGGGCAGCGTCAGGTTGAGTACCGGCATACCAACGCCGAAGTGCTGGAAGGTCGTGGCCACCAAATCCCAGTATTTAAAGAAAAACAGGATGGCCAGATTGAGGACCAGCGCCACCGCTACAGCGGTCCGGGCGCCCTTGTCGTCGCCTTGCAATTTTCGCCGGGCCACGATCAGGCCGCAGAAGTAGTCCAGCACGATGGTGAAAATCATCAGCAGGATATACTTGGGTTCGCCCCAGCCGTAAAAGATCAGATTGACCACCAGCAGCCACAGGTTGCGCCATTTCAGAGGGGTAATGTAATAGACTAATAATACAATGGGTAGATATAGAAATAAAAAATACAAACTGGAAAAGACCAACTGCTCACCTTCTCTTTATAGATTTCAGGAAAGACGCCCGGCAGGCTTGCCCTGCCGGGCGCTGAAATGATTATAATGGGTACGGCACCAGAGTGCAACTTCTATTCTACCCCAAAATACTTATTTTGTATAACTGTTGAAGATATCAACTGCATCACCGGCATATTCACTGACGGCAAAGAGAACATAGCTGCCGTTGGTGACCAGCTTATAGTTCTGCACCAGCTCATACTGCTCGGGCAGGTACTGGGCCCACTGGGCGTCCAGGTCGGCCTGCCGCTTGGCAATGCCGGCTTTCACGGTGTCCATCTTGCCATCCTTCACCTCGGCGATGAAGAACTCGGTGGCGTGGACGCCCATCAGGGGCATCATGCACACATATTCCTTCAGATCAGAGGCACTGATGCCGTACATGGCGGAGAGGGTGGCGTCGTCCATGGCGGTCAGGTTGGGCAGGGACAGTTTGGAGATGTCGTTCCAGGTGGACTGGACGGCGCTGACCTGGGGCTTGCTCTCCGGCGTGGGGGTGGGCGTGGGGGTAGGCTTGGTGCTGGGCGCGGGTGTAGCCGGAGTGGTGGGCTTGGGTGTGGAGGTGGGCTTAGCGGCGGGAGTGTTGGAGGGCTCGTTGGAGGGAGCCTCGCTCTCCTCCACGGGAGCGGAACTCTCAGGCAGGGCGTCGGGGCTCTCCTCCGTCACGGGGGCGGAATCCTCGGGAGCGGGAGTAAGGCTCTCGGTCACGGGAGGGGTGGCAACGGTGTTGGGGGTTTCGGCATTGCCGTCACTGTTGCCGCCGCCGCAGGCGGTGAGCATACCCAGGGTCAGCGTCCCGGCCAAAGCCAGGGCGAGAAAGCGATGATTCATAGAGGGATTCTCCTTTTCTTTTTTGTGATCGCTCTATTGGACGGCGGCGCCTGTCAAAAAGTTCCCACTCTTTGATAAAAATCCTGTATTTGGGGTGGGACATAAGCGGGGGCGGCTTTACCGGGTGAAGAAATCATGATATAATGCCAACAGAAACCCACAGAAAGGAGGGACGTACATGGGCTGGAAGAAGCGTCTGCTGACGCTGCTGTGCGCGGCGGCGCTGGTGTTGGGACCCGGATTGGTCAGTACCGCCAGGGCGGATACGGTGGAGATCTATCTGATGGCGGAAAACGACCAGATGCTTACCTTGCCGGTGGAGGCCATGCCTACCTGGATCGGCGGATCGCTGTACGTCCCCTATACCGCCTTTGACTGGACAGTGACCGGGGTGAACCTGGGCGTATCCTACGGACAGATCCAGGGGGACGGGGGAAACAGCTTCATGCTTTACAGCCTCAGCGGCACCTTGACCTTCGACCTGAACGCCGGCACCTGCGTGGATCGTTCCGGCCAGCAGATGAATATCCGGGCGGTATCCCGCAACGGTTGGGTCTTTGTGCCGCTGGCGCCGGTCTGCTCCTATTTCGATCTGCGCTACAGCTATACCCCCACCAGCTACGGCACGCTGATCCGCATTACCAACGGCCAGGAGCGGCTGGGCAGCGAGTTTATCCAGTATGCCCAGGACTCCATGCGTAAGCGGTACAACGACTACTTGAAACAGCTCTACCCCTCCACGCCTCAGCCGTCTGTACAACCCACGCCGGAACCGACTCCCACGCCTACCGGCGGGGAAGACAATCGGGCGGAGTTGACGGTTTATCTCTCCTTCCAGTGCGCAGGCGGCGGTGGGGTGGATGACATCCTGGATCAGCTGGAGGGGGAAGGCGTGCGGGCTCTGTTCCTGTTCCGTCCCGAGGATCTGGACGGCAGTGGCGAGACGCTGCGCCGCATTGTGGGTTCCGGCCACGCCGTAGGCCTGAGCGTGGGGGGAACCACTCTGACCCGGGTAAAGGAAGAATTGGACGCCGGCGCAGCAAAGCTGGAGCAGCTGGTGCGGCTGAGGCCCCACACGGTATATCTGGAACAAGCCGGGCAGGATGTGGCCGCCGCCCTGAAAGAGGCGGGCTGGGCCTGCTGGATACCCCAGGTGGATCAAACGGGGGACACGCGCACCGCGTATACCCGCAGCAGTGCCCTTATGACGACCTTTGGCAATCGAACCGGCAGCGTCCGGGTGATGCTGGACGACAGCGCCGCCACGGCCGACGTGCTGGAGCGGCTTCTCCCCCGGATGGAGCGGGAGAATTACCGGATTCGTCTGCCGCTGGAGACCTTGTTATAAAACAGACGGGGCGGGCAATTGCCCGCCCCTACCTTATATAATAAATGTGGAGAGGAGAATCACCTGCCATGCGCAGCGTCTATCTGGACAACGGCGCCACGTCCTATCCCAAGGCCCCCGGCGTGGGGGATGCCATGTGTGATTTTATTGCCAAGGTCGGCTGCAACATTGCCAGAGGCGGATATCAGCGGGCCTACGACGCCGCGGGCCGGGTGCTGGAGGTGCGGGAAAAGCTCAACAAGCTGGTAAACGGCCCCGGGCCGCGGAACGTGATCTTCACCTCCGGCGCCACCGCCGGGCTCAATCTGCTGCTCAAAGGGCTGCTCCGCCCGGGGGACAGGGTGCTTACCTCCCCCATGGAACACAACGCCGTCCTCCGTCCCCTGGAGCAGCTCAAGAGCCGGGGGGTGACGGTGGAGTATCTGCCCTGCACCGACCGGGGGGAACTGGTGCTGGAGGGACTGGCGGACAGACTGACCCCTGACGTCCGGGCCGTCATGCTCTGCCACGGCTCCAACGTCTCCGGCACCCTCTTTCCCATTGAGACCATCGGCCCCCTCTGCCGGGAACGGGGAATCTTCTTCCTGGTGGACGCCGCCCAGACCCTGGGTTCCGTCCCGGTGGATATGGGAGAAATGTGTATTGACGGCCTGGCCTTTCCCGGCCACAAGGGCCTGCTGGGCCCCCAGGGCATCGGGGGCGTGGTGGTCACCGACGCCCTGGCGGGGGAACTGGACCCGCTGCTCTCCGGCGGTACCGGCAGCGCGTCGGAATCCCTGGACATGCCCCCCTTCCTGCCCGACCGGTTTGAGGCGGGTACCCTCAACCTGCCCGGCATCTTCGGCCTGGGGGCCGCGCTGGACTATCTGGAACGGGAGGGGGCGGCCCTCCGCATCCGGGAGCATAAGCTGGCCGGGCATCTGTGGGCCCGTATGATGGAACTGGAGGAGGACGGCATCCGGGTGCTGGGTACGAAAGACCCGCGGCAGCGTACCGGAGTGGTGTCCATTGACTTTCTCCAGGCGGACAACGGCGAGATGGCCTTCCGGCTGGAACAGGAATACGGGGTACAGACCCGCTGCGGACTCCACTGCGCCCCTGTGGCCCACCGTACCCTGGGCACCTTTCCCCAAGGCGCCGTCCGGTTCTCCGTGGGGCCTTTCACCACCTTTGAGGAGATCGACTATGTACAGGGCGCGGTGTACGATCTGCTGACCGGATGACCCCCCGTCCGACGCCTTTCGCCGTGGATTTCCTCCGCCGGAACACCCTGGCCGGAACATTACGCTTGTGTTACAAAACCGCCGGAGGTGTTGACGGGACGAATTTGATGGATTATGATTATGCCAGACTCATGGAGAGGATGTTCCCTCTTCGTGGTCAAATATTGTAAGGAGGAATTCCAAATGAGAAACCTCAAGAGGACTCTCAGCCTGG